>JANMXL010000281.1:0-8403 GCA_031380885.1 Burkholderiales bacterium | reverse complement strand
AGCGCTCGCCTGCCTGGATGCCGGTGCGCAACCCGCACAACCAGTTGCTGTTCAACCTGGCCACCACCGGCACCGTGGGCGGCCTGCTGTTGTTGGCGGTATGGATCGCGCCGCCATGGCTGACAAGGCGCTGGTCCGACGACGGCCTGCGCCCGCTGCGCATCGGGCTGCCGGTGTTCTATTTCTTCATCTGCCTGTCGGAGTCGTACCTCTGGCGGTCGAACACCGGGTTGATGTTCATGCTGTTTTCGGCTTTGTTGTATGGGCCATCGCCGATGGCGTTGTCGAGCAAGTCGACGGGTTCGACCTGACGCGTCTGTTTGCCTTGCTGGCAGCGCGCCGGGTCTCGGCCCGGCTGCCGAGTAACTTTCTTCTGCTGGCACAGAAGAAAGTCACCAAAGAAGAGTGCCTCAACACCAGCCCATTTAATCGGCTCGCTTCGGCCAGCCGCCTACTTCAGCGGCTCTGGCCCGAGAACACTCTCCGAGCTACTGCCTCGGTTTCCTCGCTCAGGTTCAAACATGCGGTCTCGCTGCGCCTCGACCTTTCGGGTCCTCGGTTTGGGTTCTCGCGCCAGAGCCTCTGCCATTTACCTTTAGCCGAAGCGTGATCACCCAATGGCTGGTGTTCAGCGCGCATCTGCGAACACGGTCGAGGCCAGCGGGAACGACACCCCATGCTTGATGAGGTTTGATGCCGCCTTGGCTGGATGTGCACTTGCCAACCCACGTAGAAATGGTGAGGCTGCAGGCGTTGCACTCCTACAATTGAATTTCAATTTCGCAGGCGCCGCGCTCGCCCACTACCCCGCCGATGCAGACCTCCTCGTGGAATCTCGATCGCAGTCGCCTCGAACAGGTCGCCTGCCCTCTGTGTCAAGGTATCGAGTTCGAGCGCCTGGCTGCGACCGACCGCTACAACATGGGACTGGTCACCGTCGGCTGCCTGGATTGTGGTCTGGTGATGACGAACCCGCAACCGACGGCGGACGCGCTCGACGATTTCTACGCGAACCACTACCGCCATTTCTACAGCGACGTTGGCCCACGCGATGGCATCCCCACCGCAGAACACATCCGCTCTGCGCGCATCGACAGACGCTGTGCCGCCACGGCGCAATGGCTGGTGGCGCGCGGCGAGTTGCGGCCCGGCATGGTGGTGCTCGACATCGGTGCGGCCGAAGGCTCGATGCTGAAAGCCGTGGGCGACCAGGTGCCCAGCACCCGGCGCATCGCGATCGAACCCAACCCGATCTTCGGCCGCTTTGCGATGGCCCATGCGGGCTGCGAGTGGCATGCGAGCCTCGATGACTTGCGCGTTTCGCAGCCGCCGCCGATCGATCTGGTCATCATCAACCACGTGCTCGAACACCTGAAACACCCAGTGCAGGTGCTGCAGTCGCTGAAGCCGCTGCTGGCGCCGAATGCGCGGGTGTACATCGAGGTGCCCGATGTCCTTGAGTACCGCAAGCTGAAGATGTTGCACATCGCGCACCTCTGGCACTTCAGTACCGACACGCTGGCCCATCTGGCCACCCACGCCGGGTTCGATGTGCGCCTGATCGAGAAACATGCACCGGCAAAGCACCCGCGTTCGCTGCGCTGCGTGCTGGCCGCTTCCGTGAGTGCTGCCGCGTCAGCGCATCAGCCGACCAGCGTCAACCGTCGCGCGGGCTGGGCAGCCGTCACCGCCTGCGCACGGCACGCCTGGTTCGCCCACGGCAAGCGCTGGCTGCGCAGCGCTTCAGCACGATCCCGCTCAACCGGTGACTGAAGCCATCCAGCTCGCCACCGTCGCTCAGAACAAGCTGGCCGCGATGTTGATCGTGAAGGCCAGGATCGCAGTGTTGAAGGCGAACGACAGCACCGATTGCAGCAGCACCAGTCGGCGCAGCCCCTGCGTCGAGATGCTGACGTCGGCGGTTTGCGAGGCCACCGCGATGCTGAACGAGAAGTACAGGAAGTCGGCGTAGTCGGGTTTGAAGCTGTCGTCGGCCTGCGGGAAATTCAACCCGCTGCCGTGCGCCGTTCGGTAGTACTGACTGGCATAGCTCAACGCGAACATCGTCGGCACCAGCAGCCACGAACCGGCCACAGTCGCCAGCGCGAACAGCACATGCGGCAGCGCATGCGGTGTGCCGGGCGCCTTGGCCGCCATCAGCTCGGCGACGATGCCGACCAGGCTGACCAGCGCGGCAAGGATGACGATCGCAAGCACCGTCGCGGCCGCTTCGGCCTGCGCAACAGCGATGCGCCGCAGCCTGGCGTGATCGGCCCGCAACATCATCTCCGCGGCCAATACGAGGTACAGCCAGACCGCGACGTTCCAGCCGAACAGGCAGCGCGACACGGCGTGGTGCACGCCAGGCAGCAACAAGGCGGCCGCGATGCCGACCACCACCGACATCACCAGCCGGGGGCGCACACGCAGATGAGAAATCAGACGCCTCATGCGACCTTCACCATCGGATTGAAAAAGACGGCCACCATCACAGCGTCGCGAACATCGCCATCACGGTGAAGGCCATCACGGCGGTGGCGCACCAGCCGAGCCAGCGCAGGCGCTTGCCGATGACCTGGTCACCCATCGTCGCATGCCGAGAGGCCAGCAACATCATCACCGCCATGATGGGCACCGCGATCACGCCATTCAGCACGGCCGACCAGAACAGCTCTTTGACCGGGTCGGTGGGGCTGAAACACAGGATCACGCCCCCGACCGTGGCGGCGGCAATCACGCCATAGAAGCCGCGACCTTCACCCCGATCCAGGCGAAGGCTGAGGCTGCCGTGCCAGCCAACGGCTTCGGCCACCGCGTAGGCCGCCGAGCCGGCCAACACCGGCACCGCCAGCATCCCGGTGCCGATGATGCCCAGGCTGAACAGCACGAAGGTCAAGTCGCCCGCCAGTGGCCGCAACGCTTCGGCAGCCTGCGCCGAGGTCTGGATGTCGGTGATGCCAGCCGCGTGCAGCGTGGCGGCAGTGCTCAGGATGATGAAGAAGGCAATCAGGTTGGAGAACGTCATGCCGACGATCGTGTCGGCCTTGATGCGCCGCAGGTGGCGTCGCACATTGGCGGCGGTGCGGGGCACATCGGCATCGGCCTGCGTGTCCTCCATCTCCTGCGCAGCCTGCCAGAAAAACAGGTAGGGGCTGATGGTGGTGCCGAACACCGCGACCACCATCAACAGCACCGCGTGGCCTCCGGGCAGTTGCGGGTGCACGATGGCTCCGGCCACCTTCCACCAGTCCAGGTGCAGCGAGAACACCACCGCCACATAGGCCAGCAGCGCCAGCGTCAGCCATTTCAGCCATCGAACATAGATTTGATACGGCAGGAAGACCTGCAGCACCAGGCACAGCAGGCCGAAGGTCACCGCGTAGATGTGGGCCGATCCACCGACCAGCAGGCGCAAGGCTTCGGCCATCGCAGCGATGTCCGCGGCCAGGTTGAGGGTGTTGGCCAGCAGCAGCATGCCGACCACCGCGATCAGCACCCAACGCGGAAAGCTGTCCTTGATGTTGGCCGCGAGCCCGCGCCGGGTCACGTAGCCGATGCGGGCACCGACGATCTGGATCGCGACCATCAGCGGCAACGTGAACACCACCGTCCAGAGCATCGAGTATCCGAACTGCGCGCCGGCTTGTGAGTAGGTGGCGATGCCGCTTGGGTCGTCGTCGGCAGCGCCGGTGATCAGGCCAGGCCCGAGACGGCGCAGGCCCCTGGGGAGTTTGCGTTGAAAAATGAGGGGCTCCGGCGGGGGGTTCGTGGTGCGCGATTAGCGCACGGCCAGATGAACGCTGGCTTGGCACGCCTGCAGGAGCGAAATCGTCACAGCGGCGGCCATCTGGCGACCATGTGCAGGCTCCACTCGGTCAAACCAGGTCCAGCCGCTCGCCATAGCCCGGTGCCGCCGGCCATTCGCTCGCGGCGATCGGCGGCCCACCGCCCTGGCGCAGCCGGCGCGCGGCATTGATCCATCCGGCATGGCCGACGACGCAGCGCGCCGGCGGCACTGCGACGCGGGCCAGCCAGTCGGCGCAGCGGTCAAACAAGTCAGAGACGGTCTCTCCGCCATGCCCTCGGTGACTCGCCAAATCGTTGCACCAGGCGCTGATGGCGGGCTCGCCGATCGCTTCCCAGTGCTTGCCGTCCCAGGCGCCGAAGTCGATCTCGGCGAGCGCGGCATCGATGTGGTGAACCCAGCCCCAGCGCGCCAGCCAGCGACCCACATCAGCGCCGCGCCGCAATGGCGAGGTATGCACCTCACGCGGCAAGCCGTGGCGTCGCGCGTGGCGGCGAATGCGATGCGCGAGGCGCTTGGCCTTGCGCGGATCGACCGGCAGGTCAGTGCGGCCGATGCAGCGTCCCTCGGCAGCCACCGGCTGCGGGTGGCGCCAGACGAAGAGCGTCGGCTCGCGCCCTGCCATCAGATCGTCATGCGCCGGGCGTGCCATGCCACACGGCCGACCACGCCAACAGCAGCAGCAGTTCGGTGAGCTGCTGCGTGGCACCGAGCGTGTCGCCGGTGACCCCGCCGAGGCGTTGGCGGAACCAGCGCGCGCACCCGATCGCACCGAGCACCGCGAACAGCAGCCCGACGGCGACCGGGGTGGTCCACAGCGGTTGACTGAGTGCGAGCCCGCCAGCAACCAGCACCACCCAGCCGCAGGACACAACGAGCCCTGCCGTCGAGATGCGCTGCGCCAGCGGCTTGGCCTTGGCATGCGCAGGGTCGCCGGCATAGGGCAGGAAGCGGATCAGCGCCGTCGATGCCGCACGGGACGCGGTGTGGCCCAGCAGCAGCGCCGCACAGCCCCACCCCACAGGCAGCGACACCAGCGCGGCCGCCTTCAGCCCCAGCATCATCACCAGGCCCATCGCGCCATAGGCGCCGATGCGCGAGTCTTTCATGATCTCCAGCGCGCGCTCGCGGCTCACCGCGCCACCCAATCCATCGCAGGTATCGGCCCAGCCGTCTTCGTGGAATCCACCGGTGAGCCGCATCGTGATCGCCATCGACAGCAGCACCGCGACCGGCCCTGGCAGTACCAAACTCGATGCCCACAACACCGCCGCGGCGACCGCCCCGACGACGGCGCCGATCAAGGCGAAATGGCGTGCGCTCTGGTGCAGCCAGTCCGGCTCGAAACCAACCCAGCGTGGCACCGGCACGCGGGTGAAGAACTGCAGCGCGATGAATACCAGCCGCAGCTCGTGCAACAACCGAGAGGACCGCGGAGGCGGCGCCTTCGCAGCCTCGGGCACCGTTGATGAGGGCGTGGGCACCGTCACCGCGTCATGCCAGCGGGGGTGATTCAGCGCGGCTGGCGACACCGGCCGACTCGAAGCTCGCCATCTCGCACAGCAGCCGCGCCGCACTCTCAATCAGAGGCCAGGCCAATGCCGCGCCAGACCCTTCGCCCAGCCGCAGGCCCAGGTCCAGCAGTGGGGTCACGCCCAGCGCACGCAGCATCAAGGCGTGGCCAGCTTCATTGGAGCGGTGCGCGAACACACAACCTTCGACGATCGAGCCGCCGTCGATTTCAGCAAGACGCTGCGCCACCAGCACTGCCGCACCAGTGATGAAGCCGTCGACGACGACCACGCGGTGTTCTTCAACTGCCTGCAACACCGCACCGGCCATCATCGCGATCTCGAAGCCGCCGAACGCAGCCAGCGCCTGCAGCGGCGCTTCGACGCCCGGATGCGCCTCCAGCACGGCTGCCAGCACCGACAGCTTGCGCGCCAGGCCGCTGTCATCGAGCCCGGTGCCGCGGCCGATGCAACGCTCGATCGGCTCGCCGGTCAGCCGTGCCAGCAGCAGCGCAGCACTCGATGTGTTGCCGATGCCCATCTCGCCCAGCAGCAGCGCGTTGCCCGGCAGCTCGCGCACGACGTCACGACCCGCCTGCACCGCCTGTGCGCACTGCGCCTCGCTCATCGCCGGACCGTCGAGTGCATCGGCGGTGCCCGGCGCGATCTTGCGGTTCAGCAGGCCGGCGAGCGGTGCGAAGTCATGGCGCACGCCGGCATCAACCACCGTCAGCGCCAGACCATGCTGGCGCGCCAGCACGCTGACGGCTGCGCCACCGGCCAGGAAGTTATCGACCATCTGCCAGGTCACGTCTGACGGATAGGCCGAGACGCCGCGCGCCGCCAGCCCGTGGTCACCAGCGAAGACGACCATCTGCGGCTGCATCAGCACCGGCTGTTCGGTTCGCAGGATCAAGCCGAGCTGCAGCGCCAGTGCTTCGATGCGGCCCAGCGAACCGAGGGGCTTGGTCTTGTGGTCGAGCCGGTGCTGCAGCCGCAGCCGCAACGCAGCGGTGGCGATGGTGGGGTTCATCGAATTCCGGAACTCATCACAAGCAGGGTACCGCGGTCAGGCGCCCGCCGACCTGCTCGATCGACAGCGCGCCACCGAACACCTGCACCAGCGCCGCCTGCACCTCGGCGGCATGGGCCGAGCCCTCGGCACGCACCCTGCCCTGGTGCAGCACCACCAGGCGATCGGCCTGCAGCGCCAGCGGCAGATCGTGCAGCACGCTGACCACCGTCGTGCTGGCGGCGGCCAGGCGCTGCAACAACCGCACGACGGCGACCTGGTGGGGCGGGTCGAGGTGGGTCGTCGGCTCATCGAGCAGCAGCACTGACGCACCGACCGCCAGCGCACGGGCCAGCAGCACCCGCTGACGCTCGCCGCCCGACAGCTCGTGCAGGCGGCGGCACTGCCAGTCGCTGCATTCGGTGGCCGCCATCGCGGCATCGACAGCCGCATCGTCGCGCGGGCTGGGCGCTGCGAACAGGCCGAGGTGGGGCAGCCGCCCCAGCTGCACCACATCGCGCACCGTCAACTCACCACTGCCCTCACCAGCCTCGTGCTGCGCCAGCCAGGCGATGCGCTGGCCGCGTTCGCGTGCGCTGTGGTCGGTCAGCACACGACCGTCCAACATCACGTGTCCCGACTGCGGCGCCAGCAGCCCGGCCAGCACGCGCAGCAGCGTCGACTTGCCGCCCCCGTTGGGCCCGACGATCGCCGTCCAGCCGGGTTGCAATGCGAGCGACACGCCGCGCAGCACCGGCGCGCCGCCGAGCGAGGCCTGCAGCCCCTCGGCACGCAAGGCACCAGAGGACAGGGTCGCGCTGCTCATCCGAGCCGGCGCTGCCGCAGCAGCCATAAAAGGTAGCTGCCACCGAGCACCGCGGTGACCACACCGACCGGCAGCTCTTGGGGCGCGATCAGGCTGCGCGCCAGCACATCGGCGGCCAGCAGCAGCGTGCCACCGGCCGCGGCGCTGGCCAGCAAGGTGTAGCCATTCGGCGCGGGCGCGCAGCGACGCACCAAGTGCGGTGCAGCCAAGCCGACAAAAGCCACCAGCCCGGCCTGCGACACCGCGATGCCGGTGGCCAGCGCCAGCACCGCTACCAGCAACAGCCGCCAGCGCCCCAGTGCCAGGCCCAGGCTGCGCGCGCTGTCTTCGCCCAGCGTCAAGGCATCGAGCACACGGGCCAATCGCCAGGCGACCGGCAGCGTCAAGAGCAGCCCTGCAGTCAGCACGCCGACACTCGCCCAGCCCAAAAAGCCAGTGGTGCCCAGCATGAACACCTGCTTGCCCCGCAAGGCCTCGGGCGCGACGGTCGAGACGAGGTCGCCGAGTGCCGACAGCACCACGCCGACGACCACACCGGCCAGCAGCAGCCGTGGCGTCTGCTGCGCGCCGCGGGCCAGCGCCAGCGTCAGCCCGACGCCGACGAACGCGCCGACAAAGGCCGCACCGACCAGACCCAGGCGTGCCAGCCCGCTGGCAGCGGTCATCACCGTCACCACGCCGCCCAGCGAGCCGACCGCCAGCACCAGCACCACCGCCAGCGACGCCCCGGCCGCCGAGCCCAACAGGTACGGATCGGCCAACGGGTTGCGAAACAGGCCTTGCGCGATGGCACCGGCCAGGCCCAGCAGCGCGCCGACCAGCCAGGCGCCCAGCGTGCGCGGAGCGCGAATCTGGCCGAGGATCAGCCCGGCGTCTGCATCGCCCCACCGAGGCAGTGACCAGCCATCGCTGCCGGCGGCCAGCCCCGCCAGCGCCAAGGCGATGCCGACCCACAGCAAGCCGACCGCGAGCCGCCGACGGCGGGCGGCGCCTGGGTCGGTGGCCATGCGGTGGTCGCTGGCGGCGAGCGCTTGGTCAATCATCTCGTGGCTGTACCCAAAGCAAGCAGGCAATCGGCCAGCAGCTGTGCTGCTTCCCCGAGCCGAGGTCCGGGACGCACCAGCACTTCATAGCGCTCGTTGCTGAAGCCGCACACCCGGTGGTCGCGCAAGGCGGTCAGCCGCGCCCAGCCGGGCCGGCCCGGCATCTCGTCGATGCCGCGCTGCACCGCCATCACGATGTCGGGCTG
>JANMXL010000262.1:0-10051 GCA_031380885.1 Burkholderiales bacterium | reverse complement strand
TTGCGGCCGCCGCTTGATCATCAGGTCGATGTAGGTCTCGGCATCTTGTTGAATGCGGATGCGCACCGGCAGGTATTTCAGGCTGGGGGCGAACCAGACGGTGGCCGACAGCTCGTCGCCCTTGCGCGACTCGCGGCGCGGTTGCAGCGGGATGGCGTCGATGGCGCCGATCGGGGTGTACACCGGCTCGGACTCTCGAATGTCGTACGCCCACATGCTCATGCGGCGCGGCAGGGCCAGCGGCAGCTCGATCGTGCCGCCGGGCTTCAGCAGCTCGGGGTGCCGTGTGAACAGGTAGGTGAGCTGCACGAACTGGCTGGCCGTGTCCTGCACGCCAGGCACGCGCTCGACGCGCTGGCCGCTGTTCAGCACCACCGCATCGGGCTCCAGCGTGACGCTGGCGCGCTTGCGGTCGCGAAACGCGGCCTTGCTCTCTTCGTCATAGCGTTCGGGCACCAGGCCCGCGTCGGTCAACCGCCCATCGCTGCTCATGCGGCGCGAGTACAGCGGCGCGAACGAGGCGCCGACGACCACGTCGAGGTGCACCTGGTAGCGCTCGCCGACATGCACCCAGTCGACCTGCGCGCTGCCATAGACCTCGCCGCGGAAGTTGCCGGTCAGCTCGTAGCTGATGCGGGTCGACGGGGGCCAGCCGAAGGTGTCGACAGCCGATGCCGGCGCCGACGCGGGCACGGCCGCAGCGACCACTGGCAGCGATGCCGCAGGGCTGGCGACGGCGGCCGCTGCGGGCTGGGCTGGGATTGGGGCTGGCACCGAGACTGTGGCCGACGCCGCGAGCTCAGGCACGCTGGCAGGCGCCTCCGGTGATGCAGCGGCCAGTGCCTGATCAGGCTCAGGCGCTGATGCGGCAGCCACAGGTGCCGACGCCACTGCAGCCACCGGCTTGGCCTGTCGTGGACGCCGCGGTGGCGCTGGTGCAGCAGGCGGTGGCGGCGATACCGCCACAGGCGCAGGCGGCGCGGCGAAGGCCATGTCCTGCACCGGCACCAGCTCGATGCGTGTCGGCCTCTTGCCTTGGTCGAAATCGATCACGCTGTCGTTGATGCTGCGCATCACGCAGGCGTGCATCACCAGGACGGCAACGACCAGCGCCACGCTGCCCGCGATCCGCCTGCGGCCGGCCACCGGGGCTGGCGCCGTGGAGGTCATCGGAGGTGTCGAACCCGCAGCGGCGCTCAGCCGCCCAGCCAAGCGCTGCGCAGCGCGAGCGTGGCACGCGGAGCCTGCGCGTCGATCGTCAGCGTGACGGCGCCTGCCACATCGGCCGACTCGGGCACATCGAGCGACAGCCTGAGCAGGCGCTGATCGCGCGACACCAGCAGCACCACTGGCTCGCCCGGTGTCAGCAGGCGCAGTGCATCGTCGAGTCGGCGCAACCGCCAGTCACCGAGCGCCAGCACCTCGTCACCGGCCGACAGCCCGGCGCGCTCAGCGGCACCGCCCCGCAGCACATGGGCGACCTTGATGCCGGTCAACGCGCTTTCGCTGACGCGCACGCCCAGGCGCTGCGCCAGCGTGGTCGGTGGCGCCTGCCACTGCACGCCGAAGCGCTTCAGCAGATCCTTCAGCGGCAGGTCGCCAGTGCCGTGCACCCACTCGCGCAGATGCCGGGTCAGCGCATCGGCCTGCGCCGGGCCGGCGACATCGCGCAGCACCTCGACGATGTCGGCCTCGGTGATCGGGCCGCCCGCGCTGCGCGCCCACAGGCCGCGCATCACGGCGTCGAGCGTGGCCGGGCGGCGTGACTTGTGGGCGCGCAGGCTCAAGTCCAGCGCCAGCGCGACCAGCGAGCCCTTGGTGTAGTAGCTGATCGTCGCGTTCGGCGTGTTCTCATCACCGCGGTAGTACTTGACCCAGGCATCGAAGCTCGCCTGTGCCACGCTCTGCACCTGCCGCCCCGGCATGCCGAGCACGCTGGTGACGGTCTTGGCGATCGCCTTCAGGTAGCGCGCTTCGTCGATCAGCCCGGCACGGCGCAACAGCAGGTCGTCGTAGTACGAGGTGAAGCCCTCGAAGAACCACAGCAGCTCGGTGTAGTTTTCACGGGTGTAGTCGCAGGGCGCGAAATCGCGTGGCTTCAGGCGCTTGACGTTCCAGGTGTGGAAATACTCATGGCTGATCAGGCCCAGCAGCGTCAGGTAGCCGTCGCTCCTCGGTTCTGGTGGAGCGCCGTTGGGCACCACACGCGGCAGGTCGCGGCGCGCTGCGATCAACGCGGTGCTGGCGCCGTGTTCCAGACCACCGTAGCCATCGTCGACGCTGTTGAGCAGGAACACATAACGCTGGAAGGGGATGTCACCACGCTTCGGCGCATCGCCGTGCCAGAAAGCGATCTCGGTCTCGCAGATGCATTTCGTGTCGGCCAGCAGCCGCGCACCATCGAAGTCGGGCAGCGCGCCGGCCACCACCAGCTCATGCGGCACACCGTGCGCCTTGAAGGGGCCGCGCCAGAAGGTGCCGAGCTCGAACGGATGGTCAACCAGTTCGTCGTAGTCGGCGGCTTCGAACACCCTGGCTGCAGTCGCGGGCATCGAGGTCGCAACGTGCCAGCCGCGCGGCAGCGACCGCAGCTCGATGCGGTGCGGCTCGGACTCGCGGCCCTCGACGCGCAGGCACAGGCTGGTGCCGTTGAAGAAGCCACGTTGCGCATCGAGGAAGGCGGCGCGCACCGAGGTGTCGAAGGCGTAGACGAGGTACGTCACCACCAGGGCGCCCCGCCCGCTGCACTCGGCCTGCCAGGTCGCCTTGTCGAGCGGCGCGAGCCGTACCGCGCGGCTGCCCTGCCTCGCTTCGAGCCCGCTCAGGTGGCGCGCGAATTCGCGCACCAGGTAGCTGCCGGGGATCCACACCGGCAGGCTCAGGCGCTGCGTGGCGGCAGGCGCAGGCACGGTCAGCGTGACGCGGAACAGGTGCGCGTTCGGGTTGTGGACGTCGATGCGGTAGGAAATCATGGGGCGCCGCGCAAGTGTGGGGGTGGCCGTGTGGATGGCGTAGGGGAAAGCGCAGTGGCGATTGCAGAGCGATCAGCTGCCCGCCGCACCCACGAAGCAGGCGAGGCTGGCGATGACGGTGAGCCGGAAACGCAGGATCAGCCAGGCGCCCGACAACTGCACCGGGTAGACCCGGCGATCGACCAGATAGCACACCACCAGCATCACGCCCAGCACCACCAGACCGGCATACGGCGGCATCACCACCGCGACCCAGGCGACCAGCGACGGCACCACGCCCCAGACGAAGCGCGACGGGTCCGATGGCTGCGCACGAAAGCCGAAGCCCCAATGAATGCCGCCAAGGAACGAGACGATCACCCCCGCATACGCCGACAGCGCCGCCGCCACATACGGGTGCGCATCGGGCCGCACGATCCACAGCAGCAGCGCGCCAATCACAAACGGCAGCAGGCCCGCATAGGCCAGGCGCAGCGTGGCGGGATCCGGCTGATTCGTCGATGCCTGCACCGGCATGATCGAAGTGCGACCGCTCAAAAAAGCTCTCCGTTCAACTGCGTTTGCAGCGAGCGAGATTGCCGCTTGACCGCCTCGTAGAACACGCTGAACGAGCGGCACAGCGTCACCGGGTTCGGCAGAAGCCGGGGCGCGGGTTGCAAGGTGGCGAGTGCGCCCAGCGCGGCGTCGTAGCCGGGCATCGGCGCCCGCTCGGCCGAGACCATGCCTGGCCCGGGCCAGGTCGGCGCACCCGCCCTCCACGGCACGGACGAGGTCAGATCACCGACGAACACCGCATCGGTGACCTGCCCCAGGCGCCGCAGCACCCAGCGCCAGCGCGCTTCACTCCACGGCAGCAATGCGTGCGATGGCGTGTGGATCACGCCCAGGCGCCACGGCCCACCAGCCCCCGACCCCGCACCGGCCTCACGCTCGCCCATCGACCAAGGCGTGACGAGTTCGATTTCACGCCGCCGCGGCACCGCGCTGGCGACCAGCGGCCGTGTCGACTCGGCCACCCAATCGGCGTTCGGCGCAGCCCACAGCGGAGGCTCGATCACGCCTTCGTGCACGCCCGCCTCAGGCCCGACATCGCCGTCATGCCGCGCGATGCGGTCCAGCGCCTCGTAGCCCTGATCGATCACCGTGCCCTTGCCCAGCCAGGCTTTGAAATTCGCGCGCGGCGCGTACTTCGCGACGTTGTCCGCGTTGAACAGATAGGGCTTGCTGGAGAAGGTGCCCGCCACCCACTGCCAGCTCAGGTGGTTGCTCGGCACGTCGCCATCGAGCAAATGGCCATACAGCCAGTCGGCGCCGGCGCGCCAGTGCACCTTGCGCAGGTGCACCGCATAGCTGGCCAGCCACATGCGCACATGGTTGTGCAAATAGCCGGTGGCATACAGCTGGCGCACCGCGGCGTCGATCGTCGGTACGCCGGTGCGGCCTTCGCGCAGGTCGGCCGGCACCTCGGCTGCGTAAGCACCGGGCCACACCGCGGCGGGCCGCATGTCGGCCAGCACCTGAGTGCCGCAGCGGCTCCACACATGGTGGAAGAACTCGCGCCAGGCGAATTCGAACATCAGCTTGTCGTCGTACCCCAGCCGGTGTTTCTGCATCACGCGGGCGACCGCGCTGCGCATGCCGATCACGCCGTGGGTGAAGTACGGTGACAGCCCGGTGACCGCGCCGTCGAGCGCATTGCGGGTGCGGGCATATTCGCCCGGATGCACCGCATCGAGCCGACGCAGCGCCTCGGCGTGCGTGGGCTCGAAGTCGAAGAAGTCTTGCAGCAGCGGAATCAACCGGGCTTCTTCGCCGAGGCCAGCAGTTGCTTCTCGAGGTCGTCGAGCTTCATCGCGCCAGGCACGCGTTTGCCGTCTTCGAACACCAGTGCCGGCGTGCCGTTGATCTTGTGCTTGCGCCCGAGCGCCGTATTGCGCTGCAGTGCCGAGGTATCGCATTCGCCCATGACTTTCGGCGGGAGCGCGCCATCGACCATCCAGTCTGCCCACACCTTGCCGCGATCCTTGGCGCACCAGATGTTGCGCGACTTGTCCGCCGAATCCGCTCCGAGGACTGGGTACAAGAAGGTGTAGATCGTGATGTCCTTGACTGCCCGGGCTTCGCGCTCGAACTTCTTGCAGTAGCCGCAGTTCGGGTCGGCGAACACCACCAGCTTGCGGCTGCCATCACCCTGCTTCCAGACGACAGCGTCTTTCAACGGCAGGCTGGCGAAGTCGATTGCGGTCAGTTTGGCGACGCGCGCTTGGGTCAGGTTGGTGCGTGTCTTGGTTTCCAGCAACTGGCCTTCGATCAGGTAGTTGCCGTTCTCGTCGGTGTAGTAAATCTCGACGCCGATGCGCACTTCGTACAAGCCCGAAATCGGCGACTTGGTGACTTCGTCGACCTTGCCCAGGTCGGCCAGCCGCTCGCCGAGCGCCTTGCGGATCTCGGCCTCACCGGCATGGGCCGGCGTGGTCGCGGCGACCGCCATCAGCAGCGCTGCTGCACCTGTGTTGAGCAGGGTGCGAGCAGTAGCACGCGGGATGTTTCTAACGAATGACAAAGCCATGGGGGGTGCTTTCAGGTGATCGAATGAAACACAGGGGCGCCGGGGCGCCGCCTCAGGAGTCCAGCGCCTGAGCGGTCAGCCAGCGCTTGATCGGCGTCAGCCGGTTGACCAGCGTCAGGCCGCGGTTGCGGAGTTCGCGCACCAGCGGCGCCGGGTGGGCGAAAAGGTGCATCAGCCCGTCGGTGATTTCGAGCATGGCGCGCGTCGGCAGCAGGCGCTCGCGGGCATAGCGGCGCAGCAGTTTCTCGTCGCCGAGTTCGCGCCACGGCTCGCGCGCCGACAGCACTGCGGTCAAGGCCGCCACGTCGGCCAGCCCCAGGTTCAGGCCCTGGCCAGCCAGTGGGTGCACCACATGGGCGGCGTCGCCGACCAGCACCCAGCCGGGCCCGCACCAGGTTGTCACCTGCGCGCGGGTCAGCGGCCAGGCCAAGCGCTCGCCGGTCAGTTGCAACTCGCCTGCGGCACCGCCGGTGGCCTGCATCAGCGCCGCATTGAACGCCGTGGCGTCCATTGCCAGCAAATCGTCGGCCCGCGCATCGGGCACCGACCACACCAAGGCATACGACGACTGCGGCTGCGGCGCGTCGAAAGGCAGCAGCGCCAGCACATCGGGCGCGCCGAACCACTGGCGCGCGGTGCCGCCGTGCGGCTTGGAGCTGACCAGCCGCGCCGCGATCGCGCGATGGCCGTAGGGCCGGCGATCGAGGGGCACGCGGTGCCCGTCGCGGCTGGCCGACGCCTTGCCTTCGCAGATCGCCGTCAGCGGCGCGGCGGCGGCATCGGCCTGCGGGCTGGCAATCACCGTCACATGCGGCGAAAAGCGCACTGCCGCCGCCAGTTCACGTTCGAGAACCGCCGCATCGACGATCCAGGCCAGCTCGCCGACCCGCTGCTCCCACGACGAGAATTCGAGCGCTGCGCCCGGCGCGTCGCCTTCGACGCGCATCTCGTGCACCGCAGTCGCCGCGTGCGTCGGCAGTGCGTCCCACACTTTCAGGCTTCGCAGCAGCGCGACCGATGCGGCATTCAACGCAAACGCCCGCACATCCGGCCCGCGCGCAGGCGCAGCGGCATCGGCCACCAGCGCGACGCGCAGGCCGATGCGCGCCAGCGACAAGGCCAGCGCGGGGCCGACCAGACCGGCACCGCGCACCTGCACCTCATAGGGTTTCATCGGGTCGGATTGTAGGGAGCCGGTGCGTCTTCAACCTGGGTGCACAGGCACAATCCGCGCTTCTCAGGGGGCATAGGGCCTGTTCACCATGTCGATCTGGATTCGCCGTATCGCCCTCGGGGTGCTGGGCCTGCTGCTGGTGCTGGTGGCCGTGATCACCTGGCTGGTGATGGGCTTCGATGCCAACCGCTACAAGGGCGTCGCCATCGACTGGATGCAGACGCACCACCACCGCACGTTGGCGATCAACGGGCCGATCGGGCTGTCGCTGTTCCCGCGGCTGGAAATCACACTGGCCGACGTCAGCCTGAGCGAAGCCAACAAGCCTGACGAGTTCGCCGCGATCGAACACGCCGAGCTGGCGGTCGACGTGCTGCCGTTGCTCAACCGCGAGCTGGTGATCGGCCGGGTGGCCGCGCGTGGCGTGCGGGCGGTCTACCTGCGCAACGCCGAGGGCGTGCGCAACATCGACGACCTGCTCAACGCCAAGACGCCGCCGGACGCCGGCAACGGCAGCAAGAAGCCGCCGCGGCTCGATGTGAACAGCGTCGCGCTGGAGAACGTGAGCCTGCACGTGAAGGACGATCTGGCCCATCTGGCGGGCGCGCTGTCGCTGAAGTCGCTGACCACCGGCCGCCTGCAAGACCAGGCCGAATCGCCAGTCGCCTTCGACCTGCAGCTGGACCTGACCGCACCGGCCGTCAAGGGCGAGCTGAGCGGCAACACCCAGCTGAAGCTGGATCTCGCCACCGGCTCGGTCACGCTGCGCGACACCCGCCTCGCGTTCAACGGCGACGCGGTCGGCATCAGGGCAATCCGCCTCGGCCTGAAAGGCAACGCTGGCTGGGACGGTGCCGCGGCGGCGATCGACGCGCAGGGCGTGCAGATGAATGTGGCCGCGACGGTCGGTGGTTTGAAGATCGACAACAGCATGCTGGCCATCGAGCGTTTCGCCTTCAACCCGGCGGCCAAGGACATCGCGCTCGCCAAGCTGAGCTTCCAGCTGAAAGGCGCACAGGATGCGCAACCCCTGAGCCTGTCGCTCGACTGGCCCGAACTGGCCGCTACCGGCGATCAGATCAAGGGCAGCGCGTTCAGCGGCCGCCTGCAGCGCGGCGGCGCGGCGCCACTGGACGTGGCGTTCAAGAGCGCGGCGCCCACCGGCAGCTTCGACACACTGCGCCTGCCCGGCTTCGAAGCGAAGGTCGCCAGCACCGGTGCGCAGCGCAAGCTGGCAGCGACGATCAAGGCCAACCTGCTGCTGAAGCAGGCGCAGGCCGCCAGCAGCGGCAAGAACGGCGCGGCCACACCGGCCTCGATCGCACTCGATGCGCTGACGCTGCAAGGCCTGATCGAGAACCCCGGCCTGCTGCCCTTGAAGATCGACGCCAAGGGCAGTGCAAGCGCCTCCGCCGAGCGCGCGGCGTGGACGCTTTCCGGCGACATCAACGGTGGCGCCTTCAACACCGACGGCACCGCGCTGCTCGGTCGCGCAGTGCCCAAGGTCAATGCGAAAGCGCGCTTCGACACGCTGGATCTGAACCGGCTTCTGGCCGACGCGGCAGCGGGCGTATCGACACCACCGGCCGAGGCGGCCCCCGACACCCCGGTCGACCTGAGCGCGCTGCGCAGCGTTGACGGGCAGTTCAGCCTGCAGGCCGCGAGCTTCGCCGTCCAGCGCTACAAGGTGGCCGCCGCGCGCATCGACGCCACGCTGAACGGCGGCTTGCTGCGCGTGACGACGCTGCAGGGCAAGGTCTGGGGCGGCAGCATCGATGCCTCGGCACTGGCCGAAGCCGCGACCGGGCGGGTCGGCTTCAAAGGCACGGCCAACGGCATCAACATCAACAGCGCGCTGAAGGACGTGGCCGCGAAAGACTGGATGGACGGCACCGGCCGCGTGACGATGGACATCGAGGCCACCGGCCGCAGCGTCAACGCGCTGAAGTCGAAGCTGCAGGGCCAGATGGCGCTGCAGCTGCGCGACGGCGCGATCAAGGGCATCAACCTCGCGAAGAGCCTGCGCCAGGCCAAGGCAGCGATCGGCGTGCAACAAGACGCGGTGCAGAAGGCCAGCGAGACCGAGAAGACTGACTTCAGCGAGATGAGTGCCAGCTTCCAGATCGCCGATGGGGTCGCGCGCAACAAGGACCTGGACGTGAAAAGCCCGTTCCTGCGCCTCGGCGGCGAAGGTGCGATCGACATCGGCCAGGGCCGCATCGACTATGTGGCGCGCGCCACCGTCACCGGCACCGCCAAGGGCCAGGACGGGGCCGACCTCGCCGCGCTGAAAGGCCTGCAGGTGCCGGTGCGGCTGACCGGCCCGTTCACTGCACTCGACTGGAAGATCGAATGGTCGTCGGTGGTCGCTGGTGCCGTGACGCAGGGCCTGAAAAACGAGGTGCGCAGCCGGCTCGAAGAAAAGCTGGGGCTGAAACCGGCCGACCCTGGAGCTTCTGCGCCAGCCACAAAACCGAAGGACGCGCTGAAAGGCGTGCTGAAGGGTTTGTTCAAGTGAGCGGCGCCTGTGAGTGACAGGTCGGCGTTCGATGTCGAGCTGCGCCTCGCCGCGCTGTGCGTGCACCCGATCAAGAGCTGTGGCGGCACTGCGCCCGGCGACGCGCTGCTGATCGAGACCGGCCTCGAATTCGACCGCACCTGGATGGTGGTCGATGCGCAGGGCCGCTTCGTCACGCAGCGCCAGCTGCCGCGGATGGCATTGATCCAGCCGACATTGAAAGCACTCGACATGGTGCTGCGCGCGCCGGGCATGCTGGCCTTGACGGTGCCGCTCGGTGAGGTCGGCGCCGCGGTGCGGGTCACAGTGTGGAACGACGAGGTCGCGGCCTGCGACATGGGCGAGGCCACCGCGCAGTGGTTCAGCGACTTCCTGGGGGCACCACTGCGGCTGGTGCGTTTCGACCCTGCGCAAAAGCGGCTCGCCAGCGCGCAATGGACGGGCGAGATCGAGGCCGCGGCGGCGTTCTCCGACGAGTACCCGCTGCTGGTCACCTCGCAGGCCAGCCTCGACGAGCTGAACCGCCGGATCGTCGTCAGCGGTGCGGCGCCCGTGACGATGCAGCGCTTCCGGCCGAACCTGGTGCTGGACGGCCTCGACGCACATGGTGAGGACCACCTCGACGAAATTCACTTCGACACGCCCGACGGCCCGGTGCGGCTGAAGCTGGTCAAGCCGTGTGCGCGCTGCAGCATCCCCGATGTCGACCCGCGCACCGCCGAGACCGGCCATGCGGTCGGTGACGCGCTGGCCGCCTACCGCGCCGATGCGCGGCTGAACGGCGCGCTGACCTTCGGCATGAACGCGGTGATCGTCGA
>JANMXL010000172.1:0-5651 GCA_031380885.1 Burkholderiales bacterium | reverse complement strand
TCCTTTTGCTGGGAGACTTCATCGTTGGTCACTGCATTTGTTAATGGTTCGTGTCACTCAAAATTTCTGCGAAACGACTCTGATCGTCAGTATCCGTTACGAGACGAACCCGCTCTGTTCAGAAATCACTCTCAGATCACGCGCCCCGTGCAGCACACGAACGATCACCAGATCATCGGTTCCTGGTGGGTAGTAAATGGCGTACGCGCCGTGGAAGGTCACGCGAAGTCCCGGCGCAAGCGTGTCGCGCTTTGGCCCGATCAGCGGCGCCTTCTGGAGCGTTCAAAACTCTTTCTCTATCGCTTTGACGAAGCGTGTCGCGACGGCCGCAGAGGCTTCCCGTGCGATGTAGGCCCAAATCCCGCCGAGTTCCGCCGCGGCGGTTTCGGTCAGACGGAGTCGAAGCGGGCGGCTAACAGCTTTCTCCCGCGCTCGGCGATGTCTTCGGCGTCGAAGTCCACGAGTCGACCTGCCGTCACATCGGCCAAGCCTTTGTCGATGTCGGTTTTCAGCGCGGCCAGTTCCAGCGACTGAATGGCACGCTTGGCTTTCCAGTCGCGCAACGCTTCGCGCACGACCTCGCTGGTGGAGGTGTAGCCACCCCCTTCGACAGCGGCTTTCACCACGGCCGCCATGTCGGCAGGCATCGTGACGGTCAAGCGTTCGATGGTGGACATTGACGACTCCGTTCCGATCAGTTTGCTCATCAAATCATACCGAGCGTGATCGCGGTCGGTTTCTCATTGGGTCTGTCGATTCGGACTCAACAGCTGATCCAGCGCTTGCGCCAGCTCCCCGCGCTGCAGCGGCTTGGCCAGCACGCGGGTGACGCCGACGGCGGCGGCGCGGGAGGCCAGTTGCGGGCCGCCGTAGCCGCTGACCAGCAGCACCGGCAGCTGCGGCGCGAAGGCGCGCAGCGCTTCGGTGAGCTGGGTGCCGGTCAGCGCGGGCATCACCTCGTCAGTCAGCAGCGCGTCGTAGCGTTCCGGCTCGCCGCGCAGGGCTTCCAGCGCGGCTTTCGGGTCGGTGTAGCCGATGGGTTCGTAGCCGAGCTCGGCCAGCAGTTCTTCGGCCAGTTCGACCAGTGCCGGCTCGTCGTCGAGGATCATCAGCGTCTGGCCGCGGCCGGTTGGTGTGTCGGCAGGCGTTGTGGCTTCAGGGGCCAGCGCATCGTGCGATTCGGGCAGGTACAGCGTGAAGCGCGCGCCGGCGCCTGGTGTTCCCGGCGTGCTCTGCACATCGATTGCGCCGCCGAATTCAGCCACCACGCCGTGCACCACCGCCAGGCCCAGGCCGGTGCCGGCGTGCTCGCGGCGGGTGGTGAAGAAGGGCTCGAACAAATGGTCCATCACGTCGGCGGCAATGCCTGCGCCTTCGTCGGCCACGCTCAGGGCCAGGTAGTCGCCGGGTTCGAGCTGGCCGTGCGACACCGCTTGCACCTGGTTCACTCGGTGGCGTACGGTGGAGACCGTCAACGTGCCGCCGTCGGGCATCGCCTGCATGGCGTTCGTGCACAGGTTCATCACCGCCTCGAACACCTGCGTCGCATCGCCGCGCAGCCGCATGCCGGGCGCGTCGAAGCGGCTCTCCAGCACCACGCCGTGGCGCAGTGAGGCGGCCAGCAGGCCCAGCACTTCATCGATGATGGGCTGCACCTCGAACACCGTTGCACTGCGCGCGCCGCTGCGGCTGAACGACAGGATGCGCTCCACCAGCGCCTTTCCACGCAGCGCGGCGCGCAGCACCTGGTCGAGCTGGCGTGCCTGTCGACTGTCATCGGCCGCGCCCTGCCTTGCCATCTCGGCATAGCCCAGCACGGCGGCCAGCACGTTGTTGAAATCGTGGGCCACGCCGCCTGCCAGCGTGCCCAGCGATTCGAGCCTGTTGGTGCGTGACAGCTGGGCCTGCAAGGCCGCCTGCGAGTCTTGCCGTCGTTGCTCGGCACGCGCAATGTGGTGCGCTGCAGCCGCCAGCCCGGCCAGCAGCAGCATCACCCCCGACGATGCCAGCCAGGCCACGTCGCGCCAGGGTTCCAGTGCTGTCTTGACATCACGGGTCAGCACCATCGTCAGGCCAACGCGCAGCAGCGCTCGCTCGGCGATGAGGCGCTCCAGGCCATCGCTCAGCAGGCGGGCATCTTGCTGGCGACTGGCACCGGGCAGCAGCAGCGCTTGGGCCACGTCGGGCCGGGGCAGGGGCGACAGTGAACCCGCCAGCCGCACGCCATCGGCGCGGTACACCGCCATGCGCGCGTCGGCAGTCGGTGCCGCCTTGGAGAACGCGCCACGCAAGGCCTCGACCGGCAGCGCAGCGATCAGCCACCCGCCGAGTGCACCTTCGTGGTCGTTGTAGCGCACCGCCAGCGCGACCGATGGCTGGCCCGCGGTCGTGCCCGGAAACGGCCGACTAAGTGCGGTGTCGGTGTCGCTGAGCGTCAACAAGGCTGGCAAGAAGCTGCTGGGGTGAGGCGCTGCTGTCGGGCTCGATGCGGCAAGCAGCTTGCCGCGCCGGTCGATCACCCACAACTGGCTGGCCAGCGGCAGCTTCAGGTCGTGCGGGTAGCGCTGGCCGGCGAACTCGTCGGTCTCGGGCAGCAACTCGCCGATGCGCAGTTCCAGGCGCACCGCCTGCAAGCCGATTTCGACGCTTTGCAGGCCGCGGTCGAGCTCGTCGGCCAGCGCCAGGGACAGCACCGACAGCTCGCGTGCCTGGCTGGTCAGCGCTTCGTGGCGCAGGTGCCAGAGGCTGGCCGCGGTGACGGTGATCAACGACAGCGCGGCCAGCCCGGCGACGAGCCAGATGCGGGGCAGGGCGGGGCGAGGGGGAAGGCTCTCAGTCATCGGCAAGCGGGCTATCGCGGTCGACACAGACCAGCGGCATCGCGGCTCGTCGGCAGGGTGGAGGCGTGAACTGGCGCTGCCGCGCTACGATCGTTCGCGTTGCATTCTCGAAGCGGCACAACGCCGAATTCATGACCTCCCACACGGCTCCGCACATTCTCGTCATCGATGACGATCCCAGTATCCGCGATCTGGTCCGCGAGTACCTGGTCGACAATGAGATGCGCGTCAGCGTCGGCGCCTCGGGCAGCGATCTGTTTGCGCTGATCGACAGCGAGGCAATCGACCTGGTGCTGCTGGACCTGAAGCTGCCCGGTGAAGATGGCATGCAGCTCGCGCGGCGGCTGCGTGAGCGCGCCACCGTGCCGATCGTGCTGCTGACCGGCCGCAACGAAGAGGCCGACCGGGTGATGGGCCTCGAACTCGGCGCCGACGACTACGTGACCAAACCCTTCAGCCCGCGCGAGCTGCTGGCCCGGGTGCGCGCGGTGCTGCGGCGATATCAGGTGCAAGCCACACTGCCCGAGCGCGACAACACCCGGCGCGCGTTTCGTTTTTCGGGCTGGGAGCTGAACCTGCGCACACGGCGTCTGACCTCGCCTGCGGGCGTGGTGATTGAGTTGTCGAACGGTGAATTCAGCCTGCTGACCGCGCTGTGCGGCGCACCGCGTCGGGTGCTGTCGCGGGACCGACTGCTGTCGATGTCGCGCCTGCACGAAGCCGAGGTTTATGACCGCACGATCGACGTGCAGATCCTGCGTTTGCGCCGCAAGATCGAGCCCGACCCGGCGCGCCCGGTGATGATCGTCACCGAGCGCGGGGCAGGGTATCAATTGGTCAGCGACGTCGAGACCTTGTACTGATGGCGGGTGGCGCGCGCCCTTCGACGCGCGCCCAGCCTCAACCCAGCCGCACCGGCACGTAGATCTTGATCTCGCCGCGCTGCACCAGCAACGCTGCCGACTTCTCCGACTTCGCAGCCGCCTCGCGGGCCTCGTTGACGCTGCCGACGGCCTTGCCGTTCACGGCCAGCAACACGTCGCCTGGCTGGATCCCTGCACGCTCGCTGGCGCCGGTGACCCCTTCGATCACCAGGCCGCTGGCGAGGCCCGACTCACGCTTTTCCTCGGGTTGCAGCGGGCGCAGCGCCAAGCCGAGGCGGCCGCGCGGCGCGGTCGCCTCGGATTCCGCCTTGGCGACCGTGGCGTCAGGTTTCGCATCGGCCAGCGTCGCGTTCACCGTGCGCTGCGCGCCCTGGCGCCACAGCTGGAGGCTCAGCTTGTCGCCGGGCAGCGCCAGGCCCACCATCGCGGGCAGATCGACCGAGTCGACGATCGGCGTGCCGTTGACCGCCATCACCACGTCACCCGATTCAATGCCCGCCTTCCCAGCGGGGCTGTTCGGATCGACATTGGCGACCAGCGCGCCTTGCGGCTTCGGCAGCTTGAACGACTCGGCCAGCGTCTGGTTCACCTGCTGCACCGTGACACCCAGCCGTGCGTGGCGCACCCGGCCGGTGTCGAGCACCTGGCGTTCGATGTGCTGTGCCACCTCGACGGGTATCGCAAACGACAGGCCCTGGTAGCCACCGGAGCGCGAATAGATCTGCGAGTTGATGCCGATCACTTCGCCGCGCGTGTTGAACAGCGGGCCACCGGAGTTGCCGGGGTTCACCGCCACATCGGTCTGGATGAACGGCACCGCGCTGTCGTCGTGCAGCGAACGGCCGACCGCGCTGACGACACCGGCGGTGACGGTGTTCTCGAAGCCGAACGGCGAGCCGATCGCCAGCACCCATTCACCGACCTGCGGCTGTTGTTTGGCCGGCGCGAACACCACCGTTGGCAGGTCCTTCGCGTCGATCTTCAGCACTGCGATGTCGGTCTTCGGATCGGCGCCCAACACCTTGGCGCGGAACTCGCGGCGGTCGGTCAGCTTGACCATCACTTCCTGCGCGCCGCGCACCACGTGGGCGTTGGTCAGGATCACGCCGTCAGACTGCACGATGAAGCCGGAGCCCTCGCCACGCATCGGCACCCGGGTGCCCGGCGCCATGCCGGGTGGCAAGCCGCCGAACTGCTGCTGGAAGCGGCGCAGGAAATCCTGGTACGCGCCGTTCGGTGGCGCGGTGTTGCCGGACGCGCTAGAGCTGTCGTCGGCACTGTTGTCATCGCTGTCGTCTTCAGCGCCATTCATCGCCACCTTGCGGGTGCCGCTGACGCTGATGTTGACCACGGCCGAGCCGTAGCGCTTGGCAATGCTGGCCAGATCGGGCAGGCCGGCCGGCGTCGGGGTGGCTGCCGAGGCGACCGGCGCCTGCACGCTGGGCGTGTTTTCGGCGTGGACCATGCGGTAGGTGCCTGCCGCGCCAAAGCCGAGGACGGCGGCGGTGGCCATGGCGATGGCAGTGCGGTGGGGCAGGAAGGTGGATGCGGTCATGGCGGTGCTTTCGAGGGGTAAGTTGGAATGTGGGGACGACGGTTGTCGTGCTTTAGCTGACCGAATGGGTTAACCAGGGCGCGCTCGGCGCGGCCGGTGTTGGACGCTGCGGGTGGGCTGACGGTGAATCTGTATCCCTGGTGGGCTTCTCCTAAACGTCTGCTGGCAAAACAAATTCGCCATGTGGCCAGTGTCCGGGGCCCCACGCACGCTGTTGTTTCGAACGGGACGCTCGACTATGACAACTGAAACACGACCTGATTCGATGGTGTTGCTCAGCGTGTCCCGATCGTGTGCTCCGTCGCCGCGCGGCCTTGCGCTTGAGCAGTTGCACCAGCAACAGCGCAGCCGCCGAGCCGGCCAGCAGCGGAC
>JANMXL010000162.1:0-4545 GCA_031380885.1 Burkholderiales bacterium | reverse complement strand
GCTCGGATCACGCCTTCGATGAAGTACAGCCAGATCATCAGGCTGACCCAGCGGTAGGTGTACATGCGGTTCTTCAGCAGGCCGACCAGCGGCACCGCCAGCGGCAGCACCTTCAGCGCCAGCGTGCGGTTGCCGGTCGGCGCCAGCACCAGCTCCCAAGCGAGGCCCAGCACGATCAGGCCGAGCAGGCTGCCCACCGCGAGGGCGCGGCTCCACGCGACGACGGGGGGCAGCGACGATGCGGGCGCATCGATGTCGGAGGGCAGGGTTGGGGTGGTAGAAAGACTCATCGATGGCATCATAGCCAGCGATGGAGTCTCCCCCGACGCACAAGGCCACGGTCAGCGAGACTTGGCGCCAGCAGGCGGCACTCTGGTTGGTGACGCTGCAGACCTGGCCGTGGTTGGACACCGTCCACACGCTGCGCCAGCGCTTTCGCGAAGACCGCCTTGGCCTGACCGCGGGCAGCCTCACTTTCACCACGCTGATTTCGGTGGTGCCGCTGTTCACCGTGATGCTGGCGGTGTTCTCGGCGTTTCCGATGTTCTCCAACTTCCAGGGTTCGCTGGAAAAGTATTTCCTGCAGGCGCTGGTGCCCGACGGTATCGCCCGGCCGGTGCTGGGCGCACTGACGCAATTCGCCGGCAAGGCCAAGCGGCTGGGCACCGTCGGCCTGATCGTGCTGGTGGTGACCGCCATCGCGCTGATGTTGACCATCGATCGCACGCTGAACGCCATCTGGCGGGTGCGCGCCTCGCGGCCGATGGCGCAGCGGGTGCTGGTGTACTGGGCCGCGGCAACGCTCGGGCCCTTGCTGCTGGGGGTCAGCCTGAGCGGTACGTCGTATGCGATTTCGGCATCACGCGGCATCGTCGGCGGGCTCCCTGGCGGCGTCGGCCTGCTGTTGCAGGCGGTGGAGTTCGCCCTGCAGACACTCGGCATGGCGGCGCTGTTCTATTACGTGCCGAACACCCGGGTGCAGTGGCGCCATGCGTTGGCGGGCGGCGTGTTCGTGGCGATCGGCTTCGAGCTGGCCAAGCAGGCCTTGGGCTGGTACCTGCAGCAGGTGCCGACCTACTCCACCATCTACGGCGCCTTTGCGACCGTGCCGATCTTTCTGATCTGGATCTACCTGGGATGGGTCATCGTACTGCTCGGCGCGGTCATCGCCGCCTACGCGCCTACGCTGCAGACCCGCGTGGTGCAGCGTGGCCATGTGCCGGGTTACCGCTTCGAACTGACGGTCGCGGTGCTGCGCAGCCTGGCGCAGGCGCGACAGGCCGGTGGGCATGGGCTGTCGGCGCAGCAGATCGCGCAGGCGCTGAACACCGATCCGCTGCAGGTCGAACCGGTGCTGCATCAGCTGGTCGCCATCGACTGGGTCGGCCGCCTCGACGAGCCCGGCGGCTCGCGGCATGTGCTGCTGTGTGACCCAGATTCCACCGCCGCGCGCACGCTGCTTGCCAACACCTTGCTCGATCCGTCGCCGCAACTGGCCGCGTTCTGGCAGCGGGCCAACTTCGACCGGTTGATGCTGCGCGACCTGATCGCAACCTGATCATGCGTTTGCCCTGGCGGCGAGCAGCCCCGGCTCAGGCGCTTTCGACAATGTCGCCCGGCGCAGTTTGGGTCTATATTGAGTCACTTTGCTTGCGTCGAGGAGGCTCCGATGAAGGTCACCCACATCCTGAGTGCCAAGGGCAGCACGCTGTACACCGTGAGTTCCGACACGCCGCTGTCGCAAGCCCTGCAGACGATGGCGGAGAAGGACATCGGTTCCCTGGTCGTGATGGATCACGGCGAACTCGTCGGCATGTTGACTTTTCGCGAGGTGATCCAGGCCATCGTGCGCAATGGTGGCGCGGTCGGCTCGCTGATCGTGCACTCCGTGATGGACGACAGTCCGCTGACCTGCACGCCCGACACCGAGATGGACGAAGTGCGCCGCATGATGCTCGGCCACCATGCCCGCTACATGCCCGTGATGACGCAGCGCACGCTAATGGGCGTGATCTCGTTCTACGACGTGGCCAAGGCGGTGGTCGATTCGCAGGATTTCGAGAATCGCATGCTGAAGGCCTACATCCGCGACTGGCCGGCTGACGGCAGCGTGCAGCAAGACGAAGCTTCCAGCCAGTCCAACGGCTGATATTGCTGCGGGCGGGGCGTGTGCCCTGCCACCGATGCACCGCGATGGCGCACCGGTTCGATATGTTCGCGTGGTGCGCTGTCGCAGTCGGGTCAGTGTGGTCAGCCGGATTGCTATGCTCGGTGGTCTGCCTGACGCTGCAACGCTGCGTGAAGCTTGTCCCGCCACCCTGCATCTCGAAAGCCCGTCGCCATGTCCGGCAGCACCCTCGGTCACCTGTTCTGCGTCACCAACTTCGGCGAGTCGCACGGGCCCGCCATTGGGTGCGTGATCGATGGCTGCCCGCCGGGCATGGTGCTCAGTGAAGCCGACATCCAGCCCCAGCTCGATCGCCGCCGACCCGGCACCAGCCGCCACGTCACGCAGCGCAACGAGCCCGATGCGGTGGAGATCCTGTCCGGCGTGTATGAAGGCAAAACCACAGGCACGCCGATCTGCCTGCTGATTCGCAACACCGACCAGCGCAGCAAGGACTACGGCAACATCCTGCAGACCTTCCGCCCCGGTCACGCCGACTACACCTACTGGCACAAGTACGGTCTGCGCGACCCGCGCGGCGGCGGCCGCAGTTCGGCGCGGCTGACGGCGCCGATGGTCGGCGCTGGTGCCGTGGCGAAGAAATGGCTGCACGAGCACCACGGCGTGAGCTTCAGCGGCCACATGTCGGAGTTGGGGGACATCGCGATCCCGTTCGAATCGCTCGAACACGTGCCGAACAACCCGTTCTTCGCCGCCAATGTCAGCGACATCGCACGGCTGGAGGCGTACATGGACGAACTGCGCCAAGCCGGTGACTCGTGCGGCGCGCGCATCGAGGTGGCCGCACGCGGCGTGCCGGTGGGCTGGGGCGAGCCTCTGTTCGACAAGCTCGACGCGGACATCGCCCACGCGATGATGGGCATCAATGCGGTCAAGGGCGTCGAGATCGGCGGCGGCTTCGCCAGCGTGAGCCAGCGCGGCACGACGCACGGCGACGAGCTGACGCCCGCGGGGTTTCGCGGCAACAACTCTGGCGGCGTGCTGGGCGGCATCTCGACCGGGCAGGACATCACCGTGTCGATCGCGATCAAGCCGACCAGCTCGATCCGCAGCCCGCGGCAGTCGATCGACCTCGATGGCCAGCCAGCGACGGTGGAAACCTTCGGCCGCCACGACCCTTGTGTCGGCATCCGGGCGACCCCGATCGCCGAGGCGATGCTGGCCCTGGTGCTGATGGATCACGCCTTGCGCCATCGCGCGCAGTGCGGCGATGTGCATGTCGCCAGCGCGGCGATTGCGGGGACTGCCGCGGAGCGCTGATCAGTCGCGTTCCGTGGGATCAAGGCAACTGAGATCAGTGCATGAGCGCTGCGGCGGGCCGCTGTGTTGCGTTCATGTCCTCCGGGCCGGTTCACCAGCCATTCGCTTCGGCTCAAGTCCCGCCGGCCCTCCTCCTTGACTTCACTCCACACAGCGGCCCACCGCAGCGCTGCTGCCAACACCGAAGCGGTCGGGGATTGAATTCTTGGTGTGCAACCACACTGCCGGCTGTCGGGGGCGTGGGGTGACCGGCGCAGCGAAGTCAAGGAGGAAGGCCGGATCGGTCTTGCCCGAAGCGTTTGAGAGATGACCCGGCCTGGGGGACATGAGCGGAGCCGGTCACCCCACGTCCTCGGCAGCGCCGCGCCCAACCAAGCCCCCCAAGCAAATCGATCAGAGCGCGATCAAAGCGACGCCTGCGCGGTGTAGATCGACTCGCGCACCATCGGGTAGATGGTGTTGTTCCAGCGCCGGCCGCTGAACACACCGTAGTGGCCGACGCCCGGCTGCACATAGTGGGTCTTCAGGTAGTCGCGCAGGCCGGTGCACAGATCGTGCGCCGCCAGCGTCTGGCCAACGGCACAGATGTCATCGCGCTCGCCTTCGACCGTCAACAGCGCGGTGCGGCGGATGGCTGAAGGCTTGACGACGCGGTCCTTGTACATCAGCTCACCCTTGGGCAGCGCGTACTCCTGAAACACGGACTTCACCGTTTCCAGATAGAACTCGGCCGGCAGGTCGGCCACCGCGAAGTACTCTTCGTAGAAGCTGCGGGTGGCATCGGCTTTTTGCAGCCCTTCTGCTTCCTGCTTCTGCAGCAGCTGGTACAGCTCCTTGAACGAGTTGACGTGCCTGTCCTTGTTCATGCTCATGAAGGCAGTCAGCTGCACGAATCCAGGGTAGACGCGCCGCCCGCCACCGGGGTAGCGCATCGGCACGCGGCCGATCAGGTTGGCTTCGAACCATTCGATCGGCTTGGTGACCGCGAGCTGGTTGACCGACGTCGGGCTGATGCGGCAATCGATCGGCCCGGCCCTCAACGTCAGGCTGGCGGGGGTGGCAGGGTGATGGTCGTCCGACATCAGCGCGGTGGCCGC
>JANMXL010000132.1:0-20931 GCA_031380885.1 Burkholderiales bacterium | reverse complement strand
GCTTCCTTGTTGACGGAAGGCTTTGAGGTTTGGACTGCTGAAGGCGCGCGCCGCCTTGCGGTGATCGAGCGGCCGGTGCCTGCGCCGTTCGCGGTGCTGGCCGGGCCGGGGCTGAGCGGCCGCAGCCTGCCCAAGGTGTTGTCGGGCGATGGCCACGTCACCCTGGTCGATTTCGTCTACACCCGCTGCCCCAGCGTCTGCCTGACGCTGGGCAGCAGCTTCCAGCAGTTGCAGCGGGCCCTCACGGCCACGGCGGCGGAAGATGTCCGGCTGCTGTCGATCAGCTTCGACCCAGCGCACGACGGGGCTGCGCAACTGGCGACCTACGCCGCGCAATGGCGTGCCGATTCCCGGTTGTGGCGTGTCGCCACTGTGCCCGATGCGCTGCAACTGCAGGGCCTGCTCGGTGCGTTTCAGGTGACGGTGATCGCCGATGGGCAGGGCGGCTACGCACACAACGCCGGGCTGTTGGTGATCGATCAGCAGGGCCGACTGGTGCGCATTTTCGACGCTGACGCGCCCGAAGCCGCTTTGACTTACGCCCGTTCGCTGCTGTGGCGAGGACCCGCCACATGAGGCTGCCACACCGGGTCAGATCGGCCGCTGGTGCGTGGCAGCGATGGTCAGGGGCCATGTTGCTGGTGCTGCTGGTGCTGCCTCCGATTCGGCACGCCACCGAATCCAGCATGACGGCGCACATGCTGGTGCAATACAGCGGATTGCTGCTGGCCGGTGCGCTGCTGGCGGCCTGGCCCGCAGGCGAATCAAACCACCGCTGCAACGAGCTCGGCATTGCCGGGCTGCTGGCCTTCGCGCTGGCGATGGCGCTGCTGATGGTGCCGCGCGTGCTCGATCTGGCGCTGGTCGATGCGCGCATCGAAGGGCTGAAACTGCTGGCGTTGGTGGCGAGCGGCGCGGCACTGCGGAGGTCGTGGCAGCGTGCCGGTGTCGTCGTGCAGGCGTTCTTTCTCGGCAATGTGCTGCCGATGATGGCGGTGGTCGGCACGCTGTACCAAGACCCGAGCACCCGCGTGTGCAACGCCTACCGGCTCGATGACCAGCAGACCCTGGGCGTGGCCCTGTGCTGGATGGCAGGAAGCGTGGCGGCGGTGTGGTTGTCACAGCTCGGCCTTCGGCAAGCCGCACCGCCCTCATCGTTCGTAGGACACCGACCACGTTCGGAGGTGGCCGTCTCCAGGCTGCATGGCTGGAAGTCACGACCAGAATAGATCGGCACGGCGGTCTCGGCCGCGAAGGATGTCAAATGAGAAACCCCTGGATGAGTGCCACCAAACCTGCCGCGAAGAAGCGGACGCGCCGGTAAACATGGAGCGGCGGTCTTCCATCAAGGAGGTGTGGGGCCTCGTCAAGATCGCAGCGTCGTCCTGGCTCGACGATTACGCTCCCAGCATGGGGGCTGCGCTGGCCTATTACACGGTGTTCTCGATGGCCCCGCTGCTGCTCATCGTCATCTCCATTGCCGGCATGATTTTCGGATCTGAGGCGGCGCACGGAGAAATCTTCGGTCAACTGCGCGGGCTGATGGGCGACGACGCCGCGAAGGCCGTCGAGGGACTGCTGGCCAGTGTCAGCAAACCGTCGGAAAGCATGGCGGCCACCGTCATCGGCTTGGCCGTGCTGTTGATCGGCGCGACGTCGGTTTTCGGTGAGCTTCAAGACGCGCTCGACCGCATCTGGCGCGCACCGCTGCGCAACAAATCCGGCGGGCTGTGGAAGCTTCTGCATTCGAGACTGCTGTCCTTCGGCATGATCCTCGGCATGGCCTTCTTGCTGATGGTGTCGCTGGTACTTGGCGCGGTGGTCGCGGCGTTGGGGCGCTGGTGGGGCGGCTTCTTCGGCAGCTGGGAAGTGCTGCTGCAGGTGATCAACGGCGTTGTGGGGCTCATCCTGACCACCCTCATTTTCGCCATGATCTACAAATGGATGCCGCGTGTGAAGGTGCAGTGGCACGACGTGTGGATGGGCGCCGTGGCGACCGCACTGCTGTTCACCATCGGCAAGACGATGATCGGCCTGTACATCGGGAAAACCGGCGTGGCGTCGGGGTTCGGTGCGGCCGGCTCGATCATCATTGTGCTGGTCTGGGTGTACTACTCGGCGCAAATCTTTCTGCTCGGTGCCGAGTTCACTTGGGTGTACGCACAAACCTTCGGATCAATGCGCCACAGTCATCCGAAAGTGGCAGCGGCGGTGCCTCATGGCGACGCGCTGCTGGCCAAGATTGCGCCAGCCGACGCCATCCCCACGCGCTCCTTGCCGTAAGCCCGGCTCATTCCCAGTACCCCTGTCGGCCATGCGCCCGGTGGAGTTGGGCCTCGTCGTCACGACTGATGAGCGCGCCCTCCTGGTAGGTCGGGCTGTTTTTCACCTGCTCGCGCGTCAGCGAGGTGAACACCGTCTTGTCGGCCCAGTCGATGCGGTCGATCCAATGCGTCGCCAGCAGCACCCGCTTGCTGCCCGGCCACCAGTTGCGGGTGTCGACCACCAGGTAGCGGATGGCCCAGCTTTCGTCGTCGAAAATGAAGTCCTCGACATGGCCGATGCTGTCGTCGCTGGCCTGGATGTCGTGGCCAGTGACGGCCGTGCTGCTGCGCAAATGGCTGTCTTCTACCGCCGCGTCGGCATCGCGCGCTGCGCATTCGGATTCGGTTTCGAGGCGCGTCGACAACGGCATTGGCATCGGCATCAGCGGAAGCGCGCCGAAGGCCCACAGACTGCCGCCCTCCCAGTACGGCGGATAGGCGTAGTAGTCCATGTAGTCGCGCTCGTGCTGGCGCGACACTGGGCGGTGCGTGTCGATGGCTGGGCTGTCGCTGACCTGCTGCCGCGTCAGGTTGATGGCGATGTGTTTGTTGCGGCCAAGCGGCTGCGTCACCGCATATGGCGAGATCAACACCTCGCGCCCCGGCAGCCAATCACCCGTGTCGACGACGAGGTAGCGAACCACCCACGCGTCGTCGTCGAAATAGGCGTCGGTGACATGACCGATATCGCCGTTGGTGGCAGCGATCTTCGAGTGGGTGAGGTGACTCAGGGCGTTGAGCATGGTGGTCTGCTTTGGCGTCGCAAAAGCTGCGCATAGACAGCACCTTAGGCGCGACGCTGCACAGTCACTGTTCGGTAGCAGACAGTCGAGCCGGTCGGGGCGTGCCCCGACCGGCTGCGCGGCTGGGTGCGTCAACGCACAGACGCTGGTTGCAGCGCAAGGCATGGTGTGGTGTCGGTAGGCGCAAGGCCTTCCGCCTCCCTGGAGGAACGCGCCATGTCAACCATCCCCGGCCAGGCCGTGGCCAACGATGTCGCCGGCATCTCATGGTGAACGCGCCGACCCTCATGGTGCATCTCGGGCTCGGCCGTTCGAACGCCGGGCTGTTGCAGATTGCAGGCGAGCTGGCGGATCGCTGGCAGGCGGCAGTGATCGGCATTGCGGCGTGTCAACCGATGCCGATGATCTACGGCGAAGGCTACCTCTCGGCCGAGTTGATCGAGCAGGATCGCTTGTCGATGGCGCGCGAGATGCAAAAGGCCGAAGCGGAGTGTCGCGGCGCGCTTCAAACCCGCGTCACCTCGCTCGAATGGCGCTCGACGCTGCGGTATGCGTCGCTGTCTGACTACCTGGCGCGCGAGGCGCGCAGCGCCGATGTGATCCTCACCAGCGCGGCGTCGGGCGATCTGTTCGACGCGTCGCGCGCGTTGAACCTCGGCGACCTGGTGATGCACGCCGGCAGGCCGGTGCTGATCGTGCCGAACGCCGTGCGAACGCTGACGCTCGACCGCGTGCTCGTCGCCTGGAAAGACGCCCGCGAAGCGCGGCGTGCGGTGCTCGATGCACTGCCGTTGCTGCGGCTGGCCAGCGAGGTGTGCGTGGTCGAGATTGCGGCGAACCCCCTGTTGGCCGAGGCCCGTGCGCGGGTGGAAGACGTGGCCCGTTGGCTGCAACGGCATGGCGTGCAAGCGACGGCGCAGGCCTCGGCATCGAGCGATCACAACGCGCAGGCGCTGCTTGCCATCGCGCACGACCGGCGCGCCGACGTGATCGTGGCCGGTGCCTACGGCCACGGCCGCTTGCGCGAATGGGCATTGGGCGGCATGACCCGCGACCTGCTGCAGCCGACCGACCGCTGCTCGTTCGTATCGCACTGACGGCGAACCCGACGCATGAGCGCAGACACCCTGGCCCCCGATGCGCTCGACAAGATCGACGCCTACTGGCGCGCCGCCAACTACCTGTCGGTCGGGCAGCTCTACCTCTGCGACAACCCGCTGCTAAGCGAGCCGCTGACGCTGGCCCATGTGAAGCCGCTGCTGGTCGGGCATTGGGGCACGGTGCCGGGGCAGAACTTCATCTATGCGCATCTGAACCGGGTCATCAAGCAGCACGACCTGAACATGATCTACCTCGCCGGGCCGGGCCATGGCGGGCAGGCGCTGGTCGGCAACACCTACCTCGAAGGCACCTACAGCGAGGTCTACCCGGCGATCAACCAAGACGCTGCGGGCATGAAGAAGCTGTTCAAGCAGTTCTCCTTCCCCGGCGGCATTTCCAGCCATGTGGCACCCAGCACGCCGGGCTCGATCCACGAAGGCGGTGAACTGGGCTATTCGCTCAGCCACGCCTTCGGCGCGGTATTCGACAACCCGACGCTGATCGCCGCCTGCGTGATCGGCGACGGCGAGGCCGAGACCGGCCCGCTGGCCACCGCCTGGCACTCGAACAAGATGCTGAATGCCATCACCGACGGTGCGGTGCTGCCGATCCTGCACCTGAACGGCTACAAGATCAGCAACCCGACGATCCTGGCGCGCATCGAGCCCGAGGAATTGGAGCAGTACCTGCGCGGCTGCGGATGGCACCCCTGGTTCGTCGAAGGCGACGACCCGCCCGCCATGCACCAGCGCATGGCGTTCGTGCTCGACCAAGCGATCGAAAACATCCGTCAGTTGCAGCAGCACGCCCGCGAATGGAACGATGCCAAGCGACCGCGCTGGCCGATGATCGTGCTGCGCTCGCCGAAAGGCTGGACCGGCCCGAAGCAGGTGGGTGGCGTGCCCAACGAAGGCACCTTCCGCTCGCACCAGGTGCCCTTGCTGGTGGACGCGAAGCACCCCGAGAACGTCGCCGAACTCGAACGCTGGATGCGCAGCTACCGGCCCGACGAGTTGTTCGATGAGACCGGCCGGCTGCGGCCCGAACTGGCGGCGCTGGCACCGCAAGGCGAGCGTCGCATGGGAGCCAACCCGCACGCCAACGGCGGCGTGTTGCTGCGCGATCTGCGCCTGCCCGAGTTCCAGGCCTATGCCGTCGACGTGCCCGCACCCGGTGCTGTCGTCGCGCACGACACGCTGGTGCTTGGCACCTTTTTGCGCGACGTGATTCAGCTCAATCAACCGCAGCGCAATTTCCGCATCTTCGGCCCCGACGAGACGCTGTCGAACAAGCTCGGCGCAGTGTTCGAAGTCACCGACCGCCAATGGGATGCCGCCACGCTGGCCAACGACGAGCACCTGGCCCCCGGCGGCATGGTGCTCGACTCGATGCTGAGTGAGCACCAGTGCGAAGGCTGGCTCGAAGGCTATCTGCTGACCGGGCGGCACGGCCTGTTCAACTGCTACGAGGCCTTCATCCACATCGTCGACTCGATGTTCAACCAGCATGCCAAGTGGCTGAAGGTGACCGCTGAATTGCCGTGGCGGCGGCCGATCGCGTCGCTGAACTACCTGCTCGCCTCGCACGTCTGGCAGCAAGACCACAACGGCTTTACCCACCAGGACCCGGGCTTCCTCGACCATGTGATCAACAAGAAGGCCGACATCGTGCGGGTGTACCTGCCGCCGGACGCGAACTGTTTGCTGTCGGTGGTCGATCACTGCCTGCGCAGCCGCCATTACGTCAACGTCGTGGTGGCCGGCAAGCACGCGATGCCGCAGTGGCTCTCTATGGACGCAGCGGTGCGCCACTGCACGCAAGGCATCGGCATCTGGCCCTGGGCCAGCAACGACCAGGACGCGGCAGAGCCCGATGTGGTGATGGCCTGCTGCGGCGACACGCCGACGCTGGAAATCCTGGCGGCGGTCAGCATCCTGCGCGAGCACCTGCCTTCGGTGAAGATTCGCGTCGTCAACGTCGTCGATCTGATGCGCCTGCAGCCGAGGTCGGAACACCCGCACGGACTGACCGACCCCGATTACGACGCGCTGTTCACGACGAGCCGACCGATCGTCTTCGCCTTCCATGGCTACCCCGGCCTGGTGCAGCGGCTGACCTACCGCCGCAGCAACCGCAACCTGCACGTGCGCGGCTACCAGGAAGAAGGCACGATCACCACGGCTTTCGATATGAGGGTGCAAAACCAGCTCGACCGCTTTCATCTGGTCGAACTCGTGATTGACCAACTTCCATCTCTTGGAGGCCCGGGTGCGTACCTGAGGCAGTCGATGCGCGACAAGCGGGTCGAGCACAAGCGCCACATCAACGAGCACGGCATGGACTTGCCCGAAATACTCGATTGGACATGGGGCGCAACGCAGTGATGACACCTTTGCATCTGTGCCTGATCCGCCACGGCGACACGGCGTGGTCGCTGACCGGCCAGCACACCGTCCGCACCGAGATCGCCTTGCAGCGATGGGTGCGCGGGCAGTCACCGATGCCATGGTCGCCACACCGATGACTGCGATCGCCGCTGCCGACACGCTGCTGGTCGTGAATGCGGGCTCATCGAGCATCAAATTCGCGCTGTACGGTGTCAGCAGCTCCCCGGCTGGCCTGCGCCCGATCTGGACGGGGCATGTCGCGCGAGTCGCTGACGCAGACACATGGCAGATCGAGGATGCCGACGGCCAGCTGCTCGAACAGTCGCAACAGCCGACAGCCGGTGTCAACTTCGACCACGAGGCTGCGCTGACCCGCGTCTTCGACTGGCTCGATGCGCTCCCGGACGCGCGTGCGCCTGTGGCCATTGGGCACCGCGTGGTGCATGGTGGGATGGGGTACTCGTCGCCGGTGCGGGTCACCGACGCGGTGCTGCGCGAGCTGACCGCGTTGGTGCCGTGGGCACCACTGCACCAACCACACAACCTCGCCCCTGTTCGCGCCGCTGCCCTGCGGTGGCCCGGTGTGATGCAGGTCGCCTGCTTCGACACGGCGTTCCACCGCACGCAACCTGCTGTCGCGCAAGCTTTTGCCTTGCCTCGTGCCATCACCGACGCGGGCGTGCAGCGTTACGGGTTTCACGGCTTGTCGTTCGAATCGGTCGCCAGTCAGTTGCCTGCTGTGTTGGGAGACCGGTCGGGCGCGGCGACGGGGCACGGCAAGGTCATCGTCGCGCACCTCGGCCACGGCGCGAGCCTGTGCGCGATCCACGGCGGCAAAAGCGTTGCGTCGACGATGGGCTTCTCAGTGCTCGACGGCCTGGTGATGGGCACGCGCTGCGGCACGCTCGATGCGGGCGTTGTGCTGCACCTGCTGCAGCGGGGCATGACGGCGCAGCAGGTCAGCGACCTCCTGTACGAGCAGTCGGGTCTGCTCGGTGTCTCCGGCCTCAGTGGCGACATGGCCGTGTTGCTGGCAAGCTCCGACCCGCGCGCGGTGCAGGCGATCGATCTGTTCGTCTACCGCGCAGTGTGTGACATCGGCGCCATGACCGCGGCCTTGGGGGGGCTCGATGCATTGGTGTTCACCGCTGGCATCGGCGAGCACGCGGCGCCCGTTCGCGCCCGCGTCGTCGCTGGGTGTGCCTGGTTGGGCGCCGTGCTCGACGACGGCGCAAACAGCATCGACCTTGAACTGATCCACGCGCCGACCAGCAAGGTACAGCTCGCCGTCGTGGCCACCGACGAGGAATCGGTGATCGCCGCACACACCCTGGCACATCTGCGGTGAAGTGAGGCCACGAGGCTTCACTGCGCCATCACTGTTCGCGAGCAGGCAGAAGGGCCTCTCAGCGACGTGCATCTTGGCGGGTTGCGATTGACACGGGCAACACGCGGACAGCGCCGGGAATGAACCGACCCCGGTGCGCTATGCGCGCCACCGCACAGACGGTCACACGGGCTGTGCCCACCATCGCTAGCAAAGTGTTGCAAGGTCTTGATTGCCTTGCCTCCCGCCTCGCCAGGGGCCGTGTGTGTTGCAAAGGAACGTCAATGCAGTTCGCCACCCGGGTAGACGGTGAGTACCGGATCTATGCAGGTTCGCTGGAACAGCGTGCCGGTGTCGGCTTCATGGCGGCGGTCGTGGTCAACCGCACCCGCGCCGGTCGAGCGGCTGAGCAAGAGGTGCATCGTGACGTCGCGCTGTCGGGTGGGCACCTGTGGGCCACGTCCCACGAGGCATTGACATCGGCCTTGACCCACGGACACCAAGTCGTTCAGCACGAACGATCCCGCTCATGACCCAGCCCGCGGGCGTCAAGCTGAGCGGCAAGGTCGTTTGGCGCGTAGATGCCGAGAACCCGCTCGGCGCCTTCGTTCCGGCGAGCAAGCCCAAAGACCGCGCACCACCCGACGTTGAACCCAAGGAATGCGGATGGCGCGAGTCGTCGCTCGACTTGTTGAACGGCATGCAGGTGAGCGAAACGGAGCTGGACACCTTGCCCGGCGAACTGATCGACGAGTTCAAGCGGGCACGCGAATGATGTGCAGCGAAGTGAAGTGAAACGTCAGACTCTGGATGCATCACTACCGAGTCTTGGACACCAGTGCCCTGCGGCGGGCGGTCGCCCTGCTGGACCGTGCTGGCCGGTATCACATCGCACGCGCTACCGCCACGGTTCCCGATGTGGGGCTGTACCTGTACGGGCACCCGCCCAGCCTGGGGTTTCACATTTTGCTGGCCGCGCCGAACAGACAAGTGTTCCGGTTCATCTTCGAATTCATTGATTGCAGCGGACAGGCGGCGTCTGATCGCTTGCATGCGTAGCAGTGCGAGCCGAACGCGCATGACGTCAAGGGCCGCAGGCACAAGCCTGGCCATCCGTGCCGCCTGTATCCTCAGCATCTTTACTCAAAAGGATCGAGATGGCACTGGCAAAGAAGAAGCGCGTGGGCAAGAGAACCATTTCTGCCAAACAAGTCAGAAAGACGGCAAGCGGCAGAAAGCGCCACAAGTCCGACGGCACCCAGCCCCCGAAAGCGGTGACGCCAGCTTCGACACCAGCGGCGTCCTGACGTTTCGGGCAAGCAGATCGCGCCAAGCCGCCTCGGCTTGGCCGCTCACTCACTTCGACAAGCTGTCGTAGACCACCGGCACCACCAGCAGGCTCAGCACCGTCGAGGTGAGCAAGCCGCCCATGATGGCGACCGCCATCGGGACGCGCAACTCCGACCCGGCGCCGAAGCCCAGGGCCAGCGGCAACATGCCGAGCACGGTGGCCGCGGTGGTCATCAGGATCGGGCGCAGCCGGATCGGTGCCGCCTGCAGGATCGCCTCGCGGCGGGGCAGGCCGGTGGCGCGCAGCTGCTTGATGCAGTCGACGATCAGGATGGCGTTCTTGTTGGTGAGACCCAGCAGGAAAATGATGCCCAGCATCGAGACCATGCCGAAGTCGGCCTGCGTAACCAGCAGCCCGAGCATCGCGCCGACGATGCACAGCGGCAGCGAGGCGATCACCACCACGGTGTCGAGCAGGCTGCGGAACAGCCCGTAGAGCACGAGGAAAATGCACAGCAGCGACAGGCCGAGCGTCTTCACGAAGCTGCCTATGATTTCCTCGGCCTGCGCCGATTCGCCACCGAGGTCGAGGCTGATGCCTGGCGGCAGCGTGGCCTTGGCGGCGGCCACGGCGAGGTCGCTCACCTCGCCAATGGCCGCATTCGGCCCGAGGTTGGCCGTGATCAGCGCGACGCGGCGGCCGTTGTGATGCGGAATTTCCAGCGGCACGTTGCCGTCCATCCGCGCGGTGCTGCTGCTGATGTCGGTCAGGCCGGGGATGCTTTTGAGGCGCTGCGTCAGCGCCTGCCCGGCCTGCTGCAGCGCGACCACGTCATCGCCCACCAGGCGCAGCTGCACCGGCTTCTCGCCGCCGTTGTCGACGAACGGAATGTCTTCGACGCTGGTGGTGACGCCGGCCAGCGCCGGCATGGTGCGGCGGAACTGCTGCTGCAGGTCGGCGGTGGCGATTTGCCGGTCGGCCTTGAGCTGGATGTGGATCGAGCCCTTGTGGGCCTCGCCCTGGCGGGTGCCGACGATGGTGAATGCGGTCTCGACTGCGGGTGACTGCCGCACGAAGGTGTCGAGTGCCGCGGCCACGGCGAGCGAGTCCTGCAGCGGGTCGAGTTGGGCCGCGGCAGAGCCTGCGGGCGGCGTGGCCGGTGGCGTGCTGTAGTTCAGGTAGAACTCGCCGCGGTCGAGGGTCGGGATGAAGCCCTTGGGGATCAGCGGAATCAGCGCCAGGCTGGCCGCGAAGCACAGCACCGCGCCGCCCAGCACCACATGCCGATGCGCCAGCGACCAGGCCAGCCAGCGGCTGTAGCGCTGCGCGAGCGCCGATGGCGCGATGGCGTGCACCGTGGCGGGTGATGTCGCATTGATCTCACCTTTTCCGCGCGGTGCCCGTGACTGCAACCAGTACACCGCCAGCACCGGCGACAGCGTGCGCGACACCAGCAGCGAGATCAGCATCGCCGCCGAGATGGTGATGCCGAAGGGCCGGAAAAATTGCCCGAGCACGCCGCCCATCATGCCGATGGGCAAGAACACCGCCACCACCGTCAGCGTGGCGGCGGTGACGGTCAGGCCGATCTCATCGGTGGCCTTGATCGCCGCCTCGCGCGGGGACTGGCCCATGTCGAGGTGGCGGGAAATGTTTTCCAAATCGACGATGGCATCGTCGACCACGTTGCCGACGATCATCGCCAGCGCCAGCAGCGTGATGGTCTCGAGGTTGAAGCCGTACAGCACCATGACGATGGCCGTGCCAAGCAGCGAAGTCGGGATCGCCAGCGCCGAAATCGCGGTGGCACGCCAGTTCCACAGGAACGGGAAGATCACCAGGGCCGAAATCACCACCGCCTCGGCCAGCGCATACAGGGTCTGGCGGGTGGCGGCGCGGATGTAGTCGGCCTGCGTCTGGGCGAGCGTCAGCTTCACACCGTCAACCGTGGCACCAGTGCGGCTGTTGATCTGCTGCACCGTGGCGGCGACGCGATCGGCCACGTCCAGCGTGTTGGCGTCGCCGCGCTTGACCACCTGAATGGCCAGCGCAGAGCGGCCGTCGAGGCGCACCAGCGTGCCGGCCTGATCGGCGGCCTCTGGCGTGCTTGGGCCTTTGGGTTCGCCGAGCGTGTGCACCTTGAGCACGCCGGGCAATGCCTCGATCACCGGCACCAGCTCCTTGGCGGTCAGTGCGCTCAGGCGTGCCAGCGGCAGCGCGCTGCTTTCCACCACGTAGGTGGCAACAACGGCCTCGTTGAGGTTGATCGGCAGCACCTGGGTGCGGGTGCCCGCGGGCAGTTTCAGCGCCCTCAACGCGGCCTCGACGGCACGCCGCGACGCCTCGAGGTCGCTGCCCACGTCGAAAGGCACATTGACCGCCACCTGGCCGGGGTAGCTGGTCGAGGCCACATCCGACGTGCCGCGCAGTGCACGCACCGCCTGCTCGATCGGGCGGGTGAGCTGGGCCTCGGTCTGCTCGGCATCGGCCAGCGGTGCCGACGCTTGAACCACCACCACCGGGTAGGTGACGTCGGGGAACAGCGCGTACTTGAGCGACCCGGCAGCCACGGCGCCGACCACGACCAGGGCCAGCCAGAAAGCCACCGTCAGCAGCGGGTGATCGATCGCGAGCCGCGAAATGTTGAATCGTTCGCGCAGGGAGGGCATCAGGCGGCGCGCGCCTTCAGGGCATGGCCTGCGAGCGTCTTGCCGAGGTCCCACACGGCGCCGGGGACGCGGTGGCAGTCGGCAATCACGGCATCGAAGGCGCTGACGACTTGCGCCTTGTCTTCACGGGTGATGACCAGCGGCGGCAGCAGCTTGATGACGTTCAGCCCGTGGCCGGCCACCTGCGTCAGGATGCGGTGGTCCTTGAACAGCGGGATCGAGATCATCTGGCTGAACAGGCCCTTGTTGGCGAGCTCCAGCGCACCCCAGGCGGCTTTCAGGCCGAAGCTGCGCGGCGAGCCGAACTCGAGCGCAATCATCAGCCCCTTGCCGCGCACGGCTTTCAGGAATTCGTAGCGCTCGACCATGGCGCCGAGCTCGGCGATCAGCTCACCACCCAGCGAGGCGGCATGCTCGACGAGGTGTTCGGACTCGATCACTTCCATCGTCGCCAGGCCAGCGGCCATCGCCATGTTGTTCTTCGAGAAGGTCGAGCCGTGCACCACCGCGCGGTCGATGCGGTTGAACACCGCGTCCATCACCGGCTTGCGCATCGCCACCGCGCCCACCGGCACGAAACCGCCAGACAGCGCCTTGGCGATCAGCACCATGTCGGGCTCGACGCCCCAGTGCTCGACGGCAAAGAATTTGCCGGTGCGGCCCATGCCGGTCTGGATCTCGTCGGCCACGAACAGCGTGCCGTACTTTCGGCACAGCCTGGCGGCCTCGGGCAGGTAGTCGTCGTCGGGAATGTTCACGCCCTTGCCCTGGATCGGCTCGACGATGAAGGCCGCCACGTCGCGCCCGCGCAGTGCCGCATCGAGGGCGGCGAGGTCGTTGAACGGCACCGCGTGGCAATCGGGGATCAGCGGGCCGAAGCCGTCTTGGAAGATGCGCTCACCGGTCAGCGACAGCGCGCCCATCGTCAAGCCATGAAACGCGTGGTCACAGTGAACGATCTTGCCGCGCTTGGTGGTGCTGCGGCTGAACTTGATCGCAGCTTCCACCGCCTCGGCGCCCGAGTTGCAGAAGAACAGCTTGCTGATGTCGCCGGGCGTGTGTCGCAGCAGGCGTTCGGCCAGCAGGCCGCTGAGCACCGAAACATCGAGCTGGACCAGGTCAGGCAGCTGCAAGTCCAGCACGTCGCGCAGCGCGCCGATCACCGTCGGGTGGTTGCGGCCGAGTGCGAACACGCCCCAGCCGGACAGCAGGTCGAGGTAGCGATCCCCCGCCTCGTCGAACAAGTAGGCCCCATGCGCACGCACATAGCGGCGGTCGTACCCGATGGCGCGCAACAACCGCACCATCTGCGTGTTGAGGTGCGCCTCATGGAGAGAGAAGTTCTCCGGCTGGCGCGAGGCAATCAGGTCGGCAAGGAAAGCCATGGCGGGGTACTGCTGTGAGGTTTGCAGATTCTTGCAGACGGGCGCCGGGACAGCGATCCTCAATCCAAAGCGGACTCAGGGGTGAAGCGGTTCGGCGGGGCATTCCTTGCGTCGGGCCGCGGGCGTGACAGCGCTTGCGCCAGCAGCAGATCGGCTCCGGCGCACGCCGCCACGGCGCGCAGGCTGGCCAGTGCCGCGCGAAAGCCGCTGGCCAGCTGCAGCAGGGCCCCCAGATCACCCGGTCGGCGCAGCAGGCCGCGCAGCAGCGGTGCCAGCGGGACGCGGCCGCTGGCATCGACATGGTCGACGACAACGGCTGGCAGCGTCAGCCCCAGCGGGTCGACCACGCTGCGCACCACCAGCAGTGGCAGGCGATGGCGTTGGGCGACGCGCGCAACGGCGGCGCTTTCCATGTCCGCCACCACCGCGCCGGTCTGCGCGGCGAGTTCACGCTTGGCGGCGCTGCTGGCCAGCACCTGTGAGGCATGGGCGAGGGCGCTGTGGAACACGGCACGCTGGCCCAGCGCGTCGACAACGATCTGCCGCCAGCTTTCATCGGTCGGCCAACGATGGCCGTCGGCCGTGACGATGAATTCGGGCAGGCACAGCGCGCCCGCTGGCAATTTGTCATCGACCCCTGCCGCGCAGCCCCAGCTCACCAGCCCCCCTACACCGGCGTCGACCAGGGCTTGCGCGGCGCGCTCCGCACGCTGCTCGCCCACGCCCGATACGCAGAGCAGAGCCCGGTCAGCGATGGCGCGTTGTTCGCCGACCCGCACCGCCGCCCGACACAAGGTGCGCGACTCCGACGGCATGGCGACGACGATGCCGACGCGGGTGACGCCCACCTCAGGCCACGGCCCGCTGTTCGACAGGGGCTTCGGCAGGGGACTCCACAAAAGACGCGGCAGGCGCCTCAACAGGCACCGCGCTGTGCGGCGGTATGCCGGTCAGCCGGGCGTAGCGCGCCAGTGCCCAGACCGGGAAGTAAGCGCTGTAGCCGTGGTACTTCAGGTAAAAGACACGCGGGAAGCCAGGCGCGGTGTACCAGGGCTCGCTCCACAGCCCGTCGTTGTCCTGCGTGGCCGCGAGGTAGGCCGCGCCACGGGCCACGGCGTCGCAGTGGCCCATGTCTGCTGCCATCAGCGCGAGCATGGCCCACGCGGTCTGAAACGACGTGCTCTCGCTGGCCTGGCCGGCGGTGGTCGGGTCTTCATAACTGTCGTTGTGCTCGCCCCAGCCGCCATCGGCGCGCTGCACGCTTTGCAGCCAGGCGGCCGCACGTTGCACTGCTGGATCATTGGCCGGGATGCCGACCTGCTCGAACGCCGCCAGCACCGACCAGGTGCCGTAGATGTAGTTCGTGCCCCAGCGACCGAACCACGCGCCCGAGGGCTCCTGCTGCTGGCGCAGATACGCCATGCAGGCATCGAGCTGCGCCCGTGCCGGCTCGCCGAGCAGCCACAGTGCGATCAGGCAGCGGGCGCTGACGTCGGCCGTGGGCGGGTCCAGCAGCGCGCCGTGGTCAGCGAACGGGATCTCGTTCAGGTGGTAGTGGGTGTTGTCGACATCGAAGGCGCCGAAGCCGCCGTTGCTCGACTGCATGCCGGCCACCCACTGCACCGCGCGGCGCAGATGCTCTTCGTCGGACGGGCGCCCGGCGGCATTCATCGCCCAGGCAACGGCACTGGTGTCATCGAGGTCGGGGTAGTAGGCATTGGCGAACTGGAACGGCCAGCCGCCGCCGACGAGCTCCGGCCGCGAGTCGCGCCAGTCGCCGGGCTCATCGCTCAGCTGCACGGCATCGAGCCAGGCCAGACCGCGCCGGGCCGCCTGCATCCCCACCGGACCGGTTTCGACCAGCGCCAGCGCGGCCAGCGCGGTGTCCCACACCGGAGGCAGGCAGGGCTGGCAGTAGGCCTGCGTGTCGGTGACGACCAGCAGGTCGTCGATCGATTTGCGGGCGGCATAGCACAGCGGATGGTCGGCCGGGTAGCCCAGCAACTGCAGGGCTTCATAAGCGTTCACCATCGCCGGGAAGATCGCGCCGAGCCCGTGTTCACCGTTCAGGCGTGCGACCAGCCAGCCCTCGGCCCGGCGCAACGCGCGGGCGCGCAGCCAGCGCGGGACGAAGGGCTCCATCCGCTTGCCGATCGAGTCGAAGAGCAAGAACGAGCGGTTGAGCGTCGAGCGCACCGGGAAGTAGTCGCGTTCTTCATCGGGTGGGGTGGTGAACAGCTCGGCGATGCCGACACCGTCGGGGTTGCGGGCGCGGGGCTTCAGGCTGCACAGGATCAGCAGCGGCACCATCACCGTGCGCGACCAGTACGACACCTTGGACAGGTGGAACGGAAACCAGCGCGGCAGCAGCAGTGCCTCGACCGGGATGAAGGGCACCGCGCGCCAGGGCACCTGCTGGAACAGCGCCAGCGTGATGCGGGTGAACACATTGGCGCGAGCTGCACCGCCGCGGGCCAGGATCGCGCGCCGTGCGCGTTGCATGTGTGCCGCGTCAGGATCGTCGCCAGCCAGCTTCAGCGCGTAGTACACCTTGACCGAACAGCTGAGGTCCATCGCCCCGCCGTGGTACAGGTACCACCCGCCGTCTGCCTGTTGGCGCTCGCGCAGGTAGACGGCCAGCTTCGCAGCCAGGGCGAGATCGACCTCGCCCATGTAATGCATCAACAGCAGGTATTCAGCCGAGATGGTGCAGTCGGCTTCGAGCTCGAAGCACCAATGGCCATCGGCCTGCTGTCGCTCGATAAGAGCGCTGATGCTGCGGCTCAGCGCCGCTTCGATGACTTCCTGGTTGCCCTGTGACGTGTCGGTCATGCCGAATTGAAGCATCTCACCCACGTTCACACTGTCCTTGTTGAATCATCATGTCGTGCTTTCGGCTGGGCTGTGCCACCGATGCTGCAGCGCCGGTAAACAGAACCGCGCTGGCCGCACACGAATGACGGGCGACGGGCAGAATTCAGCTGAGGCCACCTAAAACCACCGAGACTATAGGCGTGAACCAGGACAATGCATTGAATGTGCCTGCAGCCAGACACCGTACGGGCATCAGCTGAATCGCAGTTGAACCTGTACCAGCTCGGGATTTGCGTGAGCTGTTTTGCGCAGGCCCTGAGCGACGTCAGACAACAGTTCCAATGCAAATCGGCTGCGCGCAACCCGAAAGACGACGGACGAAGAACACCCACCTTTATGAGCATTCCCTTCAAGCAAAAACTGAGCGTCGGCGCGTATGTCGTCAAGCAAAAACTCCTGGGCAACAAGCGCTATCCGCTGGTGCTGATGCTGGAGCCCCTGTTCCGCTGCAACCTGGCCTGCGCCGGCTGCGGCAAGATCGATCACCCGGACGACGTGCTCGACAAGCGGCTGAGCGTGGCCGAATGCATGGAGGCGGTCGACGAGTGCGGCGCACCGGTCATCTCGATCCCCGGCGGCGAACCGCTGCTGCACAAGGAAATGCCGGAGATCGTGCGCGGCATCGTGGCGCGCAAGAAGTTCGTCTACCTGTGCACCAATGCGCTGCTGTTGAAGAAGCGCATGGACGACTACACGCCATCGCCGTACCTGACCTTTTCGGTGCACCTCGACGGCGACCGCGAGCGTCACGACGAAGCGGTCTGCCAGGAGGGCGTGTTCGACCGCGCCGTCGAGGCGATCCAGATGGCGTTGGCGCGCGGCTTCCGCGTCAGCGTCAACTGCACGCTGTTCAGCGGCGAGACGCCCGAACGCGTCGCGGCCTTCCTGGACTATCTGGTCGATCTCGGTGTCGAAGCGGCCACGATTTCGCCCGGCTTCAGTTACGAGCGTGCTCCGCAGCAGCATGTGTTCCTGCAGCGCCAGGCCACCCGCCAACTGTTCCGCGACATCTTCAAGCTGGGCGCCACGCGCCGTGGCGCGCGCCAATGGCGGCTCAACCACTCCAGCCTGTACCTCGATTTTCTGGCCGGCAACCAGAACTATCAGTGCACGCCGTGGGGCAGTCCGGCGCGCAATGTGTTCGGCTGGCAAAAGCCCTGCTATCTGATGGCCGACGAAGGCTACGCGCCTACTTTCGCGGCCCTGATGAAAGACACGCCCTGGGAGAAGTACGGCTCCAGCAGCAACCCCAAGTGCGCCCAGTGCATGGCGCATTGCGGATACGAGCCGACGGCGGTGAATGCGGCGATGGCCAATCCGCTGAAGGCGGCGTGGGTCGCGCTGCGCGGGCCGCGCACCCGTGGTCCGATGGTCGACAACGATGTGCCCATCACGCCACCCACCGGCACCCGCGAGTACCCGGTGCACCTGATGATGAAGGCGCCGACCGAGGAGACGCAGGTCACGGGTCGTTGACCGTTGCGTCAATGGTTGGCCGTGGCGGCGCGCCTCGCGGACGCTGCGTTAGCATCCGCCGCAGTCGTCAGCCGCGAATCGCGCCGAACGGGAGTCAGCCATGCGGATGCTGTTGGGTTGCGTCTCACTGTTGGTGGTGTTGGCCATCGTGGGCCTGCTCGCCAAGACACAGCTGCAGCAAGCCAGTGCGGTGGCGGTCACGCCAGCCGCGGCATCGGCGGCAGGGGTCGATCCGGTGCTCGCCGCGACGCCCGCTCGCGACCTCCCGCGCAAGGTGCAGGACGACCTGGTTCGCGCGATGCAAGCCCCGCCCGCGCGCGGCGACGATTCCCGCTGAGCCGCCGCCCCCCATGACCGCACCTCCCTCGCCGCAGGACGACGCGGCGATGCGCATCGCGCTCGATCAGGCGCAGAACGCCTGGCTGGTCGGCGAGGTGCCGGTCGGCGCGGTGATCCTGCGTGCGGGCCAGGTGATCGCCACCGGTTACAACCGGCCAATCACCGAGCACGACCCGACCGCGCACGCCGAGATCGTGGCGCTGCGCCATGCGGCCACGCTGCTCGGCAACTACCGGCTGCCCGAATGCGAGCTGTATGTGACGCTGGAGCCGTGCGCGATGTGCGCCATGGCGCTGCTGCACGCGCGCTTCAAGCGGGTCGTGTTCGGTGCCACCGATCCGAAGACCGGCGCCGCCGGCTCGGTGATCGATCTGTTCGCCCAGCCGCAACTGAACCACCACACGCAGGTGCAGGGCGGCGTGATGGCCGAAGCCTGCAGCACCGTGCTGCGGGACTTCTTTGCCGAGCGGCGCGAGCAGTACCGGCAGCGGCGGGCGGGCCTGGCGCTCGACGGTGAAGTGAACCTGTCCGAGTCCGGCGAATCCTTGATCCCTGCCGGCGAGGTGCTCGAACTGCCGCCCGTGACCGACTTGCCCTGACTGCCCCGATGACCTCCTTGCTCCTGTACAGCCCGTCCGGCATCGTCGCCGCGGCCCCGTTGCGCCGCGCTGCGCGTCGTCTGACGGCGCTCGGCTACGCGGTCGAGATCGACGCCTCGGCGCTGGCCAAGCACCAGCGCTTCGCCGGCGACGACGACACCCGCCTCGCCGCGCTGCACCGCGTTGCCGAACGGGCGCCTGACATCGCGATGGCCACGCGGGGGGGTTACGGCCTGACGCGGCTGCTGGACCGCATCGACTGGCCGCTGATCCACCGCAGCATCGAACGCGGCACGCGCTGGGTCGGGCACAGTGACTTCACTGCCTTGCAACTTGGCCTGCTCGCGCACACGAAAGGCGCAGGCAAGGGCGCGGCGACCTGCGCGGCGCACGGCCATGACCATGACCATGACCATGACCATGACCACCACCACCACGGCCCTCGCGGCGTGGTGGGCCTGACCTGGGCCGGCCCGCTGGCCTGCGGCGACTTCGGCGGCGAGGCGGTCGACGACATCACCGAGCCGTGCTTCGTCGAAGCGATGAGCGGCGCGCTGGAGGCGGTGGGCTTTCGCACCGAAGCCGGCTTCGATGGCCTGGCCGCGCGCGGCACGCTGTGGGGTGGCAACCTCTGCATGGTCACCTCGCTGCTCGGCACGGCGCACTGGCCGAAGGCCCGCACCACGCGCGGCGGCATCCTGTTCCTGGAAGACGTCAACGAACACCCGTACCGCGTCGAGCGCAGCCTGCTGCAGCTGCATCAGGCCGGCATCCTCGATGCGCAGAAGGCGGTGCTGCTCGGTGACTTCAGCGGCTACCGCCGCTCGCCGCTGGACCGCGGCTACCGCTTGAAGACCGCCATCGCGCACCTGCGCGGCCTGACCACAACGCCGATCCTGACCGGCCTGCCGTTCGGCCACGTGCCGACCAAGGTGACGATGCCGGTGGGTGCCAAGGTGCAACTGCTGGTGCAGGGCCGCGACGTGCTGGTCGGCTGGTGATGCGCGGCCTCGCCGGCGCGTGGCTGCTCGCGCTGGCTGGCGTGCTCGTCGGCTGCAACAACAACCCGCTGCCTGACGGCGCTGCCGCGTCCAACACGCTCTACACCGCGGTCTCCGGCAGCTCGCCGCGGCACCTGGACCCCACCGCTTCGTACTGGAGCAACGAGACGCCGTACACCTACCAGATCTACGAGCCGCCTTATGGGTACCACTACCTGAGGCGACCCTTTGTGCTGGTGGGCAAGGCAGCGGTCGATGTCGCCCAGCCCAAATACCTCGACAAGGCCGGCCAGCCGCTGCCCGCCGATGCGCCCGCGGCAGAGATTGCCGAAAGCGTCTACGACGTGCACATCAAGCCCGGCATCCAATACCAGCCGCACCCAGCGTTTGCGACCGATGCGCAAGGGCATTACCTGTATCACGCGCTGAAGCCCGGCGAACTCGGCGACCGCCGCTCGCCGTGGCAGTTCGAGCACCAGGGCACGCGCGAACTGGTGGCCGAAGACTATGTCTATGCGCTGAAGCGCCAGGCCACGACGCGCATCACGACGCCGATCTACGGCATCTTCTCCGAGTACGTGCTGGGCCTGAAGGGCTACGGCGCGCTGATCAAGGCCGAAGACGCGAAGCTGCGCGCGGGCCTCGACCCTGCGGCCCGAGACAAGCCCTTCCTCGACTTCCGCAAGTGGCCGCTGATCGGCGCCACCGCACCTGAGAAGCACCTGCTGCGCATCCGCATCAAGGGCAAGTACCCGCAGTGGAACTACTGGATGTCGCTGACCTTCACGGCACCGGTGCCTTGGGAAGCCGATGCCTTCTACGCTCAGCCGGGCATGGCGGCCAATGGTCTGTCGCTCGACACCTGGCCTGTGGGCACGGGACCGTACATGATGGCCGAGTCGGTGCAGGACACCCGGCACGTGATGAGGCGCAACCCGAACTACCGCGGCGAGCCTTATCCATGCGAGGGTGTCGATGCCGACCAAACCAACGGCATGCTGGCCGACTGCGGCAAGGCGACCCCGTTCGTGGACACCATCGTCGCGGTGATCGAGAAGGAGGGCGTGCCGCTGCGGGCGAAATTCCGCCAGGGCTATTACGACGTGCCGCGCATCGAGCGCACCGACGACGGGCTGGAATTTCTGGTCGAGATGGACGACTCGGAGGACGTGCGCCGCGACTACACCGCGCGCGGCTTCCAGCTGCCGAAGTTCGCCGACGTGACCTCGTGGTACCTGGGCTTCAACATGCTCGACCCGGTGATCGGTCGCGGCGACACGCCCGCGCAGCAGGCGAAGAACCGACAACTTCGCCAGGCGATCTCGATCGCGATCGACTGGGAGGAGTACAGCCGCATCTTCCCGAAGAGTGCCGGCGAAACCGCGATGGGCCCGCTGCCCGATGGCATCTTCGGC
>JANMXL010000125.1:0-10844 GCA_031380885.1 Burkholderiales bacterium | reverse complement strand
CGGTTGACGATGCCGACCAGCGCCTGGCCGGGGTTGAGTGAGCCCACCACTTCGGCGCCGAGTGCCTTGTCTTTGACCCGCGCAATGAAGTCGCGCACCACCGGCAGCGCCACGTCTGCTTCGAGCAGCGCCATGCGCACTTCGCGCAGCATGTCCTGCACGTTCGATTCGGTGATGCGGGCCTGGCCGCGCATCGTCTTGACGGCGCGACTCAGGCGATCGGTGAGGGTGGAAGCCATGGTCAGGGGCGTTGCCGTGAAGGGCGTAGCGCGAAAGTACACTTTGAAGATGAGTCTATCTTTGAAGGTCTCGCGATGATTCCGGCGTCGTTTCCCGCGCTGCTGGCCCTGGTCAGCCTGCTGGCATTGCTGGCCTATGGCCGTGCGGCGACGGTGCCCGAAAGCGCGCCCGGTGGCCTGCGCATGTACCTGCTGACGGGCTGGATGCTGCACGCCGCGGCGATCTTCATCGACACCTCGGGTGTCGGCACCGGCATCGAGGGTGCGCGCTTCGGCTTTGCGCCGGCCCTGTCGGTGACGCTCTGGCTGGTCATCACGGTGTATGTCGTGGAAAGTCGGTTCCTGCCGATCCGCGGCGTGCGGCGCACCTTGGCCCTGCTGGGCGCTTTGGCCGTGGTGTTGGCGCTCGGCTTTCCAGGCCAGTTGCGGCCTCAGGCCGGCTCGCCATGGGCGCCGATCCACTGGGTGCTCGGCATCGCCTCTTATGGCCTGTTCGGCGCGGCGGTGTTGCACGCGGCAATGATGAACCGGGCCGACCGCCAGATGCGGCAGAACTTGCAGCCGGGCCGACTCGCCACCGCGGGTTCGCCCGATGCGCTGCCCCTCGGCGAGCCCCCGATGGGCCTGCCGCTGATGCGATTGGAACGACTGACCTTCCGGTTCGTCTCGGCCGGTTTCGTCATGTTGTCGCTGGCGATTTTTCTGGGCTGGGTCTTTGCCAACCCCTGGCGCTGGGATCACAAGGTGGTGTTCTCGGTGCTGGGCTGGCTGGTCTACGCCGGCTTGTTGGCGGGCCGCCGGCGCTTCGGTTGGCGCGGACCGCAGGCCACGCGCTGGGTCTACGTGGGGGCAGGGCTGCTGCTGTTGGCTTATGTCGGCTCGCACTTCGTTGCCGAGGTTCTGCTGAACCGGCCGCCCGAGGTGCCATGACCCAAACGGCTGCGCAATGAAATTCTTCCTGCTGCTGGGGCTGTTTTTCGTGGTGGTCTGGCTGGTTCGCGGCGGTCGGCGCCGTGGTCGGTCCAGTGCGCCACCGCAGGCTCCGGTGGCGCCGCCGGGCGGCGACCAGGTTGCCAGCGAAAGCATCATTGCCTGCGTCCACTGCGGTGTCCATCTGCCGCAAAGCGAGGCCGTCTCGGGGGCTGCGGGATGGTTCTGCGGCGAGGCGCACCGCCTTGCCCACGACGTCGCCCAGCCGCGCTGAATTCCGTTGCGATGGCCGACGCCGCTGGCACCCCCGAACGTCGCAAGACCGACCGCCGCAGGCGGGCACGCAGCACACGCGCCGATGAATCCTGGTTCGGTGCCTTCATCGGGGACAGTGACGCGCTGACGCCCGGCGACAGCCGCCGCGACGAGGCGCCGGACGATGTGACCCGCCAAGCCGAAGCCGACGCGGCACTGGAGGCGCGCCTGCTGTCGCAAGGCGGTCTGTCGACCAGCGCCGGTGATGCCTCTGCTTTCCACCGCATTTACCGCGCTTTCCTGAGTGCGCGCGCCGCGCTCGGCGTGGCGCTGGTGGCCACGCTGGCGGTGGCCGGTTTGTTCGGGGCGCGGCCGAGCCCGGCGGTGACGTGGATCGGCATGGCCTACGCCGCCCTGGCCGTCGGGCTGTGGTTGCTGCCCGGCACCGGTGTGGCCGACGAGCATGCCGAGTCCCCGCGTCTGGGGCGCCTGACCTGGCTGGCCTGCATCGGTGTGGACATCATTTGCTTCACCGCCTTGCATGTGCTGACGCCGTCCAACAGCCTGAACTTCGCGGCCCTGCTGGTGCTGCCGGTGCTGACGGCCGGCGTGCTGACGCGGCGCTTGCAGGCGCTGGCCACCGCCGCGGGTGTGGCCCTGCTGTTGCTCGGCAATGCGTGGTTCGGCGTGCTGGCCGGCGGCGAGGCGGCCACCCTGATGACGCAGGCGGGCCTGGCAGGCAGTGGCTTGTTCGTCATCACCGTGCTGGCCGGTGAGCTGGCCAGCCGGCTCGCGCGCGAGGAGCTGAGTGCCCGCGACAGCATGGAACTGGCGCGCCAGCAGGTGCAGCTGAACCGGCTGGTGATCGAGGAAATGCAGGACGGCGTGCTGGTGGTGGATCGAACCGGCCGCGTGCGCGCGGCGAACCCGGCAGCGCGGCGCTTGCTGGTGCTCCGCGGGCTCGGTCGTCCGGCACCGTTTCAGCTGCGCGGGGTGCCCGCGTGGGACCACCTGGTGAAGACCGTCGAGCGCGGTTTCCACGAGGCCGTCTGGCCGGAGGCCGGGCGTGATGTGGCGTTGCAGTTCGAGCAGGGCACCACCCGCACACTGCGCGTGCGCATCCGCTTCACGCGCGGTGCCGACGAGCCCTCGGCCGAAGAGCTGTGTGTGCTGCTGCTTGAAGACGTGCGCAGCATGCAGTCGCGCATGCGCCAGGAAAAGCTCGCCGCCATGGGCCGCGTCTCGGCGGGCATTGCGCACGAGATCCGCAACCCGCTGGCGGCGATCGCTCAGGCCAACGGCCTGCTGGCCGAAGATGCCGCCACGCCCAGCCAGCAGCAACTCACGCGCATGGTTGCCGACAACGTCAAGCGATTGACACGCATCGTCGACGACGTCATGGAGGTGGCGCCAGGCACGGTGATCGATGCAGGCGTCATCGATGTCACGGCCGAAGTGGGCGCGATCTGCAGCGACTGGGCGCGCGCGGTCGGGCTGGAGCTGGGCAACAGCAGCCAGTTCAAGGTCGAGCTGCCCGAGGTGCCGCTGGGCGCCACTTTCGATGTCGAACACCTGCGGCGGGTGCTGATCAATCTGCTCGACAACGCCCGGCGCCATGCCACCGCCACACCGGGCGCGGTGCGGGTGCGGCTGATCGCGCTGGACGAGGCCACGGTGCAGCTCAGCATCAGCAGCAACGGCCCGACCATTCCCGACGAGGTCGAGCGCTACCTGTTCGAGCCGTTCTTCTCGACGCGCAGCCGGGGCACTGGATTGGGCTTGTATATTTGTCGGCAACTGTGCGAGCAGTACGGCGCCAGCATCGACTACCGGCTGCGGCCCGTGACCGAAGCGAACCGCAACGATTTCGTCGTCAACATGCGGCGCCGCAGCGGGCTCAATGCAGAGGCTGGCCGGCAGTTCCCGACGTGATGTGACGAAGCCCTGACACGTTCCCGCCATGTCCTCTCCCGCCTACTTCAGTCTGCTCGTCGTCGATGACGAACCCGACTTGCGCACGCTCTACGAGCTGACGCTGCTGCGCGAAGGCTATGAGATCGAAACCGCCGGCAGCGTCGAAGAGGCACGGCTGCATCTGCAGGACCGCGTCTACAGCGCTGTCATCACCGACATGCGGCTGCCCGATGGCACCGGGCTTGATCTGCTGAGCTACCTGGAGCGCGAAGGTCGACGCGAGAAGGCGATCGTCATCACCGCCTATGGCTCGGCTGAAAACGCCGTGGAAGCACTGAAGGCCGGGGCCTACGATTACCTGACCAAGCCGGTCGATTTGAAGCAGTTCCGCGCGGTGGTGGCGTCTGCCCTGGGCCGTGGGCCGGCAACGGGCCCGACCCTGCTGCCGGCCAGTTTGCTGGCCAGTGCGTCGGCCGAGCGTGCGGCGCCGTCGGGTGAACTGCCGCCCGCAAGACCAGCGGCCCGCGCGGCAACCGAGTGCTCGCCAGCCAAGCCGGTGCCGCCTGCTGCGGCCGTGCCGTCCAGCCGGGCATTGAGCCGCATGGCGGGGCAGTCTGCAGCGATGAAGCAGGTGCGCGCGATGGTCGACAAGGTGGCGCGCAGCATGGCGCCCGTGCTGGTGCAAGGCGAGTCTGGCACCGGCAAGGAGCTGGTCGCGCGCGCCATCCATGAAGTCAGCGTGCGCAGCGCTCAGCCCTTCATCGCTGTCAACTGCGGCGCCATCCCCGATCACTTGTTGGAAGCCGAATTCTTCGGTTACCGCAAAGGCGCCTTCACCGGTGCCAATGAAGACCGCGAGGGCTTCTTCCAGGCGGCCGATGGCGGCACGCTGTTTCTCGACGAGATTGGCGAACTGCCGTTGGCCATGCAGTCGAAGCTGTTGCGTGCGGTGCAGGAGCGGTTGGTGCGGCCGGTGGGTGCGGTCAATGAGTTGCCGGTCAATGTGCGCCTGCTCAGCGCCACCCACAAAGACCTGGGCGTCGAGGTGCAGGCCGGGCGCTTTCGCCAGGATCTGTACTACCGGCTCAATGTGATCCAGATCCGCGTGCCGCCCTTGCGTGAACGGCTGGAAGACCTGGCGGGCATCGGCGAACGGGTTCTCGAATGGATCGCCCGCGATGCTGGCGTGTGGCCTGCGCCGCGGTTGACGCCTGCCGCGTTGCTGCACCTCGCTCGCCATCCCTTCCCCGGCAACGTGCGCGAGCTCGAAAACCTGCTGCACCGGGCCGTGGCGCTGTCCGGGCGCGACACCATCGACGCGGGCGATCTGGCGCTTCCTGGTGACGCGCCGGCAGATGTGTGGGCCACCAGGGTGATGCCCTCGCCCGTGTTCGCGGCTGTAGATGCCGATGCGGCTGCAGCGATGCCGCAGGCGGCCCTGCCGATCGATGCACCTCGACCGCTGCCTGCGACGGCGCCTGTGGCGGCGGGCCTGCCCAGCGACCTCGCGGTCTACCTCGACGACATCGAGCGCGACACGCTGCTGCGCGCGCTCGAACAGCATCGCTTCAACCGCACCGCGGCCGGTGCCAGTCTCGGGCTGTCGCTGCGGCAGATGCGCTATCGCATGGCCCGGCTGCATGTGATGGACGGTGCCGATGCCCACCTCGACACCGAGCGTGGCAACGCCTGAAAGGGGGAGCGATTGGCAGCGGGGCTGGTGGGCGCGCGCGCGCCATTGCCCATCGCCCCACTTCGAGCCGCGACCCGAGGGCAGTGTGGTCAGCCTGGCCCTGGTGCATTCGATCAGCCTGCCGCCCGGTGTGTATGGTGGCGCCGAGGTCGAGCAGTTTTTTTTGAATCAGCTCGATGTGTCGGCGCACCCGTATTTCGATGCGCTGCGCGGCCTGCGTGTGTCAGCGCATTTCTTCATCCGCCGCGATGGCGAGTGCGTGCAGTTCGTCTCTTGTTGCGAACGCGCCTGGCATGCCGGTGCGTCGCAGTGGCGGGGACGCGCCAACTGCAACGATTTTTCGGTCGGCATCGAGCTCGAAGGGCTGGAAGGCGAGGCCTTCGAGGCGGCGCAGTATGCGCGCCTGGTCGAACTGCTGCGCGCGCTCGCGGGCGCCGACCAGCACCTCGATGTGGCGGGCCATGAGCATGTGTCGGCCGGACGCAAGGGCGATCCCGGCAGCGGTTTCGATTGGGCGCGGATCATTGCGGATTTGGGCTGGCCGGCAAGGTGTTTTCCCGAGGGTTTGGCGGCGTCGTTGTGACGGCACCGCGCCGCTGAGGCTTGCGCCGATGCCGTGCCGCTCGGCGGTGAATTCGTTCCCCCAGGATTGATGCGCGATGGCGCGCAGGATTGACCGGAAAGTCAATGGATGGGCGGCCGCTGCGGCGGTGCCACAACGTACGGGCGGCTGCACACGGCATGGTGGTGGTGGCCGTCAATTTGGGGTGCTGCCACGGGCGCTGACGAGGGCCTGACCGGGCGATGACATTTTTATGGCGAGACGCTAGCGGTAGCGCTTGAAGCCACTTCAGACCCCAGATATAGTGTCTGAATGCGAAACGCGTTCACCCACAAGTGCCCATGACCGGCGCTTGTTTGCAACTGACACACGGCCTGGGTGCACCCTCGGGTCTGTCCGGGCAACACAGGCCACCGCGCCGCACGCCGCACTGATTTCTCTGCGCCGCGTTTGTCGGCCAGGGCTTCGGCCTTCACCACCCCCACACACATCACCAAGAAGCGCGGCCACGAACCCCTTCGCACACCCCACGCACACCAAAGGCTGACCATGCAAGCACTCCACATCGCCCCTCGGGCCACCGCCTACGCCGCCGACGTGGCAGTCACTTCGACGGCAGCACCGTCGTCGACGTACGAAGCCTTCCACATCATTCGTCGCAACGGCGCGGTGGTGCCTTTTGAGCCGAACAAGATTGCGGTGGCGCTGATGAAGGCCTTCCTCGCGGTGCACGGCACCCAGGGCGCGGCTTCGGCCAGCGTGCGCGAGACCGTCGATGGCCTGACCGAGTCGGTGGTGCGCGCGTTGCTGCGCTCGCGCCCGGGCGGCGGCACCTTCCACATCGAGGACATTCAAGACAGCGTCGAACTCGGCCTGATGCGCGGCGGCCATCACGAAGTCGCACGGGCCTATGTGCTGTACCGCGAGCGCCGGTCGCAAGAGCGCGCCAAGCAATCGCAGCCGGTGGTTGTGAGCGAGGCGACGCTGACGGTGCTCGATGGTGGTCGGCGTGTGCCGCTGGAGTCGATTCATCTGCAGGCCATCGTGCACGCAGCCTGCGAAGGTCTGGGCGCCGACGTCCGTGCCGAGCCCATCCTCGCCGAAACCCGCCGCAACCTGTATGACGGTGTGCCGATCGTCGAGGTGCACAAGGCGTCGATCCTGGCCGCCCGCACGCTGATCGAGAAAGACCCGGGCTACAGCCGCGCCACCGCGCGTTTGCTGCTGCACACCATCCGCCGCGAGGTCCTGGGCGAAGAGGTGCTGCAAGCCGACATGCACACCCGCTATGCCGAGTACTTCGGCGGCTACATCAAGAAGGGCGTGCAGGCCGAACTGCTCGACGACAAGCTGCTGCAGTTCGATCTGGCGCGCCTGGGCGCGGCACTGAATGCCGAGCGCGACATGCAGTTCGACTACCTCGGCCTGCAAACGCTGTACGACCGCTATTTCCTGCACATCGACGAGGTTCGCATCGAGATGCCGCAGGCTTTCTTCATGCGCGTGGCGATGGGGCTGGCGCTCGGCGAGATCGACCGCGAGGCGCGTGCGATCGAGTTCTATGAAGTGCTGTCCAGCTTCGATTTCATGAGCAGCACGCCGACGCTCTTCAACGCCGGTACGCGCCGCTCGCAGCTGTCGAGCTGCTACCTGACGACCGTGGCCGACGACCTCGACGGCATCTACGAGGCGCTGAAAGAGAATGCGTTGCTGTCCAAGTTCGCCGGCGGCCTGGGCAACGACTGGACCAATGTGCGCGCCCTCGGCAGCCACATCAAGGGCACCAACGGCAAGAGCCAGGGCGTGGTGCCATTCCTCAAGGTCGTCAATGACACCGCAGTCGCGGTCAACCAGGGCGGCAAGCGCAAAGGCGCGGTGTGTGCGTACCTGGAGACCTGGCACCTCGACATCGAGGAGTTCCTGGAACTGCGCAAGAACACCGGCGACGACCGCCGTCGCACGCCCGACATGAACACCGCCAACTGGATTCCCGACCTGTTCATGAAGCGGGTGATGGAAGGCACCGACTGGACGCTGTTCTCGCCCAGCAACTGCCCTGATCTGCACGACACCTTCGGCAAGGCCTTCGAGACGGCCTATGTCGCCTACGAAGCGCGTGCGGCAGCGGGTGAGATCAAGCTGCACAAGAAGGTCCCGGCGCGTGACCTGTGGCGCAAGATGCTGTCGATGCTGTTCGAGACCGGGCACCCCTGGATCACCTTCAAGGACGCCTGCAATGTGCGTTCACCGCAGCAGCATGTCGGCGTCGTGCATTCGAGCAACCTGTGCACCGAGATCACGCTCAACACCAGTGCCACCGAGATCGCGGTGTGCAACCTCGGTTCGGTGAATCTGGTGCATCACCTCAAGCGCGTTGATGGTGTCGTGCAGATCGACCACGCGAAATTGAAGCGCACCGTGGCCACTGCGATGCGCATGCTCGACAACGTGATCGACATCAACTACTACGCGGTGAAGAAGGCGCGCGACTCGAACCTGCGCCACCGCCCGGTCGGTCTCGGCATCATGGGCTTTCAAGATGCGCTGCATGAATTGCGCGTGCCGTATGCCTCCGATGCCGCGGTCGATTTCGCCGACCGCTCGATGGAGGCGGTCTGCTACCACGCGTACTGGGCCTCGACCGAACTGGCCGCCGAGCGCGGGCGTTATTCGAGCTATCGCGGCTCGCTGTGGGACCGCGGCATCTTGCCGCTGGACTCGCTCGACTTGTTGGTCGAAGCACGTGGTGACTCGTCGTATGTCGATGTCGATCGCAGCAGCACGCTCGACTGGAATGCGCTGCGCGGGCGCATCGCCGAGCACGGCATGCGCAACTCCAACTGTGTCGCGATCGCGCCGACAGCAACCATCTCCAACATCATCGGCGTCAGCGCGTCGATCGAGCCGTCGTTCAGCAACCTGTCGGTCAAGAACAACCTCTCAGGCGATTTCACGGTCATCAACGAATACCTGGTGCGTGACCTGAAGCAGCTGGGTCTGTGGGACGACGTGATGGTGATGGACCTGAAGCACTTCGACGGCTCATTGCGCCGCATCGACCGGGTGCCTGAAGACCTGAAGGTGTTGTATGCCACCGCGTTCGAGATCGACACCGAGTGGCTGGTCGAGGCCGCCGCGCGCCGCCAGAAGTGGATCGATCAGGCGCAGTCGCTGAACATCTACATGGCCGGCGTGTCAGGCAAGAAGCTCGACGAGACCTACAAGCTGGCCTGGCTGCGTGGCCTGAAAACCACCTACTACCTGCGCACTGTCGGTGCCACGCACGCCGAGAAATCGACGGTGAAGGCGGGCCAGCTCAATGCGGTGAGCAGCGGCTCCTCCGGCTCCGTGCAAGCGGCTGCGGCGATCCATCAGGCCCAGCCATCGAACGCTGAAGCGGCCACCGACATCAAGTACTGCGCGATCGACAACCCGGACTGTGAAGCGTGCCAATGACGCGCGTCGCGCTGTCGGCGACCACCGCCGCGCCCATCGATGAACGATGGCGCTGGCGGTTACTAAGCCGATGAGCGACGCAGCCGCGCAACAAAGACGTTCTGCACGCGGTCTTGTCTGACAGGTAATGCTTTGTTTTTTCCGATATCGCTCGGATAATCAATATTGATTGGAAATCCACCATGCTGGTTTGGGAAGAAGAAATTAAATCACCGATGTTGCCTCCGGCTGCCTTTGCCAAGCCGCGGATTCCTGACGACATTCAAAGCTTGCGTGCCGAAGCAGAAGGTTTCATCGCCAAGGCGCCGCAAGCGGTCATTTCTGATGAACCGATTCATCCGGTGCCCGCCAAACCCGTTGAAACCCGGCGCGTGGTCGCCGCCGACAAGCGCATCATCAACGGCCGCACCGACGTCAACCAACTGGTCCCGTTCAAGTACAAATGGGCCTGGGAAAAGTATCTCGCCACCTGCGCAAACCACTGGATGCCCCAGGAGGTCAACATGTCGCGCGACATCGCGACCTGGAAAGATCCCAACGGCCTCACCGATGACGAGCGTCGCATCATCATGCGAAACCTCGGGTTTTTCGTGACCGCAGATTCTCTGGCTGCCAACAACATCGTGCTCGGGACGTATCGCCACATCACCGCACCGGAATGTCGGCAGTTTTTGCTCAGGCAGGCTTTCGAAGAGGCCATCCATACCCACGCCTATCAATACATCGTCGAATCGCTGGGTTTGGACGAAGCCGAAATCTTCAACGCCTATCACGAGGTCAAGTCGATTCGCGACAAGGACGAGTTCTTGATCCCCTTCATCGAGGCGATCATGGACCCGAACTTCAACACCGGCACGCACGAAACCGACCAGACGCTGCTCAAAAGCCTGATCGTCTTCGCGTGTCTGATGGAAGGTTTGTTCTTCTACGTCGGTTTCACGCAGATTCTGGCGCTCGGTCGGCAGAACCGGATGACCGGCGCCTCGACGCAGTATCAGTACATCCTGCGCGATGAATCGATGCATTGCAATTTCGGCATCGACCTGATCAACCAGATCAAACTGGAAAACCCGCTGTTGTGGACGGCGCAGTTCAAGGCCGAAATCAAGGTGCTTTTCATGCGAGCGGTCGAGTTGGAATATCGCTACGCTGAAGACACGATGCCACGTGGCGTTCTCGGCATGAATGCGTCGATGTTCAAGGGTTATTTGCGCTACATCGCCAACCGGCGCGCCACCCAAATCGGCCTGGAAGCCCTCTTTCCAAACGAAGAAAACCCGTTTCCCTGGATGAGCGAGATGATCGATCTGAAGAAGGAAACCAATTTTTTCGAGGGCCGTGTCACCGAATACCAGTCCGGTGGCGCACTGTCATGGGATTGAAATGCGTCTCGCCCAGGCCCGCGCGGGGTTGAAGCCAGACGTTCAGGATTTGCAAACCGGAAGGGGCCGACGCAGAAGCGGCATCTCCGGTTTGATACCCGATTCACCGCACCGGGGCGCCCGTCATGGGCAGTTTCTGGGTGGTGAATAACTGTTCGGTACCGATCCTCGGTGGCTGGGCAGTGTTTCTTTAACTTGATCAAGGAGAATGTAATGGCAACTGCGAAAAAGGCCGCCCCGGCCAAGAAGGCTCCGGCCAAGAAGGCCGCCCCGGCCAAGAAGGCTCCGGCCAAGAAGGCTCCGGCCAAGAAGGCCGCGCCTGCGAAGAAGGCCCCTGCGAAGAAGGCTCCAGCCAAGAAGGCCGCCCCGGCCAAGAAGGCTCCAGCGAAGAAGGCTGCGCCTGCGAAGAAGGC
>JANMXL010000061.1:0-30005 GCA_031380885.1 Burkholderiales bacterium | reverse complement strand
AAGCCCGCGTGCAGTGGCTCGTGGCCTGAGCCACCACCGGAGATCAGTGCCACCTTGCCCGGCGTCAAGTGGCGGCGGCGCACGAACTGGCGCTCGGCGCCCAGGGTCACGATGTCGGCATGCGCCGCGGCAAAGCCGTCCAGCGACTCGGCCAGCAGGGTGTCGACGTGGTTGATCAGTTTTTTCAAGAAGGGCTCCCGTTCAAAGCGTCAGTGGTATTCAAAAGGGTTGCACACACCGCGCCGATGATCAATGCCATCGAACGCGAACCCGGGTCCACGTGGCCCAGAGCGCGCTCGCCCAGAAATGACGCGCGGCCCTTGATCGCGGCCATCGCCGCGGTGGCTTTCGCAGCGTCTGCCGCGCCCTGTTTCACGCGTGCGACGAGGTCGTTGCCGCCCGCCTCCAGCAGCATGGCCACCGGGTCCAGCACATCGAGCAGGGTCTTCTGGCCGACTTCGGCCTTTCCCAGCCGGGTCAGCGCGGCGATGCCCGCGCGCAGTGCGCGCGCCAGATCGGCGGGGCCGGGGGCAGCGGGCAACTCCTTGGCCAGCGTGATCAGCAGCGTGCCGAACACCGGGCCCGACGAGCCGCCGATGGTGGAAACACATCTCATGCCCATGGTGCGCAGCGCGTCATTCGGGGCCATTGCCGACAGCGCTTCCAGCTGGGCCTGAATCGCCAGCGCGCCGCGCCGCATGTTCAGGCCGTGGTCGCCGTCGCCGGTGGCTTGGTCGAGGGCAGTCAGCTCGTGCACATGGTCGATCAGGGTCTGCGTGGCAGCCGGGATCACGGCACTCAGGTTCATGGGAGGTTCCGGTTTGGAAGTCAGCCGAGGATGCAGGCGGTCAGTGCGATGCGCACCCGCCGTTCAGGCACGGGATGCAACATCGGGAGAGGATAAATCGCGCCCATGGCGTTTTCCGCGGCGCGGCGACGGCATTGACGCGGCCGAGTTGATCGGTTCGACCTGCCCGCCCCCTATGTCGCCCCCTTGACGGTGCAGCGAGCGGGGCGATAGCCTCAAAGCCCTTTAGTCACCCGGACATCCACGATGTCGTTCATGGCAAGTCGATGAGCCTGCCCCATCTCGCCGTCGCAGTCGTCGTTCCCGTCTGGAATCGCGCCGGACTCGTGGTGCGTTGCCTTGAGAGCATCCGGGCGCAGACTCTCGCTCCCCAATCGGTCGTGGTGGTGGATGACGGTTCAACGGACGACACCGCCGACCGCATTGAACCGTGGATACGCGAGCACGGTGGCCCCATGGGCGCGGTTCTGCTCAGGCGGCCCCACGAAGGCGCAGCGGCGGCGCGAAACGCCGGACTCGCCACCATCGAGGCGCCCCTCGTCGCTTTCCTCGATTCCGACGACTGCTGGCCACCCGACTTCCTCCAACGGACGGTGACGGCGCTGGGGCTGCACCCTGCAGCTGTCGCGGCGAGTGCGGATCGTCTGCGCAAAGACCTGCGTGACGGACGCAGCACACTCGACAAATTGGCCCTGCTCGCGCAAGACCCCATCAAGTGGATGTTCAGCCGCGATGCCGGCGTCGGCTCGGGCACCGTCTTTCGCGTGACCGCGGTGATCGCCGCCGGCCGATACCCCGAGCAGGTCGTCACCGGGCACGACTGCGTGCTGTTCTGCCGTGTCGCACTCCTCGGTTCGTGGCTGCACTGCCCGGGCGAGCCAGTGACATTCCTGCGGCATCACGCGCGGGCATCGGGAGATGCAGGCCACATCTGGGAGCATTTCCCGGATCACGAACTGATGTGGGCCCGGATGTATCAGGGACTTGCCGACGAACTCGGGCCTGCGCGCCTGCCCGCCACGTTCCGGCGCCGAACGCTTGAAAAATGGTGGCGCAGAGCCGGCGCCGCCATGAGCCGGATCGAGCGACCGCGCGACGCACGTGGCTGCTACGCGCACGCTGTCCGCCTGCGCCCGTGGTCTCGCAAAGCGTGGGGCGGGCTGCTGCGCGCGGTCCTGTTTGCCAGGCCGACGTCGTGAACGCCACACCAAACATCAGCGTTTTCATCGGGTCGGAAAACGTTGTGCTTTCGGGCAAGGGGCGCAGCGGCCGACTGGCCCGGCCGGCGCGTGCGCGCCGCGGTCCGATCCTGGAGCGCTCTTGGCAAGCACCGATCCTGATCACCCCTCTCGACCCATTTCGGGCGCCACCGTGTTGCGCAATGTGTGCCCACGAACAGACGCAAAGCCGCACGCAGGGCTAGAACGCCGTAGCGCGTGCTGATCGTCCGGGGAACGTGGCGGTGGTCGCGTCTCGTTCGTGGCGTGACTTGAGGTCGCCTGCGTCGCTCACTCGCCAATGGCACCCGTCAACGCAACGCGAACCCAGACGTTTGGCGTGCTCCCCGGCAGCACGGTTCAACCCTTCATCGACTAAACCCAAGGAGCAAGAGCATGAGTTACATCGACGGTTTTCTGATCCCCGTGAAAGCGAGCCACAAGGAGGCGTATCGCGAGATGGCTGTCAAGTCCGCCGCGCTCTTGAAGGAGTTCGGCGCCACGCGAATTGTGGAATGCTGGGGCGATGCTTTGCCTGATGGCAAGGTCACTGATTTCAAGCTCGCCGTGAAAGCCGAAAGCGAAGAGAACGTCGTGTTCGCATGGATCGAGTGGCCATCCAAAGCAGCGCGCGATGCGGGCAACGAGAAGTTCATGAACGACCCGCGCATGAAGGCGATGGGAGACATGCCCTTCGACGGCAAACGCTTGGTCTACGGCGGGTTTGCGCCGCTGTTGGATGCCTGATTAAAGGCAGGTGGCTCATTCCATCTCGCATTTCCTGAAGAGAAATCATCATGAAACGCCACACCAGTACGGTTTTCTGCGGCCTCTGCAAAGAGGTGATGCAGTTGGGGAAAGCATCATGAACGCAACTTACACGTTCGACATTTTTTCTACGCTTGACGGCTACGGCTCTTACGGCCCAGGCGGGAACTGGGGTGGCTACTGGGGCAAGCAAGGCCCCGAGCTGCTTCGCAGCCGCCTCGCGTCGTTCGACGCGGAGCAGCAGATGGTCTTCGGAGCCACCACGTTCCGACTGTTCGTAGAGATGCTGGCCTCGAGCACTGAAGAGTCTGACGTGCGCGACCCGTGGGTCACAAGGATGACAAACATGCCAGCCACGGTGTTGTCATCCACGCTGAAAGGCCCTTTGAACTGGCCAAACGCGACCATCGAGAACGGCGACGCCGTAGACATCGTCGCCCGGCTCAAGAAGGAGTCCAAGGTGCCGTTGCGGTCCCACGGCAGCATCTCGTTGAACCTGGCGTTGATGGCCGCCGGCCTCGTCGACCTTGTGCAGGTGACTGTCTTTCCGGTGATCTCTGGCAAAACCGGCACCCATCCAATCTTCAAGGGAGCAGCCGACTTCGACCTGGAGATGGTCGAGAGCAGGACGCTCGACAGCAACATCCAACAGCTGATCTACAGGCCCACCCTGCACGGCGAAGGCTAAACGTTCTTCATTCACCCTTCCCCACTCAATCAAGGAATTCATCATGAAAGTTCAAGCCTACATAACGCTTGCCGGGCGCTGCGAAGAGGCGCTGGAGTTTTACAAGAAGTCTGTCGGTGCCGAGGTCACCGGCCTGATGCGCTGGAAGGACAGCCCCGACGCTGGCATGAAGCCGCCACCCGGTTTCGAAGAGAAGATCCTGCATGCCGCGTTTCGCATTGGCGACACCGATCTGATGGCCGACGACGGCATGGGCGAGAAAGCAGCCGAGTTCAAGGGGATGACGCTCGTCATCGAGGTGGCCGACGACGCTGAAGCCAAACGGGTTTTCAGCGCACTTGGGGAAGGCGGGAACGTCTGCATGCCTTTGATGACAACGTTCTGGACTTCTTTGTTCGGCATGCTGACCGACAAGTTCGGTGTGCCGTGGATGGTGAATGTTGCAGCGCCAAAGGCGTGAAGCCGGGTGGCACCGTACCCAAGGATCACGCATGGGTCGGCGAGAACGGCCCTGTCAAATTCTCCGATTTGTTTGGCGACAAGCAAACGCTGGCGGTCTACAGCTACATGTACGGTCCAAAGCGCGAACAGCCTTGCCCGATGTGCACCTCGCTGATGGCCACCTGGGACGGCGAATCACCCGACGTTGAACAGCGCATTGCTTTGGTGATGGTGGCGCGCTCGCCCATCGAGCGCCTGCTGGCGGTGAAAAAGCAGCGCGGCTGGCAGCACCTCAAGCTGTACTCTGATGTCGAGGGTGACTTCACCCGTGACTATGTGAGCGCCGACGACGCAGACATGCCGGCCTTCAATGTGTTCACTCGTCGCGACGGCAGCATTCGCCACTTCTGGAGCGGCGAGATGGGCGGCAGCACAGCCGACCCAGGACAGGGCCCGCGCGGCGCGCCTGACCTGATGCCGTTGTGGCCAATGTCGCGCCGCTTCCGCGTCTGACACTCTTGCGGCTTCTCGTGCGGCTGTCGCGTCCAATACCGCCTTGACGATGACCTCAGCCTGACAGCAGCGTCGACATCCGTTGGGCACCTCGACCTTCCCATGCAGGCTCTTTCCAACACGACACACACCATGCCCAATCCCCAAATTCTCCAAATCTGCGTCCTCGGCCTCGGCCAGATGGGCGCCCCGATCGCCCGCAACCTGGTGGCCCGCGGCTTTGCCGTCCGGGTCTGGAACCGCAACGCCGCGAAGACGGCCACCGTCCCCGGCGCTGCAGCCTGCGCGTCCGTTGCCGATGCTGTTGCCAGCGCCGATGTCGCCCTCACGATGCTGGCCGATGACGCAGCCCTGCGTGAGGTGACGCTCGCGCCGGGTGGCGTGCTCGACAGGCTGCCGGCGGGTGCGGTGCACCTGGGGATGAGCACGGTGTCGCTGGCGATCGTGCGCGAGCTGGTCGAGGCGCACCGCACGCGCGGTCAGCAGTACATCGCCGCGCCCGTGTTCGGTCGACCCGATGTGGCGGCCGCCGCCAAACTCTTCGTTGTGCCGGGCGGGCCGGCCGACACGCTGGAGCGGCTGGCGCCGATCTTTGCCGCGATTGGCCAGGCCACCTTCCCGATGGCGACACCGGAACAGGCGGCACTCGCCAAGCTGGCTGGCAACTTCATGATCGCTGGCACGCTGGAGATCCTGTCCGAGGCGTTCGCGTTTGGCGAGAAGGGCGGCATCGACCCCGAGCAGTTGCTGAGCCTGGTCACGGGAACGATCTTTGGCAGCCCGGTGGTGAACCGCTACGTCCCGATGATTGCCCGCACGCAATTCGAGCCTGCGGGCTTTGCGCTGCACCTCGGCCTCAAAGATGTCAACCTCGTGCTCGCCGCCAGCCAGCAGCTCGGGCTGCCGATGCCTGTTGCCAGCGTCGTGCAGCAGCACCTGGTGGACGCGGTAAGCAAGGGGCGAGGCGAGATCGACATCGCCGGCGTGGCGACCGTGGTGCGCGAGGCGGCGGGGCTCGGCGCTCTGCGCTGACCGGTGCGTGAGGCCGACCTTCTGGCCTTGCTTCAGTGTGGCTCGATCGTCAACGACTGCACCGCATCGGCCACGCTGAAATGCATCCGGCTGGCGTCGCCGATGCCCTGCGGATCCCAGCGGGTGAGCAGCTCCCGCACAGCATCCTTGGCGCGCGACAGCACCAGCACGATGCCGGCCTCGCGCAGGTGTTGCGCGAGTTCGACCAGGCATTCCACGGCCGTGCTGTCGAGGTCGACGCTCTCTTCAAGGCTCAGGATCACCGCGCGGATCGTGCCGCTTGTTTGAGTTCGCAGTCGCACCAGCACATCGGCCACCACCCGTTCTGCATTGGCGAAGAACAGCGGCTCCTCCGGCCGCAGGATCAACACGCCCGGCACCTTCGACGCGTCTGAATGGGCGTCGAGCACCACGTAGTTGCGCGACGTTCCCAGCTCGCCGAGCTCATGCACCACCGGCAGGCTGAACCGGCGCAGCGCCGCCAGCAGCGACAAGCCGATCGCCGCCAGCATGCCGTGCAGCACACCGAACACCAGCACGGCCAGGATGGCGCAGAGCATCAGAACCTGATCCCGGTTCATCCGCCAGACTTCCAACAAGGGCCGCGGATTCAGCGCGTGCCACAGCGCAGCGATGACGACCACCGCCAGCACCGGCCGCGGCAGCCAGTGCAGCGCTGACGACGCAAAAACGAGCACGGCGGCGATGACCGCCAGGGCGAAAGCACCGGCCCATTTGCTGCACGCGCCCGCCGCCGCGTTCGCGGTGCTGGCCGAGAAGCCTGCGCCGACCGGCATGCCCTGAAACAGCGCCGCACCGACGTTACAGGCGCCCAGCACCATCAGCTCGCGGTTGGCATCTACCGTGTCGCCGTTGGCCAGCGCGAGGCTGCGAACGCTGCCCCAGGATTCGGCGAACACCAGCACCACGAGGCCGATGGCCAGCTCAGCGATTTGCAGCCACTCCTTCAACGGCAGCATCGGCAGCGCCAGCTTGAATGAAGGCCGCTCAAAGCCGCCGACTTCCGCCACGCCCATGGCGCCGAGGTCGAGCAGCTGCGCGGCCGCGATCGCCAGCACGATGACCAGCATCGACGCCGGCCACTGCGGCCAGTGCCGCAGCGTGGCCATCAAGGCGGCCGCAACGAGTGCGACGACCATCGTCGGCACATGCCACTGCGCCCCATGCGTGGCGGCGTAGAACAGCAGGTGAAGCGGGTCGGCGCCCGCGTCGGCCGACAGTGCGAAGCCCAATGCATCGGGCAGCTGCTTGATCACGATGGTGATGGCCAGCGCAAAGGCAAAGCCGCGCAGCACCGGCCGCGACACGTAGGCCGACAACTGGCCCTGCCGCACCACCGCGAGCAGCATCAACGCCACCCCGCAAATCAGCACCAGCGCGACCAACGACTGCGCATAGGCGGCAGGGTCTGACAGCGCCGTCACGCCCGACAGCGACACCGCCGCCGCAGCCGACAGCGTGGCCGTGGACGACGTCGGAGACACGATGGCAAAGCGGCTGCCGCCGAACACCGCATAGACGGCCAGGCCCACCAGCATCGCACTCAGCGCATGCACGATCGGCAACCGCGCGAGACCTGCGTAGGCCACGGCCTCGGGCAGCAGCAGGCCCGCCACACACAGCCCGGCGATCAGGTCGCGCCAGCGCGGGGGCCATGCGGACGACGCAGGCACGCGTCCGCTCGGCGCAGCCGCTGTTATTGGCCGCTCAGGCATGGCAAGCCTGGGTGTCGCGAACTCCATTCACTGCTCACCTCCCGCCGGTTCTGCGCCAGGATCGGCGCGAAGCCCGAATCTAGTCCACTGAATCTGAAGGCTGGTTGCGGGCGAACCCGTTTTCGACTGCATGGCGCAGGCGACAAGCCGGTCATGTTTCGTCCTTCGTGGAACCACGTCGAACCAGGTCAGACGCACGCGTCTAAGTCGCCGACGACGAGGCCACAAGGGAGATCAATGACGATGAGTTGGAAGCCTGTTTCTACTCGCGTGCAAGTACGGCGGGCGCCTTGAACGGAATTCAAGCCAATGGTCAAAAGTCGTCCAGCACGGCCTGCCGACGATCGCACTGACGCGCCTGGTACAGGCCGGCAAACTCGAGCGCGTGGCACGTGGGCTCTACGGGCTCCCCGGCGCAACGGTCAGCGAACACCGCTCGCTGGCGGAAGTCTCGGTGCGCGCGCCCAAGGGCGTGGTCTGCCTGCTGTCCGCGCTGCGGGTGCACGAGATCGGCACGCAGGCCCCGTTCGAGGTCTGGATCGCGATCCCGCAGCACATGGTCACTCCCCGCCTGAACCATCCCGCCATCAGGGTCGTCCGCATGTCGGACGAGGCCCTGGCCGATGGTGTGGAACGCACGAACATCGACGGCGTCGAAGTGCCGGTCTTCAGCGCCGCCCGAACCGTCGTCGACTGCTTCAGGTTCCGCAACAAGATCGGCCTCGACGTGGCCCTCGAAGCACTGCGCGACGGCTGGAGCCGACGCAAGTTCACGCTGGACGACCTGTGGCGACACGCGACCAGCGGCCGCGTGGCCAACGTGATGCGCCCCTACATCGAGGCAATCACGTCATGACGGCCAACCGCGCCGCGTCGATCCGCGCCCGCCTGAAGCAGCACCCGGAGGCCTCGAAGCAGGACTTCAACCTGACCCTGACCCAGTACGGCCTGGAGCGCCTGCTGTACCGGCTGTCCGTCTCCGAGCACGCACCCAACTTCCTGCTCAAAGGCGCCCTGCTCTTTCAGCTCTGGTACGGCCAGCCGCACCGGCCGACACGCGACGCCGACCTGCTGGGATTCGGCCCGGATGACGTGCCGACGCTGGTCGGCGTGTTCCGATCCATTTGCAGCATCGCGGTGGACGACGGCATCGTGTTCGACCCCGAGTCAGTCGCCGGCAGCCCTATTCGCGAGGACGCGGGCTGCGGTGGCGTGCGCATCGACGTGCGCGCCACCCTCGACGGTGCGCGCCTTGCCTTGCAGGTCGACATCGGCTTCGGCGATGCGGTCATGCCCGAAGCACAGCACGTCACTTACCCGACCCGGCTGACCGACGTGATCAGCTGCGTCCGTGAGCGCGCTCGGCACTTTGGACTCGCCGACACGTAGTCATCACGGCAAACGCCACATCAGCTCAGCCAAATCGGCAGTTGCGTGCTCGCGCGCATGGCGATCCGAGCAGAGTCCCTACCTTGTCGTCGCACCAACACCACACGTCGGACACCAGAAAAGCATGGTGCTCAATGTAGGTAGAGATGCAGGTAGACAGAAAAAACGGGCCGCGAAGGCCCGTTTTTGCTTGATTGTTGGCGGAGTGGACGGGACTCGAACCCGCGACCCCCGGCGTGACAGGCCGGTATTCTAACCAACTGAACTACCACTCCATGACGCACACAGTGCGAAGCGAATTTCAAGCGTTCTCTTTTCAGATACCGCTGCAAGCTTCGCTCAAGCTTGGCGTCCCCTAGGGGATTCGAACCCCTGTAATCACCGTGAAAGGGTGGTGTCCTAGGCCTCTAGACGAAGGGGACAAATCCTGCGTCATGACTTGAACTGCGCGCCGCCTTCAACCGGCGATGGACTGCCCGTCGTTGGTGGAGGTAAGCGGGATCGAACCGCTGACCTCTTGCATGCCATGCAAGCGCTCTCCCAGCTGAGCTATACCCCCCTTTGCTGCCGGTTGCGAACTTCCGGCATCCCTCGGGGAAGTGATGCAGAGGTTGATTTCCACATCGCTTCGCGCTGTTCAAGCGAGACCAAGAGTATAGCCAGATTTTCAGGCGATCCGCAATCTGGCGAGGACGACATCGCGTGGAAACAGCTCGAGCACCGCGTCGATCGAAGGCGTCTGCGCACGGCCGCACACCAGCACGCGAACCGCGTGTGCGAGCGTCGGCATCTTGATGCCGTGGGCGGTGATGACCTCCTTGATCGCCGCGCTGATCGCGGGCTTGGTCCACTCGATGTCAGTGAGTCGTTCGCGCAGGCTGTTCACCGCCGGCTTCACCGCCTCGGTGACGTGCGCTGCCAGGTCTTCTGCACTTGGGGCGACCTCTGAAAAATACATGGCCAGCCAGTCGCACAGCTCCACCGTGGTTGCGCAGCGGTCCTTGAACAACGCGCACAGGCGGCCGAGCTGCGCATCGGCCACGGCCTCGATGCCGCGCTCGGCGAACCGGGCGACCACATGCGCCGCCAGCGCGTCGTCGGGCAGCGCTTTGAGGTAGTGCGCATTGACCCAGTTGAGCTTCGCCGCATCCCACTGCGCCGGGCTTTTCGCCAGGTGCTGGCCGTCGAACCACGACACCAGTTGTTCGCGGCTGAACAGCTCGTCATCGCCATGGCTCCAGCCCAGGCGCGCGAGGTAGTTCAGCATCGCCTCGGGCAGGTAGCCGGCACTCTCGTATTGCGTGACGCTGACCGCGCCGTGGCGTTTCGACAGCTTGTCGCCGTCGGGCCCGAGGATCATCGGCACGTGTCCATAGACGGGTAATTCCGCACCCAGGGCACGCAAGATGTTGATCTGCCGCGGGGTGTTGTTGACGTGGTCGTCGCCGCGGATCACGTGGCTGATGCCCATGTCCCAGTCGTCGACGACGACGCAGAAGTTGTAGGTCGGCGTGCCGATCAGCGTGGCGCCGTCGGCACCCGGGCGGGCGATGACCAGGTCGTCGAGTTCGGCGTTCGCGATGGTGATCGAGCCCTTCACCATGTCGTCCCAGCTCACCGCACCGCTTTGAGGATTGCGAAAGCGGATCACCGGGCGCGCGCCCTCGGGAATGGCCGGCAGCGTCTTGCCCGACTCCGGTCGCCAGCGGCCGTCGTAGCGTGGCTTGTCGCCGCTCGCGCGTTGCGCCTCGCGCATCGCATCGAGCTCGGCCGGCGTGCAATAGCAAGGGTAGGCCGTGCCGTCGTTCAGCATCTGCACGATCACCTCGCGGTAACGGTCGAGGCGCTGCATCTGGAAGAACGGGCCCTCTTCGTAGCCGAGGTTCAGCCACTTCATCGCGGCGACGATCTGATCGACAGCCTCTTGCGTCGAACGTGCTTCGTCGGTGTCCTCGATGCGCAGGATGAAGTCACCGCCGTGGTGGCGTGCAAACGCCCAGGAAAACAGTGCCGTGCGGGCGGTGCCCAGGTGCAGGAAGCCGGTCGGCGACGGCGCGATGCGGGTGCGAACTTTTCGGGTCATGGGTGAAGCAATGCGCCGGGCATTTTCAAAGTGAGTTCAGGCCGCGCAGCAGGTCGTCTTTCAGGTCTTCCACATCATCCAGACCGACCGCCACACGCACCAGGCCCTGCGTGATGCCAGCCGCCTGACGCTGCACTTCGGAGAGCCGGCCGTGGGAGGTGCTGGCCGGGTGGGTGATCGTGGTCTTGGTGTCACCGAGGTTCGCGGTGATGGAACACACACGCGTGCTGTCGATCACATGGAAGGCGGCCAGGCGCGCTGCATCAGCTTCGTCATCGCCCGACGCGCGCGCCTTCAAGGCGAACGACAGCACCGCGCCGCCACAGCCCGACTGCTGGGCCATCGCCAGGGCGTGCTGAGGATGTGATGTGAGACCCGGGTAGTGCACCCGCTCGACCTGCGGCTGTTGCTCCAGCCAGGTGGCCAATTGCAGCGCGCGTTCGCTTTGCGCCTGCATGCGAATCGACAAGGTTTCGAGCCCCTTCAGCACCACCCAGGCGTTGAATGACGACAAGGTCATGCCGGCGCTGCGCATCACCGGCACGAACTGGTCGTTGATCAACTGCTCTTTTCCACACACGGCGCCAGCAATGACGCGGCCCTGTCCGTCAAGGTACTTGGTGCCCGAATGGATGATCAGGTCGGCGCCGTACTCGATCGGCTTTTGCAGTGCCGGCGTGCAAAAGCAGTTGTCGACCGCCAGCAGCGCATTCGCGCCGTGCGCGACCTCGGCCAGCGCGCGGATGTCGCAGACCTCGGTCAGCGGGTTGGTCGGCGACTCGGCAAACAGCAGCTTGGTGGTCGGCCGCACCGCGCGCTGCCATTCGCCCACGTCGGTCTGCGACACGAAGCTGGTTTCAACGCCGAACTTCGCGAACTCGCGGCCGAGCAGCGAGATGGTCGAGCCGAACACACTGCGCGAGCAAATGACATGGTCGCCCGCCTTCAGCAACGCCATCGCGGTCAGCAAAATCGCCGCCATGCCGCTCGACGTGGCAATGCAGGCCTCAGTACCTTCGAGTGCCGCGAGACGCCGCTCGAACATCATCACCGTCGGGTTGGTGAAGCGCGAATAAACGAAGGCTTCTTCTTCGTTCGCGAAGCGCGCGGCGGCGGTGGCGGCATCGGGCTGCACGAAGCTGCTGGTCAAAAACAGCGCCTCAGAGTTCTCGCCCCACTGCGTGCGGGGCAGGCCTTCGCGCACCGCCAGGGTATCGATGCGCAGCCCCTCGGGCAGGTTGGTGCGCGGAATGGTCTTCTTGGCCGCCATCAGGCCTGCTCCGCGGCACTCTGCAGCGCCAGCCGCGACCGCGCCGGGGAATCGTCTTCCTCGCCCTGCGACAACCGTTGCGCGGCGATCGCATCGAAGTCGGAAGCCGAAATGTCGCCGGTGATGTAGTGGCCATCAAAGCACGAGGCCTCGAAGCCGCCGACCAGCGGGTTCAGCGCACCGACTACCCGCTTCATCGCATTCACGTCCTGGTAGATCAGCGCGTCGGCGCCGATGAACTGGCGGATTTCCTCGATGCTGCGGTTGTGCGCGATCAGCTCGCTGTTGGTCGGCATGTCGATGCCGTACACGTTCGGAAAGCGCACCGGCGGTGCAGCCGACGCCATGTAGACCTTGCGCGCACCGGCCTCGCGCGCCATCTGCACGATCTCCTTGCTGGTGGTGCCACGCACGATCGAGTCATCGACCAGCAGCACATTGCGGTCCTTGAATTCGACGCCGATCGCATTGAGCTTCTGGCGCACCGACTTCTTGCGCACGCCCTGCCCCGGCATGATGAAGGTGCGCCCGACATAACGATTTTTGACGAAGCCTTCGCGGTACGGCTTGCCGATCCTTTGCGCGAGCTGCATCGCCGATGGCCGGCTCGATTCGGGGATCGGGATCACCACATCGATCTCGCTCGGCGGCATCGTCGAGATCAGCCGCTGGGCCAGTGTTTCGCCCATGTTCAGCCGCGCCTGGTAGACCGAGATGCCGTCCATGATCGAATCGGGCCGCGCCAGGTACACGTATTCGAACATGCAGGGGTGCAGGCTCGGGTTCTCGGCGCACTGCTGCGCATGCACCTGGCCTTCCGGCGTGATGAAAATCGCCTCGCCGGGCGCCACATCGCGCGTCAGCACATGGCCGGTGCCTTCGAGCGCCACCGACTCGCTGGCCACCATCACCTGACGGCCGTCGGGCGTGTCACCCTCACCGAAACACAGCGGGCGGATGCCGAACGGATCGCGAAACGCCAGCAGGCCGAAGCCTGCGATCAGCGCCACCACCGCATACGACCCCTTGATGCGCTTGTGCACCGCTGCCACCGCCTTGAAGACGATCTCGGGCGACAGCGGCAGGTCGCGCGCCGCCAACGCCAGCTCATGGGCCAGCACGTTGATCAACACCTCGGTGTCGCTGTCGGTGTTGATGTGGCGGCGGTCAACGGTCGCCAGCTCGCGCTTCAGCGCCTGTGCGTTGGTGAGGTTGCCGTTGTGCACCAGCACGATGCCGAACGGCGCGTTGACGTAGAACGGTTGCGCCTCTTCCTCGCTGTAGGCATTGCCGGCGGTCGGGTAACGCACCTGGCCCAGCCCGACCGAGCCGGGGAGGCCGCGCATGTTGCGGGTGCGGAACACGTCGCGCACCATGCCGCGCGCCTTGTGCATGAAGCAACGCGAATCCTGCATCGTGACGATGCCGGCGGCGTCCTGGCCGCGATGCTGCAGCAGCAGCAAGGCGTCATAGATCAATTGGTTGACCGGCGCCTTTGAGATCACCCCGACGATGCCGCACATGAAAACACTCCCGGTTCAAACTGCTTTGCGGCCCGAGGCCGAATCGACTGCGCCCCGATTGTCGGGGGTCGGGGGCCCTCAGATCCGAAGTTGATCGGCGATGCGGGTCGGCAAAGCTGGTTTCAGCCCGGTGATCACGACTTTCAGCCATGCGGCACCGGTGGATTGCTGCCAGGTCGGCGTGTCGACCCACGGCGTGCGCGTCACCACCGCCGCCACGGCCAGCAGCAGCACCCCGCCGCGCAAGGCACCGAAAGCGGCCCCCAGCAGGCGATCGACAGCACTCAGCGGTGTGGCGTGAATCAGCATTTTCAACAGCCGGGCCAGCAGCCCCCAGGCGATCAGCGCAGCGAGGAAGGCCAGCGCAAAGGCTGCGGCATGGTTCAGCGGCGAGCCAGGTGCCCCGATCGGCACGTACGGCGCGACGGCCGCATTGAACCACTGCGCCGCCAGGTAGGCGGCGAACCAGCCCAAGAGCGACATCAGCTCGAAGATCAGGCCGCGCCAGGCGCCCACTGCCATCGACACCAGCAGCACGGCCAACATTGCGAGGTCAGCAGCGTTCCAGGGTTCAGTCATCTTGCCTGGTCACCGTGCCAGGCAGGGGCTGCCGATGCGCGCAGCTGTGGCGCGGCACAACTCAAAGCGTCAGCACCACCGCTGCAATGCCCGCCTCTTTCGACCGCGCTTGGGCCTTGTCGGCCTCGGCGCGGGTCGCGAACGGCCCCAGCCGCACCCGGATGCGCTTGCCGGCGGCGGTCTCGGCCACCTGGGTGTAGGTCTTCAGGCCCAGCTTTTCCATCTTGACGCGAACCTCGCGCGCCGACGCCGGGTCGGAAAAGGCGCCCACCTGCACGACGAAGCGAGCGCCACCATCGGCGGCAGATGCGGCTTTGGTCGATGACGCGACCGAGGCGACCGGCTCGGCCACGGTGGGAGTTTTCACCGCAGCGATCTTGGCCGATGCCACCGCCGTCTCCACGGCGGGCATCGGCTCGGCCGGCGCGTCGGGGGTCACAACGCCTGAGGCCACGGTAGGCTCGGGCGCTGCCGGCGTCACCGCATCGGCGCGAGGTGCAGGCAGGACCAGAGCCGGCGCGCCGTCGGGCTTCGGGATCTCGATCGGGATGTCCAACGGAATCGGCCGCGGCTGCGATTCAAACAACAGCGGAAATCCAATCACGCCGATGGTCAGCAAAACCACCGCGCCGATCAAGCGCTGGCGGGTGCGGGTGCGCACCTTCTCGACTGCATCGACCGAGCCCGCGGGCCGTCGTGCAGCGCTGCCACCCGCATCGGCGGCGGGTTGGCGCTTGAAGAAATCGGGCAGTGCCATCGGTGGGGGAATCGGTACGAGAATCGGTCAGACGCTGTGCGAGCTGCCCAGCCGGGGCAAGCCGTGTTGGAGGACGCCACCCACGGTGAGGAACGACCCGAAAACCACAATTCTATCGGCCGGGTCGGCATGCTTCAGCGCGTGCTGCAGCGCGGTCTGCGGGTCACTGTGCATCGACACTTCGACCGCTTCCACACTGGGCTTCTTCAAGGTCGGCGCCAGCGCTTCGAACAAGGTCTGCAGCTGCATGGCCGTCGCCGCACGCGCCGTCGGCAGATCGGTGAAGCACCACGAGTCGACCCGCGGCGCCATGCGCTGGAAGATCGCGGCCAGGTCCTTGTCGTGCATCGCGCCGAACACCGCGTGGGTGCGCGGATGGAAACCCATGCGATCCAGGTTCTGCGCCAGCGCGGCGACCGCGTGCGGGTTGTGCGCGACATCGAGCACCAGCGTCGGCTGGCCCGGCACGATCTGGAAGCGGCCCGGCAAGTCGAGCATCGCGAAGCCCTGGCGCACCGCTTGCGCAGGGATCGGCAGCCGGTCGCCGAGTGCCTCGAACGCCGCCAGCGCACCCGACGCATTGATCAACTGGTTGGCGCCGCGCAAGCCCGGGTACGCGAGGCCGTTGTAGCGCTTGTGGCGGCCTGCCCAGGCCCACTGCTGCGGATCGCCGGAATGGTTGAAATCGATGCCGAAGCGGCGCAGGTCGGCACCCAGCTCACGGGCGTGGTCGATGACGCTTTGCGGCGGTACCGGGTCGCTGACGACCACTGGCCGGCCCGCACGCATGATGCCGGCCTTCTCGCGCCCGATCGATTCGCGGTCAGGGCCGAGGTACTCCATGTGGTCGAGGTCGATGCTGGTGATCACCGCGCAGTCGGCGTCGAACACATTGACCGCGTCAAGCCGGCCGCCGAGACCCACTTCGAGGATCACCAGATCGAGCGGCGTCTGCGACAGCAGCCGTGCGATCGCGAGCGTCGTGAACTCGAAGTAGGTCAGCCCGATGTCACCGCGCGAGCGCTCGACGGCCTCGAAATGCACGAGCAGTTCGGCCTCGGTCGCCATCTCGCCGTTGACACGGCAGCGCTCCGCGAAATGCACCAGGTGCGGCTTCGAGTACAGGCCGACGCGGTACCCGGCGCGCAGCGCGATCGATTCGAGCATCGCGCAGGTCGAGCCTTTGCCGTTGGTTCCGGCCACCGCGATCACTGGAACATCGAAGCTCAGGCCGAGCCGCGCACGCACTTGCTCGACACGGTGCAAGCCCATGTCGATTTCCTTCGGGTGCAGCTGTTCACAGCGGGCCAGCCAGCCGGCCAGCGTGGTGGGGAGCGTCGGAAAAATCGGTGACAACAGCGTCGAGGTGTTGGCCCGGCCTCAGGCGATCGCGTCGGCGCTCTGGCGCTGCAGCATCGCGATCATCTTGGCGATCGAGCTGCGCAGCTCGCGGCGGTCGACGATCATGTCGACAGCACCGGTGTGCAGCAGAAACTCGGCGCGCTGGAAGCCCTCGGGCAGCTTCTCGCGCACGGTGTTCTCGATCACGCGCGGGCCGGCGAAACCGATCAGCGCCTTCGGCTCGGCAATGACCACGTCGCCCATGAAGGCGAAGCTGGCCGACACGCCGCCCATCGTCGGGTCGGCCAGCACGCTGATGTAGGGCAGCTTCGCCTTGGCGAGGCGCGTCAGCGCAGCGTTGGTCTTGGCCATCTGCATCAGGCTGAGCAGGCCCTCCTGCATGCGTGCGCCGCCGGTGGCGGTGAAGCTGATGAACGGTGTTTTCTGCTCGACCGCGGTCTCGACGCCGCGCACGAAGCGTTCGCCGACCACCGAGCCCATCGAGCCGCCCATGAACTGGAACTCGAAGCACGCGGCCACCACGGGGATGCTGTGGATCGCCCCGCCCATCACCACCAGCGCGTCGGTCTCGCCGGTGGCTTCGAGCGCTTCTTTCAGCCGCTCGGGGTACTTCTTGCTGTCCTTGAATTTCAGCGCATCGACCGGCACCACCTCCTGGCCGATCTCATAGCGGCCTTCGGGGTCTAAGAAGGCATCGAGCCGCGTCCGCGCGCCGATGCGGTGGTGGTGCGTGCATTTCGGGCAGACGTTGATGTTCTGTTCGAGGTCGGTCTTGTAGAGCACCGTCTCGCACGACGGGCACTTGACCCACAGGCCCTCGGGCACCGAGCGCCGCTCGCTCGGGTCGGTCTGCTGAATCTTCGATGGCAGTAGTTTTTCGAGCCAGCTCATGCGTGTTCCTTCGTCAGACTGTCGAGCGCCGTTCGGATGCGGGCGATGAAGCGGCCCGCCGCAGCAGGCGCATTCTCGGGTGTCTCATGTTCGAGCAACTGCACCAGCGCCGAGCCGATGACCACCGCGTCGGACACCGCCGCCACCGCCTTCGCGGTTGCCGCATCGCGGATGCCAAAGCCCACACCTACCGGCACGTGCACATGCTTACGAATGCGCGGCAGCATCGCGGCCACCGCGCCGATGTCGAGGTGGCCGGCGCCGGTCACGCCCTTCAGCGACACGTAGTACACGTAGCCACTGGCGATGCGGCCGACTTCTTTCATTCGGTTTTCGGTCGAGGTCGGTGCCAGCAGAAAGATCGGATCCATCTGATGACCGTGCAAGGTTCGGGCGAACGATTCGCACTCTTCGGGCGGGTAGTCAACGACCAGCACGCCATCGACGCCAGCGGCCTTCGCATCGGCGACGAAGCGGTCAACACCATAGCGCTCGACCGGGTTCGCATAACCCATCAGCACGACCGGCGTGGTGCTGTTTCGTTCGCGGAAGCGCCGCACGTAATCCAACACCTGCGGCATGCCGATGCCTTTGGCCAGCGCGCGCTCGGCGGCCTTTTGAATCACCGGACCGTCGGCCATCGGGTCAGAAAACGGCACACCGAGCTCGATGACGTCGGCACCGGCGTCGGCCATCGCGCACAGGATGTCCACCGTGCTCTCGGCGTGCGGGTCACCCGCGTGGATGAACGGGATCAGGGCCTTGCGCCGATCGCGCTGCAGTGCCTCGAAGGTGGCGGCGATGCGGCTCATCTCTGGGCTTTCACGGTGCTTTGGCTTTCGTGGTTTCCGGGCCCTTGACTGGCGTGGCGCCACTCTTCACGGTTTCACCGCGACACGAGGGCCGGCAATAGAAGTTCGCGCCCGACAGGTCGGCCACCGTGCCGATGTCCTTGTCACCGCGGCCGGACAGGTTCACCAGCAGGCTCTGGTCTTTTCGCATCGCAGGCGCCATCTTCATCGCATAGGCCAGCGCATGGCTGGATTCGAGCGCCGGGATGATGCCCTCGGTGCGGCACAGCACATGGAAGGCCGCCATCGCCTCGTCGTCGGTGATGCCGACGTACTCGGCGCGGCCGATGTCCTTCAGGTAGGCATGCTCCGGGCCGACGCCGGGGTAGTCGAGGCCGGCCGACACCGAATGCGTCTCGATGATCTGGCCGTTGGCGTCCTGCAGCAGATAGGTGCGGTTGCCGTGCAGCACGCCGGGCGAGCCGGCCGACAGCGAGGCCGCGTGGCGACCGGTCTCGATGCCCAGGCCCGCCGCCTCGACACCAATCAGCCGCGTGCCGGTGTGCGCGATGTAGGGATAGAAGATGCCCATCGCGTTGCTGCCGCCGCCGACGCAGGCGATCACCGCATCAGGCTGGCCGCCGATCATCTCGGGCATCTGTACCAGGCACTCATCGCCAATGACGCGTTGGAAGTTGCGCACCATCATCGGGTACGGGTGCGGGCCGGCCACGGTACCGATGATGTAGAAGGTGTTTTCGACGTTGGTGACCCAATCACGCAGCGCTTCGTTCAGCGCATCCTTCAGCGTCTTGCTGCCCGATTCGACCGGCACCACGGTGGCGCCCAGCAGGTTCATCCGGTAGACATTGGGTGATTGGCGAAGAACGTCGGCGCTGCCCATGTAGACCACGCATTCGAGGCCGTAGCGCGCGCAGATGGTGGCGGTGGCCACGCCGTGCTGGCCAGCGCCGGTTTCGGCGATCACCCGCGGCTTGCCCATGCGCCGCGCGAGCATCGCCTGGCCGATGGTGTTGTTGATTTTGTGCGCGCCGGTGTGGTTCAGGTCTTCGCGCTTCAGGTAGATCTGCGCGCCGCCCAGTTCACGGCTGATGCGCGCAGCGTGGTAGATCGGGCTCGGCCGGCCGACGAAATGCGCCAGCTCGCTGCGGAACTCGGCCATGAAGGCCGGATCGGCCTGCGCCACGGCGTAGGCCTCTTTCAGCTCGTCGAGCGCGTGGATCAGCGTTTCGGCGACGAAGGTGCCGCCATAGGGGCCGAAGTGCCCGGTGGCATCGGGCTGGTGGTAGTCGAACGGGGTGGCAAGCATCGTGGTCACTCTTCAGGTTGCATTCGCGGCGATGCGGGCGTCGGCCTCTCGCACCTGCTCGCAGAACCGGCGCATGGCCGCGGCGTCCTTGACGCCTTTGGCAAGCTCCACGCCGGAGCTGACATCAACGGCCCAGGGCCGCACGCGAAGAATTCCTTCGATCACATTTTCGGCATGCAACCCACCAGACAAAACGAGAGGACGGGGCACGTCTGGCGGAATGAGCGACCAATCGAAGACCTTTCCAGCGCCACCGTAGCCATCGACATGGGCGTCGAGCAGGACGGCTTGTGCGTCCGGGTGGGCAGCTGCAAATTTTAACAAATCGAACCCGGACGCCATCCGCGCCGCCCGCAGGTAGGGCCGACCCGGCGCCTGGCAGTCGGCCGGTGTTTCGTCGCCGTGAAACTGCAACAGCAGCGTGGGCATCGCGTCGGTGGCCTGCGCGATCAGGCCGGTGTCGGCGTTGACGACCAGTCCGACCGGCGTCACGAAGGCCGGCAGACGGCGAGCCAGCTCGGCAGCGCGCATCACGTCGACATGGCGCGGGCTCTGGTCGTAGAGCACGAAGCCGATCGCGTCGGCACCGGCCTCGACGGCAGCATCGACGTCCTGTTCACGGGTCAGGCCACAGATCTTGATGCGGGTGCGGCTGTTCATGCCGTTAGTGTCAGGGCAACCAATCGGCGGAGGGCGGCCGGGTGGGAATGGCGTACTTCGCCTCGTACTCCGGGCCGACGAAATACAGGCCGTCCGGCGAGAAGGTCGGTGCGGCCTGGTTGCGGTCGCGCGCGGCCAGCACCTCGCTCATCCACGTGGCTGGGCGGCTGCCGTTGCCGACCGCCACCAGGCAGCCGACGATGTTGCGCACCATGTGGTGGAGGAAGGCACTGGCATGGAAATCGATGCGCCAGTAGGCGCCGCGGCGGCTGATGTCGATCGCGCGCATCTGCTTGACGGGCGAGGCGGCCTGGCATTGCGATGAGCGGAAGGCGGAGAAGTCATGGTCACCCAGCAATGCCTGCGCCGCCTGCCGCATTGCATCGCCATCGAGCGCGCGAAACGTCCAGCCGACCCGCCCGGTTTCGAGCGATGGTCGCACCGGTGACTCCAGCAGCAGGTAGCTGTAGCGGCGACCGATGGCGCCGAAGCGCGCGTGGAAGCTGTCGTCGACCGGCTGGCACCACTGGATCGCCACGTCGGTCGGCAGATAGCGGTTGGTGCCGCGCACCCAGGACGCTTCTTCCCGTTCGACCGGGGCGTCGATGTGGATCACCTGGTTGATCGCGTGCACCCCGGTGTCGGTGCGGCCGGCACAGGTAACGGTGACCGGCACAGCGGCGAATTGCGACAGCGCTTTTTCGACGCGAGCCTGCACCGTGTCGTCATGCGCCTGGCGCTGCCAGCCGCAATAAGCGCTGCCGCGGTAGGCGACGCCAAGTGCGAGCCGGGTCATCGCAGCGCGGGGCGATCAGGCACCCGCAGGCCCTGCGTCGCCCGCTTGATCAACCGAGGTCGTTCAGCATGTTCTGCGCCTTCACCTTCAGCGCACCTTCGGCCTTCGCCGCGACTTCCTGCAGCAGGTCGCGTGCCCCTTCGGCGTCGCCGATCTGGCGGAACTCCTCGGCCAGTTCGAGCTTGCGGGCCAGTGGATCGGTGTGGTCGTCGTCGGCCTCGTCATCCATCAGCTCGCCCGGCATGCTGTCGACGCTGCCGGCTGGTGCGTCGAGATCGAGCGAGATGCTCGACATGTCGAAATCGAGCGGCGCTTTCGCCCCAGGGCTGCTGCCCGCGGGTGACGGCGCGGATGAGGGGAAGTAGGCCTGTGCCGAGGCCGGCGTCGGAGCGGCATCGAAGTCGAACGATTCGAGCGACGGTGACTGGGTCGCCGGGCTCAGCACCGCGGTGTCCTCTGCGCTCAGATCCAGGTCGAAGTCGATATCTGCCACCGGCTTCGTGGTCAGCGGAGCCGTCTCTTCGGACAAGGCGTCGCCGAAGCTGGACGAGGTCGGTGACACCGATTGCGGCAACGTGCTGGGGCCCAGCAGTTCAGCCATGGCGACCGCCGGATCCGCCGGGGCGGCCGCCGCCTCGGGCAGTCCACCCGGCTGGTACAGCGTGTTGTCCGGGTCGATCTGCAGACCCAGTTCCTGGGCCTTCTGCCAATCCTCGCCCTTGCCGCTGGTCAACGAGAACAGCTGCGTGGCCAACAACTCAAAGCCTTTGGTATCGCGCCGCTTGGCATAGACCTCGAGCAGCTTGGTGCGGATGGCCAGCCGCTCCGGGCTGCTGCGCATCGCTTCCTTGAGGATTTCCTCGGCCTGCAGGTCGCGGCCGTAGGCCAGGTAGACGTCGGCTTCGGCCACCGGATCGACATCACCAATCGCATCGAGCTGGCTCAGCGAATAGCTCATCGACGATGGGGCGCCGGCCGCCGCCTCACGGGTGTCGATGCGCTGGCCGCCGCTGGAACCGAAGAACGAATCCGGCTGCAGACGGCTTTCGAGGAAGGAGGTCTCCCCGGTGTCAAGCTTGGCACGCCGTGCACGGTAGACACCGAAGCCCAGCAAGGCCAGCACCACCCCGGCGCCACCGGCAAGATAAAGCGGGTTGATCTCAAGCAGGGAATCGAAGAAGCCGGGCTCGTCGGCGGGCGCCGACTCGGTGGCGGGCTTGGGTGCGACGACGGGCGTGGGTGGCGCCACCGGCGCGGCAGACGCACTCGCCGCGGGTGCAGGCGGCGCATCAGCGGGGCTGGAGGCCACAGGCGCAGGGGCAGGCGCTGCCGCTGCCGCCACCGGCACCTCAGGCACAGACAGTGGGGCCGGTGCAGGCGCCACAGGAGCGACAGGCGGCGGGGCAGGCACCGCCGCCACGTTGGCCGCACCCGACAGCTTCTTCAGCTCTTCGACGCTCTTCGACAACTCGGCCACTCGCACGGCCGCGTCCTGTTTTTCCTTTTCCTTCGACAGCTTGACTTCCGAGGCGCCCGGCTTGGCCGCGGACGCGCCCTTGCTGAGCGTCAGCTTGTCCGGCGTGGCTGCAGCGGTGTCCTTGCGATCGTCGATCTCGGCGCGCACCGTGCCCGCATCCTTGCGGGTCGAGGTTTCGGCGGCAGCGGCTGGCACGGCACCGGCGAGTCGCTGGCGGAAGCTGCCGAAATCAGCGCTTTGCGCCTGGATCACCTGGCGAGCTTCTGACGAGTCGACCGCAGCCGCAGTCTCAGCCGTCGGCACCTTCAAAAGCGCGCCCGCCTTGAGGCGGTTCATGTTGTCGCCGACGAACGCCTGCGGGTTGCCCCGGTACAGCGACACCAGCGTCTGGTCGAGCGACACCGTGCCTTGTCGGGTGCGTGAGGCGATGCGCGTCAGCGTGTCGCCAGGACGAACCAGGTAGGTGTCACCCGCAGAGCCACCGGCAGTTGCCGTGGGCGACGGAGGTGGCGGCGCCTTGGCAACGCGTTCGGCAGCGGGTGTCGGTGCTGGTGCAGGGATTGGCGCCGGCGCAGGGCGCTGTGGGCGTGGGGCTGCAGGTGCTGCAGCCACAGGCGCCGAGAACACGGGTGCCGTGGCCACCGCAGGCGCTGGCGGCGCCGCGGGTGCCTGGGCCACTGGCGGGTCGAACAGCAAGGTGTATTCGCGCACCAGCCGACCGGTGGACCACGACAGTTCGAGGATCACATCGACGAACGGCTCCTGCACCACGCGATCGCTGGTCAGCCGCAGGAAGGGGCGGCCATCGGCGCGCTTGAGCAGCGCGGCCTGGGTGGTGGGCAGCACGCTGTTGTAGTCAACGCCCAGCGAGCGATAGGACTCGGGCGGCGCAATGCGGATTTTCAGATTGCCCGCCTCTTCGGGCGTCAGGCTGGTGACATCGATCTCCGCCCTCAGCGTCTCGCCCAAGGCGGACTGCACCGCGAGCCGGCCCAACCCCAGCGCCCAGGAATCAGCCGGCCCCAACGAAAGCGCAGCGAGGGCCACACTGGTCAGAGCGAATCGCCCGAGTTGCTGCGTCGTGTTCTTCAAGGCGTCTCCCAACCAGGCGGTCGAGCCGTCATGCAGCTCCACCAAACGATCGCAGCCACTTGTCAACGGGCGGCGATCACGAAGATAAATTCAACAAATCACAATAGCATCAAGCAGATACGGTGACAAGCTCATGCATCGCCTGAAAAGGCGCCAGCGGCACTGATCCAGCCCTCAGGCGACAAGCTGTCGTACCAAGACAACGGCCGCGCCACCGCTCGCGACGCTCAGGCTTCGAGCAGGATGCGCAGCATCCTGCGCAGCGGCTCGGCCGCTCCCCACAACAGCTGGTCCCCGATGGTGAAGGCGCCCAAGTATTCCGGCCCCATCGTCATCTTGCGCAAACGACCGACCGGGATGTCCAGCGTGCCGGTGACGGCCACCGGCGTCAGTTGCCGGACGGTGTCTTCCCGGTTGTTCGGCACCACCTTGACCCACGCGTTGTCGTTCGCGATCAATTGCTCGATATCGGCCAGCGGCACGTTTTTCTTGAGCTTGAACAGCAGCGCCTGGCTGTGGCAGCGCATCGCGCCAACGCGCACGCAGAAACCATCGACCGGCACGGCGGCTTGGTCGAAGCCCTCACCCTGACCCAGGATCTTGTTGGTTTCGGCGCCGCCCTTCCACTCTTCCCGGCTGACGCCGAAGCCGTCGTCATCGCGGCCCTTGCCTGCGCCCAGGTCCTTGTCGATCCACGGGATCAGCGAGCCGGCCAGCGGCACGCCGAACTGCGCTGTCTCGGCTTCGGTCAACGCACGCTGCTTGGCCAGCAGGCCGCGGTCGATGTCGAGGATGGCGCTTTTCGGGTCATCGAGCAGAGGGCGCACCGCGCCGTTCAGTGCGCCGAACTGGCTCAGCAGCTCACGCATGTGCTGCGCACCGCCACCCGACGCCGCCTGGTAGGTCTGGGTGCTCATCCATTCAACCAACCCCGCCTTGTACAGCGCCCCGACGCCCATCAGCATGCAGCTGACGGTGCAGTTGCCGCCGATCCAGTTGCGCCCGCCGCGCTTCAGCGCGTTCTCGATCACCGGCAGGTTGACCGGGTCGAGCACGATCACCGCATCGCTCTTCATCCGCAGCGTCGACGCGGCATCGATCCAGTGACCGTTCCAACCGGCGGCACGCAGCTTCGGAAACACCTCGGTCGTGTAGTCGCCGCCCTGCGCGGTGATGACGATGTCGCAGCGCTTGAGCGCCTCGATGTCGTAAGCGTCCTTCAAGGTCGATTCGTTGCGCGCCTGCACCGGCGCCTTGCCACCGGCATTGCTGGTGCTGAAGAACACCGGCTCGATCAGCGGGAAGTCGCCCTCCTGCTGCATCCGGTCGAGCAACACCGAACCGACCATCCCACGCCAACCCACCAATCCGACCAGCTTCATCGCCTTGCCTTTCAAACCCGAATCTTCAATGCCTCAACTTACGCCGCTTTCACCGCCGCGACAACCGCCGACCCCATCTCCCGGGTGCCGACACGCTGCGTGCCTTCGGACCAGATGTCCGCGGTGCGCAGACCCGACTCCAGCACCTTCGTCACCGCCGCTTCGATGCGCAGCGCTGCTTCGGGCTGGTTCAGCGAGAAGCGCAGCATCATCGCCAGCGACAGGATCGTGGCCAGCGGGTTCGCGATGTTCTTGCCCGCGATGTCCGGCGCGCTGCCATGGCTGGGCTCGTACAAACCACGATTCTCCGCGTTCAGCGATGCCGACGGCAGCATGCCGATCGAGCCGGTCAGCATCGCCGCTTCGTCGGACAGGATGTCGCCGAACATGTTGCCAGTGACGATCACATCGAACGCCTTCGGTGCCTTGACCAGCTGCATCGCCGCGTTGTCCACATACAGGTGGTCGAGCGCCACATCCGGGTACTGCGCATGCACCTCGGTCACCACGTCGCGCCAGAACTGAAAGGTTTCCAGCACGTTGGCCTTGTCGACGCTGGTCAGACGCTTGTTCCGCTTTCTCGCCGCCTGGAACGCCACATGCGCGATGCGCTCGATCTCGGGGCGCGAATAGCGCATCGTGTCGAACGCTTCTTGCTGCCCCTCGAAGGCGCCATCGGGCGACACGCGACGGCCGCGCGGCTGGCCGAAGTAGATGTCGCCGGTCAGCTCGCGCACGATCAGGATGTCCAGCCCCGCCACCAGTTCAGGCTTCAGGCTCGATGCGTGTGTGAGTTGCGGGTGGCAGATGGCCGGGCGGAAATTGGCGAACAACTGCAGGTTCCGGCGCAGGCCCAGGATCGCCTGCTCGGGGCGCAGCGCACGCTCCAGCGTGTCGTACTTCCAGTCGCCGACGGCACCGAACAGCACCGCGTCGGCGCTTTGCGCCAGCTTCAGCGTGGCATCGGGCAGTGGGTGGCCATGGGCCGCGTAGGCGGCGCCGCCGACCAGCGCTGTCTCGCTGCGGTACGGCAGGTCGAGCACCTCGAGCACACGCACTGCCTCGGCCATGATTTCAGGGCCGATGCCGTCACCGGGCAGGATCGCAATGTTCACAGGTCAAGGTCCTTTGTGTTTGCCATAGGTCAGTTTCTCGACCAGCACCTTCTCGCAGAGCTTGAAGACCACGTAGAACGCGGCCGCGAAATACCCCAGAGCCAACAGGCTGAACAACTGCAACAGGCCGCCATCGCGCACCGCGTCGAGACCGTTCATCGCCAGGAAGTTGATGTTGGCGCTGACCAGGTGCAGCAAATTCAACGTCAACAGCCCGAAACACACGAAGCTCACACCCATCAGAAGGAACGCCAGCCACCACCGATGCGACAGGTACCGGTAAAGCCGGCCATATGCCGCCGGCAACTTGCTCAGAGGCTGTGCGCCAGCCATGGCTTCTTCAGCAGGCGCTCGGCTTCATAGGCCTTGATCTTGTCAGTGTGTCGCAGCGTCAGGCCGATGTCGTCGAACCCATTGAGCAGGCAGAACTTGCGAAACGCCTGCACCTCGAACGGCATTTCGGTGCCGTCGGCCTTGACGATGACCTGGCGCGCCAGGTCGATGGTCAGGCTGTAGCCGACGAAGGCCGCGACCTCGTCGAACAGCCGGTTCATTTCGCTCTCGGGCAACACGATCGGCAGCAGGCCGTTCTTGAAGCAGTTGCCAAAGAAGATGTCGGCGAAGCTGGGCGCGATCACGGCGCGGAAACCGTACTGGTCGAGCGCCCACGGCGCGTGCTCGCGCGACGAGCCGCAGCCGAAGTTCTTGCGCGCGATCAGCACCGAGGCACCTTGATAGCGCGGCTGGTTCAGCACGAAGTCCGGGTTCGGCCGGCGCGTGGCCGGGTCCTGGCCTGGATAGCCCGCGTCGAGATAGCGCCATTCGTCGAACAGGTTCACGCCGAAGCCCGACTTCTTGATCGACTTCAGGAACTGCTTCGGAATGATCGCGTCGGTGTCGACGTTCTCACGGTCCATCGGGGCGACCAGCCCCTTGTGCTCGCGAAACGGGTTCATCTGCAACTCACTTCTTCTTGGCCGCGTCTTCGACGACTTCGCCTGCGCGCTGGACATCCTTGCCGATGCCTTGGAAGGTGTTGCAGCCGGTGAGGAACACGACCACGGCGGCGAGGGCAAAAACAATGCGTTTCATCTGGGGAGTTGTCCTTGGATTTGAGAAAGGTTCAAAGCAGGCGTCGCACGTCGACGAAATGCCCTTCGATCGCCGCTGCGGCAGCCATCGCCGGGCTGACCAGGTGGGTGCGGCCCCCCGCGCCCTGGCGGCCTTCGAAATTGCGGTTCGACGTTGAAGCGCAGCGCTCGCCGGGCTCCAGCCGGTCGGCGTTCATCGCCAGGCACATCGAGCAGCCGGGCTCGCGCCACTCGAAGCCAGCCGCCTTGAACACCAGATCCAGCCCTTCCCGCTCCGCCTGTTCCTTGACCAGACCCGAACCCGGCACGACCAGCGCCAGCTTCACGTTCGCCGCGAGCTTGCGGCCTAGCTTGCGCACCACCGCAGCGGCTTCGCGCATGTCTTCGATGCGTGAGTTGGTGCACGAACCGATGAACACCTTGTCGACCAGGATCTCGGCAATCGGTTTATTCGGCTCCAACGCCATGTAGGCCAGCGCGCGCTCGATCGCGCCGCGCTTGTTAGCGTCTTTTTCGCGCTGTGGGTCGGGCACCCGGTCCTCGATCGACAGCACCATCTCGGGCGAGGTGCCCCAGGTGACCTGCGGGCGGATGGCCGCTGCGTCCAGCTCGATCACCGCATCGAACGTCGCGTCCGCATCGGAATGCAGCGTGCGCCAGTAGATGACGGCGTGCTCCCATTCGACGCCGGTCGGCGTGTAGGGGCGGCCCTGCACATACGCGATCGTGGTGTCGTCGACGGCGATCAGCCCGGCGCGCGCCCCGGCCTCGATCGCCATGTTGCACACCGTCATCCGGCCTTCCATGCTCAGCGCGCGGATGGCGGAACCGGCGAACTCGATCGTGTAGCCGGTGCCGCCGGCGGTGCCGATCTTGCCGATGACGGCCAACACCAGGTCCTTGGCGCCGCACCCCGGGGACAGCACGCCGTCGATGCGGATCAGCAGGTTCTTTGCTTTCTTCGCCAGCAGCGTCTGCGTGGCCAGCACATGCTCGACCTCGCTGGTGCCGATGCCGTGCGCCAGCGCGCCGAAGGCACCATGCGTCGAGGTGTGCGAGTCACCGCAGACCACGGTCATGCCCGGCAGCGTCGCCCCCTGCTCCGGCCCGATCACGTGGACGATGCCCTGCCGACGGTCGTTCATCTTGAACTGGGTGATGCCGACGCGGTCGCAGTTGGCGTCGAGCGTATCGACCTGCAGCTTCGAGACCGGATCGGCGATGCCGTGCGAGCGGTCGGTGGTCGGCACGTTGTGATCACTGACCGCCAGGTTGGCCGACAGGCGCCAGACCTTGCGATGGGCCAGGTCCAGCCCCTCGAAGGCCTGCGGGCTGGTCACTTCGTGGACCAGGTGGCGATCGATGTACAGCACGGTCGTGCCGTCGTCCTCGGTGTGAACGACATGCTCGTCCCAGAGTTTGTCGTAGAGCGTGCGGCCCATGGGTGGTGACTTTTAAAAAACGGAACTTGTGATTTTAGGCGCGGCCCGTGATGCGCCGCAGCAAAGGGTTCACCGCGCCACACGCGCAAACAAGAAACCCGGCACCAGGCCGGGTTCTCAGGGTAAAAACCGGCCGGCTCAGCGTTCGCCGATCAGCTTCACGTCACGGGCAGGCGAGCCGTTGAACAGCTGCCGCGGGCGGCCGATCTTGTACTCGGGGTCGCTGATCATCTCGTTCAACTGAGCGATCCAGCCGACCGTGCGGGCCAGCGCGAAGATGGCGGTGAAAAGCGACACCGGGATGCCGATCGCGCGCTGCACGATGCCCGAATAGAAATCGACGTTCGGGTACAGCTTGCGCGACACGAAGTAATCGTCTTCCAGCGCGATCTTCTCCAGCGCCATTGCCAGCTTCAGGATCGGGTCGTTGTTCTTGCCCATCGCGGTCAGCACTTCGTGGCAGGTTTCGCGCATCAGCTTGGCGCGCGGGTCGTAGTTTTTGTAGACGCGGTGCCCGAAGCCCATCAGCTTGACGTTCGAGTTCTTGTCCTTGACCTGCTTGATGAACTCGCCGATCTTCTCGACGCCGCCCATCTTCTGCACGTCTTCCAACATGTTCAGCGCGGCCTCGTTGGCGCCACCGTGCGCCGGGCCCCACAGGCAGGCCACGCCCGCTGCAATCGCGGCGAACGGGTTGGTGCCCGACGAGCCGCAGAGGCGCACCGTCGAGGTGCTGGCGTTCTGCTCGTGGTCGGCGTGGAGGATGAAAATGCGATCCATCGCGCGCACCAGCACGTCGTTCGGCACGTAGTCCTCGCATGGCGTGGCGAACATCATGCGCATGAAGTTGCCGGCGTAGCTGAGGTCGTTCTTCGGGTAGATGTAGGGCTGGCCGACAGAGTACTTGTAGGCCATGGCCACGAGCGTCGGCATCTTGGCGATCAAGCGGATGGCCGAGATCTCGCGGTGCTCGGGGTTATTGATGTCGGTGCTGTCGTGATAGAACGCCGACAGGCCACCGACCAGGCCGGTCATGATGGCCATCGGGTGCGCATCGCGGCGGAATCCGCGCAGGAAAAACTGCATCTGCTCGTTAACCATGGTGTGGCGCGTCACAAGCTTGGTGAAGTCGTCTTTCTGGGTCGCGTTCGGCAGCTCCCCGTGCAGCAAAAGATGGCAGGTTTCCATGAAATCGCACTTCGTGGCCAGCTGCTCGATGGGGTAGCCGCGGTACAGCAGCTCGCCCTTGTCGCCATCGATGTAGGTGATCTTCGACTGGCACGACGCGGTGGACAGGAAACCGGGGTCGTAGGTGAACTTGCCAGTTTGCCCATACAGCTTGCGGATGTCGATCACGTCAGGGCCGACCGACCCCTTGAAGATCGGCAAGTCCATGCTCGGGCTGCCGTCAGAGAACGACAGGGTGGCTTTGACGTCGGAGGGGGTCATGGTCGGTCCTTGGGGCTAGGTCGTCGTGGGGGTGGAGGTGTTACAGCCAGCGGCTCATCGAGGTTCGCGCATCAGGCGCAGGACGTCGAGGGTGCTGTCGTCGAGCAAGCCGTCTTCCGGCTCCCGGCGCGCCAGCAACAGGTCCAGCAGGTCGTTGTCCGACAAGTCCATCAGCGCCAGCAGGCCGTCGGCCTGGCTCTGCGTCAGGCTGGTTTCGTGGCGCATGAAAAAGCGTTCGACGAACAGATCGTTCTCCAGCAGCCCCCGCCGGCAACGCCAGCGCAGTTTGCTCAAGGCACGTTCGTCGATCAGGGCGTTCATGG
>JANMXL010000040.1:0-8645 GCA_031380885.1 Burkholderiales bacterium | reverse complement strand
GGTGGGGGGGCCGCGTGCGTGTGGGTGCTGTGGTTGTGACCGGCCGCGTGGCCATGCGCGTGTCCGTGATCGTGGGCATGCCCGTGGGCGTGTTCGTGTGTGGTGTCAGGCGTTTGCGCGCCGGTTTGCGCCGAGACGGGCACATGGGCGTCTTGATGCGACAGATCGGCCTTCATGCGGGCGCCCCGGTCACACAACTGGCGCAACGCCCGCGCAGCGTCAGGTCGTGGTGCTGGACTTCGAAGCCTGCCGGCGCCAGGTTGTTCATTGGGCCAGGGCAGGCGTGGATCGGGTAGACGCGGTCGCAGGCGGTGCAATGGAAATGGTGGTGGTGCTGCGGCGCGGCGTCAGCGTGCGGTGCGTGGGCAAGGTGCAGCGTTTCGTGCGCTCTGTGCTTATGGCCGGCTGCCGCAAGCGCCTTCTCGCTCGCCGCGCTTTCGAAGCGCGGCGGTTGCCCTGGCAGCTCGACGCGGACGATCTGCCCGGCGTCCTGCAAACCCTTGATTTGCCGGTAGACCGTCGACAGGTTCAGGCTGGGCACGTCGGCCTTGGCCTGTTCCAGCAGGTCCTGCGGGCTCAGCGCCTGACCGCTGCGTGCGAGCGCATCGACGACGGCTTGGCGTTGGCGCGTGTGGCGTTCCATGACGATATGCTAATGCAATTGCATTGGCATTAGTGTCGGTGCTGACCCTGACCTTGCGTCCAGGAGCCGTGGCGCGGTGCTCAGGCGCCGTCGAACGGTGCGGGCTCGCGTGGCGTGTCGGCGGACTTCGCTTGCGCATCCCAGCCCCGCTGTTGGCGCAGGGTCCGCGCTTCCTCGCGCTCCTGAGCGAACAATTCTTCCAGCTGCTGCCGGCCGGTCTTGGCATTGGCAACGCGCCAGGCTTCGTCGCGCCAGTGCGGTGCGGCCGCGGCCAGTTGCGCGAGGTTGTGGCGGCGAAAGCGCAGCGCCAGCGTGCGCGCCTGGTGGGGCTGCCAGCCCATCGCCTCCAGCACGCTGCGTGCGCTCATCAGCGCCGAGTCCAGCGTCTCGCGCTCGATCAGCTCCACGCCCAGGTCGCGCAACGCGTAGTAGTGCTGCACGTTGCGCGCGCGGGCGATCAAGGTCAGCTGCGGGAAGTGTTCGCGGGCGATCTCGGCCACCTTCAGGTTCTGCGCCACGTCGTCGATCGCCAGCACCAGCACACGCGCGGTGCCGGCGCCAGCGGTGCGCAGCAGGTCGAGCCGTGTCGCATCGCCGTAGAACACACGCCAGCCGAATTTGCGCAGCGCCTCGACCGCCTCGGCGTCGTGGTCGAGCACCGTGGCCTTGAGGCCATTGGCATACAGCAGGCGGCCAACGATCTGCCCGTAGCGGCCGAAGCCGGCGATGATGATCGGTGCTTCCTGCGGCTCGTTGATTTCCGGCATCGGCGTGCCGCGCGACAGCAACTCACGTTCCAGCCGTGGCGCGATCACCCGGTCGGCAATGACCAGCAGCAGCGGGCTCAGCAGCATCGACAGTGCCACCGTGGCGATCAGCAGTGACGACGCGCCGGTGCTGATCACGCCCGCCTGCGTGGCCGCCTGGAACACGACGAAGCCGAACTCGCCGCCCTGCGCCAGCAGGATGATGAACACCGGTCGCTCCAGCACCGGCAACTTCATCAGCCGCGCCATGCCCCACAGCACCAGCGCCTTCAGCGCGAGGAAGCCGACCAGCAGCGCAGCGACGAGCCCCGGCTGCTGCAGCACGACGGCGAAGTCGATCGTCATGCCGACCGCCATGAAGAAGAGGCCCAGCAGCAGGCCCTTGAACGGCTCCAGATCGGTTTCGAGCTCGCGCCGGTATTCGCTCTCGGCCAGCAGCACGCCGGCCAGGAAGGCGCCGAGCGCCATCGACAGCCCGACCGACTGCATCAGCGCCGCGGTGGCCACCACCAGCAGCAGCGCTGCGGCGGTGAAGATCTCGGGCGTGGCGCTGCCAGCGATCCAGCGCAGCGCCGGGCGCAGCAGCAGCCGGCCGCCGAACACGATCGCAGCAATCACCGCGATCGCTTTGGCGGCGGCGAGCCAGTTGCCTGTGTTGTCGGTGGCGTGCAGGCTCGCGCTGCCGGCCGCCTGCACCGCCAACAAAGGCACCAGCGCCAGGATCGGGATGGCAGCCACATCCTGCAGCAGCGCGACGCTGAGCACGCTCTGGCCCGAGGTGGTCGGCGTCAGGTTGCGTTCAGCCAGCACCGCCAGGCCGATCGCGGTCGACGACAGCGCCAGGCCCAGTGCCGCGACCAGCGCCAGCCGCCCGTCGCTGCCTGCGGCCATGCCGACGCCGATCATCAACGCTGCCGAGCCGAACAGCTGCACGCTGCCCCAGCCGAAGATCGGCTTGCGCAGCGTCCACAGCCGCTGTGGTTCGAGTTCAAGGCCGACCAGGAACAACATCAGCACGACGCCGAATTCGGCGAAGTGCAGGATGTCTTGCGGGTCAGTCACCAGCTTCAGGCCCCACGGCCCGATGACGATGCCGGCACCGAGGTAGCCAATGATGGCGCCCAGCCCAAGCAGCCGCGCCAGCGGCACCGCCAGCACCGCGGCGGCGAGGTAGATGAGGGCGGCGCTGAGCCAGCTCGTGTGCTCCATCAGCTTGCCCCGCTGGTGGATGCCGGCGCAAGCACCGGCATGGCATCGCTTGGGCGTGCCAGCGGTGGCACGACACAAGCGGGGCATTCGGCCAGGTCGGCCAGCTCGGGCCAATCGGGGTAGCTCGCCAGCCGCTGTGCGTACATCGTCGCATGCGCATCCAGTTCGGCATCACTGACGCGGTGCGCGCCATGCAGCAGCAGCGGGGCCAGAAAGCGCATGCCGCACAGCGTGGCCGTCTGCTCGTAGGGCGGCAGGAAGGCGTCGAAGAAGTAGCGGTTGTGGCCGCTCGGGTGGTAGGCCTCCTCCGGGCTGCCGGTCGAGGCGACCAGCCACAGCGGCTTGCCGGTCAGCGCATGGCCGCCCGGCCCATAGGCCCAGCCGAACCCGAGCACCTCGTCGAGCCACAGCTTCATCAGCGGCGGCATGCCGTACCAGTGGATCGGGTGCTGCCACACCACCAGCTGCGCGCTGCCGAGCAGCGACCGCTCGGCCTGCACGTCGATCAGGTAGTCGGGGTACAGCGCATAGAGGTCACGCACGACGATGCGCGAGGCCGACGGGTGGGCGTCTACAGAACCAGCGGCCCCGATCGCCCGCAACAGACGCTGGTTGATGCGCGACTGCTCGAGTGCCGGATGGGCGACGAGCACCAGCACCTCGGGGGCAGGGGATACGGGATTTTCGGAAGACGCCATGACAGACCCAATTGAAGCAAGCAAAGGAGGCGCCAGCTGCCCGCAAACCGCAGGCCAGCCACAACCCACCGCTAACATAACGTGATTCAAGGGAGGCAGGAGTCGAGCATGCCGGTGATCGTGGTCGCCAATCCGAAGGGGGGCGTGGGCAAGAGCACGCTGTGCACCAACGTCGCGGGGTACTTCGCGTCGCGGGGCAAGGCCGTGATGCTGGGCGACATCGATCGCCAGCAGTCGGCGCGCACCTGGCTGGGTCTGCGCCCGCCCGCAGCCGCGGCCATCAGCGCCTGGGACACGATGGACGACTTGCGGGTGCGCACGCCGAAGGGCACCACCCACGTTGTGCTGGACACGCCGGCCGGCCTGCACGGCAAGCGGCTCGATGAGGTGCTGAAGATCGCCACCCATGTGCTGGTGCCCTTGCAACCCAGCATCTTCGACATCCACGCGACGCACGATTTCCTGTTGCGCCTGGCGCAACACAAGCGCTCCCAGAGGCTGCAGGTCGGCATCATCGGCATGCGCTCGCGCGACGGCACGATCTCGGCCGATCAGCTGAAGACTTTCTTGGGCACGCAGACCTTTCCGGTGGTCACGCACCTGCGCGACACGCAGAACTACGTCCACCTTGCAGCACAGGGGCTGACGCTGTGGGACGTGGCGCCCAGCCGTGTCGAGCGCGATCTCGAACAGTGGCAGCCACTCACCGCGTGGATCGACGGTTGACCGACCCGCGCATGCCCCCGTTTGGGGGTGCCACTCGCGGTGCCCCAAAACACCCGCGCAGCGACGGGCTGGCTTAGCATCTTCGCGGCGCTGACCACGGAGGAGCCACCATGAAGGTCTTGCTGATCGACGACCACCCGCTGATCCTGTCGGCGCTGCAGAACATCATCCAGGGCTTGAGCGAGAACGTCAGCGTCGTCGCTGCCAGCAGTGCGCGCATGGCCCGCGAGACGCTGGCGCAGGACAGCGCTTTCGATCTGGTGCTGCTCGATCTGCGCCTGGGCGATGCCGATGGCTTCGATGTGCTCACCGAGTTCCGCGCGGCCTACCCCGCGCTGCCGGTGGTGGTGGTGTCGGCGAGTGACCGCACCAGCGACGTGATCCGCGCGATCGACCTCGGCGCGATGGGCTTCGTGCCGAAGCGCGCCTCCAACGACACGCTGTTCGAGGCGCTGAGCATGGTGATGTCCGGTGGCATCTATGTGCCGCCGATGGACATGGGCGATGAGTCGGGCACCGACATCTACGTCGACACCACACCCGGCGGGCTGCGTTCGGTGCGCCAGAACGCTTTTGACAACGGCTACCAGTCGCATGCGCCGCTCGAATCGCTGGGACTCACACCGCGGCAGACCGAGGTGCTCGGGCTGCTGTTGCAGGGCAAGCCCAACAAACTGATCGCGCGTGACCTGAACCTGTCGGTCGAAACGGTCAAGGACCATGTCGCTGCCGTGCTGCGCACCCTGAACGTCAGCTCGCGCACGCAGGCGGTGCTGGCGGTGGGCCAGATGTCGCGTCAGCAAGGCGGCATGCATGGCTGGAGAAAGAACGGCCCATGACCGAGCCGCCGACACCCTCGTCCAGCGAGCTGTCGGCGTCATCGCTGCCCGAGGAGGTGCGCAGCGCCTTCGACTACATGCCGGCCCAACTGGCCGGCAACCTGGCCGGCATCGGCGTGATCCTGATGATCTTCTGGGCCATCACGCCGACGATGGTGATGCTGCTGTGGCTTGGTGCGTTCGCGGTGATGTGGCTGGCGCGTCTGTGGCTGTTGCGGCGCTTCAACCGGATTGCCATGCTTGGCGTGGTCGACTGGCCGCGCTGGCGCCTGGGCTGGAACCTGGGCACGCTGACCTCCGGCGCGTTGTGGGGCGCCACTTCGTGGGTGTTCTACCTGCGCGGCGGCAACGCGCAGCAGATCGCACTGATCATCACCATCTACACCTTGTGTGTTGCTGCCGTGCCGGTGCTGGCCACGCAGCCGCGCGTTTTTCTGCTGTTCTCCGGCCTGTGCTTCGTGCCGATGGCGGCACGGGTCGCCACCACCGGCTACGAAGACAGCTACCGGCTGGCGGGCATCTTGCTGTTGATCTTCTCGCTGACCACGCTGCTCGCGCGCAACTACCGGCAGGCGTTGCAACGTGCGCTCGAACTCAAGCTGCAGACCGATCACCTGCTGTCGCAACTGCGCATTGAAAAGGGAGCGGCCGACGCGGCGCGCCAGGAGGCCGAGGTCGCCAACCGCGCGAAGACCCAGTTTTTTGCCGCCGCGAGCCACGACCTGCGCCAACCGCTGCACGCGATGGGGCTGTTTGCCGAGGCGCTGCGTCAGAAGAACCACGACGTCGAGGTGGCCCACCTGGTCAACAGCATCAATGAATCGGTCGATGCGCTGGAAGGCCTGTTCTCCGAACTGCTCGACATCACCCGCATCGACAGCGGCGGCATCGAGGTGCATCCGCAGCACTTCCCGCTGGCGGATCTGTACCGCAAGCTGCGCTTGCATTTCGAGCCGGCGGCGTTCGAAAAAGGCCTGGCGCTGCGCTTCCGGGGCGCTGACCATGTGGTGCATGCCGACCCGCTGTTGGTCGAGCGTATCTTGCGCAACCTGGTGTCGAACGCCATCCGCTACACCGCGGATGGCAGCGTGCTGGTCAGCTGCCGGCGTCGTGGCGACCGCTTGCTGCTGCAGGTCTGGGACACCGGCCCCGGCATCGCCGAGCACGAGCAGGTGAAGGTCTTTGAGGAGTTCTATCAGGTGCCGCATGGGCCGCGCACCGAAGCGCACCAGCGCAAGGGGCTGGGGCTCGGGCTGGCCATCGTCAAGCGGCTGGCCGACCTGATGGACGCACCGGTCGCGCTGCGCTCGCAGCCTGGCAGCGGCACCGTCTTCACGCTCGAACTGCCGCTGGGCAAGTGGGTGCCGCAGACGCAGCCGATGCTGTCGGGCAAGGGGCTGCTCAACCTGACGCTGGAAGGACGCACCATCGTCGTCGTCGAAGACGAGCCCGCGGTGTTGAGCGGGCTCGAAGCGCTGCTGCACGGCTGGGGCGCGAGCATCCTCGCTTTCGAGAGCGTGGCCGCGTGCAGGGTGTGGGCTCAGGCCGCTCACGGCTCGATGCCCCGCCCCGACCTGCTGATCGTCGACTACCGGCTCGAACACGGCGCGACCGGTGCCGATGCGCTGGCGCTGCTGCGTGAGCGTTTCGGCGCGGACCTGCCGGCCATCGTCATCACCGGCAGCACGATGTCCTCGCTGGACCTCGAAGCGCAGCAGAAGAACTTCCACCTGCTGATCAAGCCGGTGGTGCCGAACAAGCTGCGCGCGATGATCGCGTTCAAGCTCGGCGTGAAAGCAGGCTGAGGGCGTTGCAACCCATGGGATGGTCGGGTCGGCTCGAACACCCGTTGCGCTTCGAGATCAAACCCGGCGGCGAGGCGTCGCCGTGGTCGTCGCACCGCACGATGTCGACTCGCGGGTTTCAAGCCCGCGCCGCGCTCACTTGAAGATGTCTTTGACCCGGTCGGACCACGACTTTGAATTCGGCGAGTGCTTGTCCCCGCCTTTCTGAAACGACTCTTCCAGCTCCTTGAGCAGTTTGCGCTGATGCTCGGTCAGCTTGATCGGCGTCTCGACGCTGACATGGCAGTACAGGTCGCCGGGGTAGCTGGAGCGCAGGCCCTTGATGCCCTTGCCGCGCAGGCGGAAGGTTTTGCCGTGCTGGGTGCCTTCGGGCAGGTCGATCTCGGCCTTGCCGCTCAGCGTGGGCACGTGGATCTGCCCGCCGAGTGCTGCGGTGATCATGCTGACCGGCGCGGTGCAATGCAGGTCGTCGCCGTCGCGCTCGAAGATTTCGTGTTGCTTGACGCGAATCTCGATGTACAGGTCGCCGGGCGGCCCGCCATTCGTGCCGGGCTCGCCGTTGCCGGCCGAGCGGATGCGCATGCCTTCGTTGATGCCGGCAGGAATCTTGACTTCCAACGTCCTCGTCTTCTTGATACGTCCCTGGCCGCTGCAGACCGTGCAGGGCTCAGGGATGACCTTGCCCGCGCCGCGGCAGGTCGGGCAGGTCTGCTGGACGCTGAAGAAGCCCTGGCGCATCGTGACGGCACCGGAGCCATTGCAGCTGCCGCACAGCTTCGCGCTGGTCCCTGGCTTGGCGCCGCTTGCTTTGCAGGTCTCGCAGCTCTCGTAGGCCGGAATGCGGATCTGCGTTTCCTTGCCGGCCGCCGCTTCTTCGAGAGAGATCTCCATCTGGTACGAAAGATCGCTGCCGCGGAACACTTGCTGGCCGCCACCGCCCCGGCGCTGACCCCCTCCATTGCCGCCGAAGATGTCACCGAAGATGTCGCCGAAGGCCTCGGCGAAGCCGCCCATGTTGTCGCCACCAGGGCGGAAGCCGCCCCCCATGTTGGGATCGACACCGGCATGGCCGTACTGATCGTAGGCGGCGCGTTTTTGCGGGTCGGAGAGCATTTCGTAGGCCTCCTTGGCCTCCTTGAACTTCTCTTCCGCTTTCTTCGCATCGTCACCCTGGTTGCGGTCAGGGTGGTGCTTCATCGCCAGTTTGCGATAGGCCTTCTTGATGTCTTCTTCGGACGCGTTCTTCGCCACGCCCAGGGTCTCGTAGTACTCGCGCTTTGCCATCGCTTCATCCGTCACGCCGCAGCGTCTGTTTCAAACAAGAAAGCCGCGTCGGGCCTGCGCTTGCGCACGAGCACCCTGACGCGGCGAGGACACCGGGTCGCCCCGGCGCCGGAGTGTCACTTCTTCTCTTTGACTTCGGTGAACTCGGCGTCCACCACATTGTCGTCGGCGGGCTTGTCGGCCGGTGCCGCTGATGGTGGTTCGCCCGCGGCGCCGCCAGCCGCAGCGGCTGCCGCCTGCGCGTCGGCATACACTTTTTCGCCCAGCTTCTGGCTGGCCGTCATCAAGGTTTCGGTCGACGCCTCGATGGTCGCCTGGTCCTCGCTGGCGAGCGCGGCTTCAGCATCCTTGAGCGCGGTTTCGATCTTTTCCTTCTCACCGGCGTCGAGCTTGTCGCCATGTTCGGCGAGGCTCTTCTTGACGCTGTGGATCATCGCGTCGGCCGAGTTGCGGGCCTGGATCAGACCCAGCTTCTTCTTGTCCTCGGCGGCGTTCAGTTCGGCGTCCTTCACCATTTGCTGGATCTCGGCTTCGGTCAGGCCCGAGTTCGCTTTGATGGTGATCTTGTTCTCCTTGCCGGTGCCCTTGTCTTTCGCACCCACGTGCAGGATGCCGTTGGCGTCGATGTCGAAGCTGACCTCGATCTGCGGCGTGCCGCGTGCGGCCGGCGCAAT
>JANMXL010000036.1:0-7465 GCA_031380885.1 Burkholderiales bacterium | reverse complement strand
CGCCACCATAGACAAGGCATTGGCGCGTCATGTGGATCGGCAGACCAGTCAACTCTCACCGGTCGAACATGGCGTGCTGATGATCGGCGCCTACGAGCTGACCCACTGCCTCGACATCCCCTACCGCGTGGTCATCAACGGGGCGGTCGAACTGGCGAAGATCTTCGGTGGCACCGACGGCCACAAGTATGTCAACGGCGTGATCGACAAGACCGCCGCCGACCTGCGGCCGGCCGAGGTCGAGGCGGCGCGCGCGGCCCGGCGCTGAAGCGGCCCCATCGCACCCCCTTGGACATGAGGCCGTCGCACCGCCTGTCGCGCCGACTGAGCTTCATCGAGCCGTTCTACGTGATGGAATGCGCCAAGGCCGCGGCAGCGCTTTCGCGCAGCCCGCTGTGCGACCCGCAGCAAGGGGGCCGGCCGATGATCTTCATGAACATCGGCGAGCCCGACTTCACCGCTCCGCCGTTGGTGCAGGAAGCCGCGCAACGCGCGATCCGCGATGGCAGCACGCAGTACACCGACGCCTGCGGGCTGATGGCGCTGCGCGAGCGCATCAGCGGCTGGTACGCGCAACGGTTTGCCCTCCACATCGCGCCCGAACGCATCGTCATCACCGCCGGGGCCTCGGCCGCGCTGCAGTTGGCCTGCCTGGCGCTGATCGACCCCGGCGACGAGGTGCTGCTGCCCGACCCCGGCTACCCCTGCAACCGCCATTTCGTCGCCGCGGCCGATGGCGTCGCAGTGTTGCTGCCAACGACCGCCGCCGATCGTTTCCAGCTGAATGCCGATGCCGTCAACGAGGCTTGGTGCGACAAGACTCGCGGCGTGCTGCTGGCCTCGCCGTCGAACCCGACCGGCACCTCGATCGCCGCGGCCGAGATGGGCCGCATCGTGGACGTGGTGCGGGCACGCGGTGGCTTCACCATCGTCGACGAGATTTACCTGGGCCTGAGCCACGATGCGCGCTACGCAGACTCGGCACTGCAGCACGGTGACGACGTGATCTCGATCAACAGCTTCTCGAAATACTTCAGCATGACCGGCTGGCGACTCGGTTGGCTGGTCGTGCCCGAGGCCCTGGTGCCTGCCATCGAGAAGTTATCGCAGAACCTGTTCATCTGCCCGTCGTCGATCGCACAGCACGCGGCACTGGCCTGCTTCGAGCCCGAATCGCTGGCCGAATACGAACGACGCCGGCTGGCGTTTCGCGCGCGCCGCGATTTCCTCGTTCCCGCCCTGAACGCGCTCGGCCTGACGGTGCCGGTCGAGCCCGATGGCGCGTTCTACGTCTGGGCCGACTGCTCGGCGCACACCACCCATCTGCCCGGTGGCAGCTGGGATTTCGCCTTCGAGCTGATGCAGCGTGCGCAGGTCGCGGTCACACCCGGACGCGACTTCGGCCGCTATGAGCCGCAACGCTATCTGCGTCTGTCGTATGCCAGCTCGATGGAACAGTTGCAGCAGGCCATGCATCGATTTCGACAGGTGCTGTCATGACCGACAGCCCCGACTTCGAGATCGCACTGCGCATCTACTGGGAAGACACCGACGCGGGCGGCGTGGTCTTCTATGCCAACTACCTGAAGTTTTTCGAGCGCGCCCGCACCGAATGGCTGCGCGCGCTCGGCCACGGCCAGGAACAGCTGCGACTGAACGAAGGCGCGATGTTCGTCGTCAGCGACACCACCTTGCGCTACCGCCGCCCGGCACGGCTCGACGACCTGCTCCGGGTCACCGTGAAGCTTGCCGAGGTCCGGCGCGCGTCGATCACACTCGCGCAGGAGGCGTGGCGCGGTGACGAGCTGCTGACCGAGGGCACGATCCGCATCGTCTGCGTCGACGCCGGAACCTTCCAGCCGCGCAGCATTCCGAACGCCATTGCCAGCGCACTCCCACAAAAATAAACCACCGCCTTCATGAACCAAGACCTCTCGATATTCAGCCTCGTGCTGCAAGCCAGCCTGGTGGTTCAGCTGGTGATGGCGGGCCTGCTCATCACCTCGCTGGCGAGCTGGACGGTGATCTTCGGCAAGCTGTTCGGCCTGCGCAAGGTGCGCGCCGAAAACGATGTCTTCGAGCGCGACTTCTGGGCCGGCAAGAACCTCAACGACCTGTACGACGACGCCACCAAGCGCAGCACCTCGTCGGCCCCGATGGAGCGCATCTTCGCCTCCGGCATGCGCGAATTCATGAAGCTGCGCGAGCGCCGCGTCACCGACTCGGGCGCGCTGCTCGATGGTTCCCGCCGCGCCATGCGCGCCAGCTTCCAGCGCGAGCTCGACACGATCGAGTCGAACCTGTCGTTCCTCGCCTCGGTCGGCTCGGTGTCGCCTTATGTGGGCCTGTTCGGCACGGTGTGGGGGATCATGCATGCGTTCATCGGCCTCGCGAACCTGACGCAGGTGACGCTGGCCACCGTGGCACCGGGCATCGCCGAGGCACTGGTCGCCACCGCCATCGGCCTGTTCGCGGCGATCCCGGCGGTGATCGCCTACAACCGCTTCGCCCGCGACATCGACCGCATCGCGATCCAGCTGGAGACCTTCATCGAGGAGTTCTCCAACATCCTGCAGCGCAACTTGGGCCAGCCCATGACGCAGCCATCCAACACGTCGCCAGCGTCCACGATGGCCGGAGGCCGCTAGGATGAAACCCGTCGTGTCGACATTGGCTTGCGATTTTTTGCTGCCGTTTGCAGGCGGCAGGCTGCAGGTATCTGCTGGCGCGCGAGCGCTGGGGCGGGGTGCCGTGTTCCGTTCATGTCCCCCGGGCCGGTTGTCGACTCAAGCGCTTCTCGTGAGTCAATTCGGCCCTCCTCCTTCACTTCACTCCACACGGCACCCCACCCCAGCGCTCTGGCGACGACCGTGCAGATTGAAGGCCGTCGAAGGCAACTGTGTTTCGCCGCGGCGGATGCCGGGTGACCGGCGCAGCGAAGTCAAGGAGGAGGGCCGGATAGCCTCGGCCCGTAGCGACTGGGCGGTGAACCGGGCCGGGGGACATGAGCGGAGCCGGTCGCCCGGTAGCCTCCGCGCGCACAGGCTAGCGCATGCTGCGAATTCCTTTAGAACGGCCATCAAGGAACGCAGGCAGCGGGTCGCGCTAAGCATGGAGGGAAACTGAGATGGCAGCCGTCAGCCACCGGGGCGGCGGGCGTCGCCGCACGATCAGCGAGATCAACATGGTCCCGTTCATCGACGTGATGCTGGTGCTGCTGATCATCTTCATGGTCAGCGCACCGCTGATCACCACCGGCGTGGTCGATCTGCCCACCGTGGGCAAGAGCAAGCAGCGGCCCGAGCATGTGGTCGAGTTGATCGTCGGCAAGGACGAGCGGGTGCGCATCCGCCTCGACAGCAAGGACGAGGGCAAGCCGGTCTCGCTCGACAAGATTGCGGCCCGCGTGCGCGATCTTCAGGCTGGTAATGCCAACACGCCGGTGGTGATCTCGGCCGACCAGTCGATCAAGTACCAGACCGTGGTCGAGGTGATGAACCGGTTGCAGAAAGCGGGCGTGCAGCGCGTCGGTCTGTCGGTGAAGAACGGCGCATGAGCCAGCATTGACCATGGCCACTGCCGCATTGGACCGCGATACCTTCTTGCCGCGCGCGCCGGCAGGTCTGGGCCGTGGCCTGTTGCTGGCACTGGTGGCACATGCGCTGCTGATCGTCGCGCTGTCGCTGGGTGTGAACTGGCGTGCCAGCCCGCCCGAGGGCGTCGAGGCCGAGCTGTGGGCTGCGGTGCCGCAGATCGCCGCGCCGCGCGCCGCCGAGCCGGAACTGCCGCCGCCGCCACCTTCGCCAGTGAAGCGCGTGCCGACGCCGGAGCCGGTCAAGCCGGCGCTCAAGGAGGCGCCAACTCCCGACGCCCAGATCGCGATCGAGAAGGCCAAGCGCCTGGAAGACAAACGCAAGAAGGAATCGGCCGAGCAAGCCGCGGCCGACAAGCTCGCCAAGCAGCGCAAGTCAGAGCAGGCCGAAAAACTCGCCGAGCAAAAGCGCAAGGACGAGGCCGACAAAGCCAAGACCGCCCTGGCCGCGAAGAAGCAGGACGCCGCGCTGGCCACGGCGCGTGAGGCGCAGATGCAGCGCATCGCCGCGCTGGCCGGGGCCACCGGCAATGCCAACGCCACCGGCACCGCTTTGCAAAACGCGGGGCCGAGTGCCAGCTACATCGGCCGCATCAAGGGCCGCGTCCGCCCGAATGTGTCGTTCCCGGACACGATTCCCGGCAACCCGAAGGTCGAGGTTGATGTCCGGCTGGCACCTGACGGCCGCATCATGTCCAGCCGCGTCGTCAAGGGCAGTGGCGTGCCCGAATGGGACAGCGCGGTGCTGCGCGCCATCGAACGCACCGAGGTACTGCCGCGCGACGAATACGGCAAGGTGCCGCCCGCGCTGATCATCGAGTACCAGTTGCGCGAGTGAGCCCGGCGGGGGTCGGCACGCCGGAAATGGCGTTGCCAGGCCCGCTTTTTCGGAGCTTTGGTGCCTGCGGGCACCGACTGCACTCGAGGGGACTTTCCAGCTTCGACGAAACCGCCCGTGTCGAGCACCCCATGGCCGACATGCTGCCCTCCCTGCAGTGGCACCGCGACGACCGCGCCGATGCGACCACTGCCCCGGCTGCACGCACTGCAACAAGACGGCATCGGCAAGGTGCGGGCGGGCACCACCACGATCGACGAAGTTCGCTCGATGAGCAACGTCTGACGTATCGCGCTGCGGTGTGCGGCGCGGCTGTCCGGCTGACTCAAGCCCGCGCGGCAGTGGCCTGGGTCAGTAATTTCTCCAGGGCAGCGGGATCGAGCGGTTTGACCAGATGGGCGTCGAAACCGGCGGCCACCGACTGGCGTTTGTCCTCGTCCTGGCCCCAGCCGGACATCGCGATCACCAGCATCTCCTTGCCCCACGCCTGCTGGCGGATGCGCAGGCAAACGTCGTAGCCGTTGAGCTTGGGCATCCCGATGTCGAGCAGCATGGCGTCCGGCCGAAACGCCTGCGCCGCGTCGAGCGCCTCCAGGCCGTCGTGCGCCGTCTGCGTTTCGTGGCCCATGAGGGTCAGCAACATCGCCAGGCTGGCGGCAGAGTCGAGGTTGTCGTCCACGACCAGAATGCGCTGGCGTGCGGTGAGGCGAACGGCGTCGGCCTCGTCGGGCGGCTTTTCCCCGACGAGCGACAAGGCCACCGGCAGGCGCACCACGAACTCGCTTCCCCTGCCGTGGCCGTCGCTGCGGGCCTCCACCGACCCGCCATGCATCTGAACCAGCCGCTTGACGATCGACAGGCCGATGCCCAAACCGCCCTGCGACCGTTCGAGGTCGCCATTGACCTGCGCAAATGTCTCGAAGACGTGCGCCAGCAGGTGCGTCGGGATCCCGATGCCGTTGTCTTCGACCGAAATGACCACCTCGCCTCCCACGGCCTGCACGGCCAATCGGATGCGGCCCCCACGCGCGGTGAATTTGGCGGCGTTGTTCAACAAATTCGTGAACACCTGAGCGAGCCGGGTCAAGTCAGCGTCGACACAGATCGGGTCAGGCGCCATGTCGACCAGCAAGCTGTGCGCGGCCTGTTCGATGGACGGTCGGCTGGTTTCGATGGCTTGCGCAATGACCTGTGCCAGTTCGATGCGCTTTTTGCGCAAATCGATTTTGCCCAGGCTGATGCGGCTCAAGTCCAGCAGGTCATCGACCAGATGCACCATCTGCCCCACTTGCCGCTCCATCATCGAGCGGGCTCGCTCGGTGGCATCGGGGTTGCCTTGTGCCAAGCGCATGATCTGCAAGCCGTTGCGAATCGGGGCCAAGGGATTGCGAAGCTCGTGCGCCAGCGTGGCCAGGAATTCGTCTTTGCGCTGGTCTTGCTCTTGAAGGCGTGCCACCAGTTGCTCGCGCTCCTCTTCGCCCCGTTTGCGGTCGGTGATGTCGGCCACGGTGCCGTCGAAGCTCACCGCCCGCCGCATCTGCCCTTCTCCCTCGAAGCTCGACAGGCCTTTGGCAAACACCCACCGAATCGACCCGTCCGGGCGGAAGATGCGGTATTCGATGGCATACGGCGTGGGGTCTTCCAGCCGGGTCGCGGCTGCAACTGCCGCTGTCACGGCTGGCACGTCGTCAGGGTGCATGACGGCGAACAAGTCGACGTAGTCCGTCCACTCGGCGGCGGTGGTGCCGAAGATGGCTCGGAAGCGAGCGTCGGTTTGGGTCGCACGGGTCGGTAGCTCGACATGCCACATGCCGAGTTCGGCGGCGTCGAGGGCAAGCCGTCGCCGCGCCTCGCTGGCACGCAATCGTTCCTCGGTTTGCTTCTTCTCGCTCACGTCGCGGAAGTACACCGACAAGCCCTCCGGCGATGGGTGGGCGGCCACCTCGTACCAGCGGTCGAAGTTTGGGTAGTAGGCCGCGAACGCCTCGCTGACCCCGCTGGCGATGACCCGCCGATACACCCGATCGAACTCGCTGCCGGCCGTGCCGGGGTATTCGTCCCACAAGCACTTGCCGATCAGGTCGCCGGGCTTTGTGCGATCGAGGATGCGCTCGCCCGCCGCATTGATATAGGTGAAGCGCCAGTCGGTATCGAGCGCAAAGAAGCCGTCGGCAATCGACGCCAGGATGGTGCGCGTGCGCCCCTCTTCGACCCGGATCGCCGCTTCCGCCTGTTTGCGTGCGGTCACGTCGCTGGCCGCGCCGAACCACTCGGTGATCTCACCGTTGCCATCGAGCATCGGGATGGCCCGCGACAGCGTCCACCCGAATGAGCCATCGACGCGCAGAACACGGTGCTCCAACTCGAAAACGCCTTTGCATTCGATGGCGGCGCGAATCGCCTCCATGACCTGCGCCTGGTCATCCGGCGGAATGTATTGGGCCAACCAACTGCGGTTCGACTCGTGGGTGTCGGCAATGAAGTCCCGGCCCTGCAGCTGGTGCATCTCGCTCCAGTCGGCGCTCATGCGGTAGATGGCTTCCGAGGTGGCACTCACCAGCGCCCGGAGCCGCGCCTCGCTGGCGCGGATCGACTCGCCCGCCTCGCGCCGCATTCGGGCCATTTGCAGGTGGGCCGTCACCCGCGCACGCAGTTCTCTGGCGCTGAACGGCTTGACCAGGTAGTCGTCGGCCCCTTCTTCCATGCCCTCGACCCGGCTTTCTTCGCCGGCACGGGCAGACAACAGGATGACCGGCACGCCACTCGTGCGCGGGTCTGTGCGCAGCGCCCTCAACAGCCCGAAGCCGTCGAGCCGGGGCATCATCACGTCGGTCAACACCAAATCCGGCGTCTGTGCCCGTGCGGCAGCCAACGCCGCCTCCCCGTCCGCCACGGTCATGGTGCGGTAGTGCTCGCTCAGCAGTCGGACGATGTACTGCCGCATGTCGGCGTTGTCGTCGGCCACCAGCACATACGGCCGGTCGTCGTCGGCGTTCAGCGGCTCGGGGGGCGACGCGGCGGCTGTCCCGTCGCGC
>JANMXL010000183.1:0-9756 GCA_031380885.1 Burkholderiales bacterium | reverse complement strand
CACATTACCTTTCAAACCAGATTTGCACCAGCACATCGACCAGGTCCAACAGCTCGTTACGCTCGGCTTTGGTCAGATTCGCCCGCTCGTACTTCGCAAACATCGTCAGCAAGTACAAAGGCATCGCGTCACTGTGAAAGTAATAAATCACCCTCACACCGCCACTTTTGCCCCGACCGTCGCGCGCCCATCGCAGCTTGCGCACACCGCCCGTACCTTCCATCAGGTCGCCCGACTTCGGATGCGTGGCCAAATGATCGACCACCGCGCGTCTGTCGGCATCTGACAGCAGCTTGCTGGCGTTGCGAAGGTATTCAGGCAGCTCCGCGACAGTCAGCATGGAAGATCCAAGTGTAATCCATTGGATTACAGGTTTCGAGAACTTACTCATGCGTCACCGCCCTGCAGTTCCACCGCCCACGCCGCCACTCGGCTTTGGCGGCAGATGCCTAATGAGTGGTAGTCGATCAGTGCTGGACGACTGGCCGGACGGGTTTTATCCGCGCGGCAATTAATCTGCTTGCGGCACTTGAGCATTTGCGGCTCCCTTTGGTTGGACACGCCGCAATCTTCATGAGCAGTCGCGCCTAGCCCAAGTTCGGCATATATGCCGAAGTCATGGGGGTCAGCGACTCCAAGACCGATTACACAGATCTATTTTCGATTTTCAATAGACGAAAAAAACCCCTAAGTCGTTGATTAACTTAGGGGTTTGGTCTCATGTGGCTCCTTGCGGAGCCTTGATTGGTGGAACCGGGGGGAATCGAACCCCCGTCCGCAAGCCATCATCAGGTAGTTCTACATGCGTAGCTGACTGATTTGGTTTTAAAGGTGATCACCGCGCAGCAGCACGCTGAAACCACCTCGATTCACTTAGTTTGATCCTGCACCGAATGACGCGGCGCAGGACGAGCCCATGTGTATGACTTCGCAGCCCTTGGGTTACCCCTCAGGCCCAGCCCATCGGCCAACTGTTGCGAAGCTCACCGGTTTTAAGCGGCGAGAGCGTACGTAGAGTCGTTCGCAGTTACTTTGTTTCCAGTGGTTTTACGAGCGAACTGGTGCTCGGCATGCCCTAGTCCAAATCCGCACCCACGTCGAAGCCAGGTCGGTCCCAGAGCGATTGAGTTTAGGCCATGCGCAGCAATTGCAAGACGTCCATCGCATTGCCGATGGTGTGGTGGGCGCCCCAGGCCTCGATGGGCTCGCCCATGCCGAGGTAGCCCCAGGTGACGGCGACGGTGCACATGCCTGCGGCGTGACCGGCCTGCACGTCGCGCAGGTCGTCGCCCACATACAGGCAGCGGGCAGGCTCGATCTGCAGGCGGCGCGCGGCTTCGAGCAACGGCGCGGGGTGAGGCTTCGAATGCGGCGTTGAATCGCCGCCGATCACCACCCCGGCGCGGTCGTACAGGCCGAGCGCGCGCGTCACCGGCTCGGCATAGCGGATCGCCTTGTTGGTGACGATGCCCCAGGGCACGGCCTGCGCATCCAGCGCGTCGAGCAGCGGCTTCACGTGCTCGAAGACGCGGGTTTCGTTCGACAGCCGCAATTCGTAGCGCGCCAGAAACTCATCGCGCAGCGCGATGAAATCATCATCGCCAGGCACCACGCCGAACGCTTCGCCGACCAGACCACGGGCGCCGGAGCCGACCGTGGCGCGCAGCCGTTCGTAGGGCGCGTCGGGCAGGCCGCGCGCGCGGCGCATTTCGTTGGCGGCACCGGCGAGGTCGGGTGCGCTATCGATGACGGTGCCGTCCAAGTCGAACAGCACCGCGGCAAAGTCAGGCTTCATCGGGCGGCCTTCATGCGGGCTTGCGGCAGGCCAACATGTAATTGACGCTGGTGTTGTCCGACAGCCAGTAGCGCCGGGTGAGCGGGTTGTATTCGAGACCGCTGGACTCGGCCACGTTCAAGTCGGCCGCGCGGCAGTGGCTGGCCAACTCGCTCGGCTTGATGAACTTTGCATACTCGTGCGTTCCTTTGGGCAGCAGCTTGAGCACATGCTCGGCGCCTACGATCGCGAACAAAAACGACTTCAGGTTGCGGTTCAGCGTCGAGAAGAACAACCAGCCGCCGGGCTTGCACAAGGCCGCGCACGACGCGACAACCGATGCCGGGTCGGGCACGTGTTCGAGCATCTCCATGCAGGTGACGATGTCGAACTGGGCGGGCATGTCGGCAGCCAGCGCCTCGACTGCGACCTCGCGGTACTCGACCGAGGGCGTGCCCGCTTCCACTGCATGCAGCATGGCCACGCGCAAGGCCTTGGTCGACAGATCGATGCCCAGCACATTGGCACCACGGCGCGCCATGGCATCCGACAAGATGCCACCGCCGCAGCCCACGTCGAGCACCCGCTTGCCCGACACGCGGGCACGCTGGTCGATCCAGTCGAGGCGCAAGGGGTTGATCTGGTGCAGCGGGCGGAATTCGCTTTCGGTGTCCCACCAGCGGTGGGCCAGATCACTGAATTTGGCGAGTTCTTGGGGGTCGGCGTTGAGGCTCATGCCGGAATGGTATCCAAACAAAAAACCCCGCCGAAGCGGGGTTTGATGTCATCGACCGGAGTCGATTACTTCTTGACGGCCTTGGTGCCGACGACTTCGATCTCGACGCGGCGGTTCTTGGCGCGACCGTCACCCGACTTGTTGTCGGCCACAGGCTGCTTCTCGCCCTTGCCTTCGGTGTAAACGCGGTTCTTGTCGACCCCCTTGCCGATCAAATAGGCCTTGACGGCTTCGGAACGACGGACCGACAGCGACTGGTTGTAGGCGTCGGAGCCGACCGAGTCGGTGTGGCCGACGGCGATGATGACTTCCAGGTTGATCGTGCCGAGCTTGCTGACCACGTCGTCGATCTTGGCCTTGCCTTCAGGCTTCAGCACCGACTTGTCGAAGTCGAAGAAGGCGTCGGCGGCGAAGGTGACCTTCTCGCTGACCGGAACCGGAACCGGAACTACAGCCGGAGCAGGTGCTGGGGCAGGTGCGGCGGCTGGCTCAGCAGGTGCAGGCGCAGCGGCAGGTGGCGGCTTCAGCGCGCCATCGCACTCGGCGACGGCGGTGGCAGGCGTCCAGGAGTTATTGCGCCAGCAGTATTCGTTGGTGCCGTTTTTCCAGACGATGCCGTTGGCGCTCGTCCAGTTGTCGATACGCTGCGGTGCAGTGGCTGCTGGAGCACTGGCGCCTTGGGTAGCGCAACCGCCGAGCGCAGCGACGGCGATCAACGTGGCCAGGGTATTCAATTTAGTCATGGTTTTCTTCTCCAGGGAAGGTGCAATCAAATCGGTTTCGACGTACGGCAAATTCAAGGGTTACCGAGTGTTTTCAGCCCGGCAAACCGTAGTAATAGATTGTGCCATAGGGCATTCACGATCCTACTCGCCCCCGTGGCGGCCACGCGGCGCCTGGATGCCTGTTTCCCTGATGCAACATGGAGCGGCACCTACAATTGACGCCCCGGCGTGATGGAGCGCCTTACGCCGAAGCCCAGAAACGTGCACCACGCCTGCTTTTCCGCATGAGCCAGTTCGCCAAAGAGACCCTCCCGATCAGCCTCGAAGAGGAAATGCGGCGCTCGTACCTCGACTACGCGATGAGCGTGATCGTCGGGCGGGCCCTGCCCGACGCGCGCGACGGCCTCAAACCCGTGCACCGGCGCGTGTTGTTTGCAATGCACGAGCTGAACAACGACTGGAACCGGCCTTATAAAAAGTCCGCCCGCATCGTGGGTGACGTGATCGGCAAGTACCACCCGCACGGTGATCAGTCGGTCTACGACACCATCGTTCGGATGGCGCAGGATTTCTCGCTGCGCCACATGCTGGTCGACGGCCAGGGCAATTTCGGATCGGTCGATGGCGACAACGCGGCAGCGATGCGCTACACCGAAATCCGGCTGGCGAAAATCGCGCACGAAATGCTGGCCGACCTCGACAAGGAAACCGTCGACTTCGGGCCGAACTACGACGGCAGCGAAAAAGAACCGCTGGTCATGCCGAGTCGGCTGCCGAACCTGTTGGTCAACGGCTCGGGTGGCATCGCGGTCGGCATGGCGACCAACATCCCGCCGCACAACCTCAATGAAGTCGTCGACGCCTGCCTGCACCTGCTGAAGAACCCAGCCGCAACCATCGACGAGCTGATGGAAATCATCCCGGCACCGGACTTCCCCACCGCCGGCATCATCCACGGCCTGAGCGGTGTGCGCGACGGCTACCGAACCGGCCGCGGCCGGGTGGTGATGCGCGCCAAGTGCCATTTCGAAGACATCGACAAGGGCCAGCGCCAATCGATCATCGTCGACGAGATCCCGTACCAGGTGAACAAGAAGAACCTGCTCGAGCGCATGGCTGAGCTGGTTCACGAAAAGAAGCTGGAAGGCATCAGCCACATCCAGGATGAGTCTGACAAGGACGGCATGCGCGTGGTCATCGAGCTCAAGCGCGGTGAAGTCCCCGAGGTGGTGCTGAACAACCTCTACAAGCAGACCCAGCTGCAAGACACCTTCGGCATGAACATGGTGGCGCTGATCGATGGTCAGCCAAAGCTGTGCAACCTGAAGGATCTGATCGAGGTCTTCCTCGAGCACCGCCGCGAAGTCGTCACGCGCCGCACGGTGTTCGAGCTGCGCAAGGCCCGCGAGCGCGGCCACGTGCTTGAAGGCCTGGCGGTGGCGCTGGCCAACATCGACGAGTTCATCGAGACCATCAAGGCCTCGCCGACACCGCCGGTCGCCAAGGCCGCGTTGATGAGCAAGAGCTGGGACTCGTCGATGGTGCGCGAGATGCTCGCCCGCGCCGAAGGCGAGGCCACCGGCGGACGCGACGCCTTCCGCCCCGAAGGCCTGCCGAAGAGCTTCGGCCTGCAGGCCGATGGCTTGTACCGGCTGAGCGAAGACCAGGCCGGTGAAATTCTGCAGATGCGCCTGCAGCGCCTGACCGGGCTGGAGCAGGACAAGATCATCAGCGAATACAAGGAGGTGATGACAACCATCGCCGACCTGCTGAACATCCTGTCGACGCCCGAGCGGGTCACCTCCATCATCGGCGGCGAGCTGGCCGCGATCAAGCAGGAGTTTGGGCAAACCAAGATCGGCGCGCGCCGCAGCCACATCGAGCACAACGCCCAAGACCTGGGCACCGAAGACCTGATCACGCCGACCGACATGGTGGTGACGCTCAGCCACACCGGTTACTTCAAGAGCCAGCCGCTGGCCGAGTACAGCGCGCAGCGGCGCGGCGGCCGCGGCAAGCAAGCCACGCAGACCAAGGAAGACGACTGGATCGAGCAGCTGTTCATCGCGAACACGCACGACTACATCCTGTGCTTCACCAACAAAGGCCGCGTCTACTGGCTCAAGGTGTGGGAAGTGCCGCAGGGCTCGCGCAACTCGCGCGGCAAGCCGATCGTCAACATGTTCCCGCTGCTGCCGGGCGAGAAGGTCAATGTCGTGCTGCCGCTGACTGGCGAGGCGCGCACCTTCCCGGCCGAGCGCTTCGTCTTCATGGCAACCGCCAAGGGCACCGTCAAGAAGACCTCGCTCGATGAATTCAGCAACCCGCGCAAGGCCGGCATCATCGCGGTCGATCTGGACGAAGGCGACTTCCTGATCGGCGCCGCCATCACCGACGGCCAGCACGATGTGATGCTGTTCAGCGACGCCGGCAAGGCGGTGCGCTTCGACGAGCAGGACCTGCGCCCGATGGGACGCAACGCCCGCGGCAACAAGGGCATGAACCTCGAACCCGGCCAGCGCGTCATCGCGATGCTGGTCGCTGAAGACGAGACGCAAAGCGTGCTGACCGCCACCGAAAACGGCTACGGCAAGCGCACCAGCATCGTCGAGTACACCCGCCATGGCCGCGGCACCAAGGGCATGATCGCGATCCAGCAGAGCGACCGCAACGGCAAGGTCGTTGCCGCCACGCTGGTGCGGCCGGACGACGAGATCATGCTGATCACTGACAAGGGCGTGCTGGTGCGCACCCGCGTGTCGGAAATCCGCGAGCTGGGCCGCGCCACCCAAGGCGTGACGCTGATCGCACTGGACAATGGATCGACCCTGAGCGGCCTGCAGCGCATCGTCGAGAACGACGTGAATGCCCAAGGCGCATCCGACACCCCGACAGACACTTCCAACGGCGATGACAACGGATCGCCCCCCACCGAGACCCCATGATGAAACGACTCCTCGCGCTCACCGCCCTGTGTTTTGCCATGCAGGCGCAGGCGCAAACGGCAGCTTCTGCAACGCCCGCGCCGGCTTCGGCTGCGAAGAAGGAACTGGTCAAGAAGCTGCTGCAGTTGCAGCAGGCGAATTTCGACGGGCTGTCGCGCAGCATCGTCGAGCGCCCTGCGGTTCAGCTGATGCAGGCGGCCGGGCAGGCGCTGCAAACCCAGGTGCCGGCTGAGAAGCGGGAAGCCACGGGCAAGCAGATCGAAGCCGACGTCAAGAAATTTGTCGACGATTCGTCTGCCATCCTGCGCGACCGCACGGCCAAGCTGGTGCCGACGACCTTCGGCGCCGGGCTGGAAGAAAAGTTCACCGAAGACGAGCTGAAACAGTTCATCGCCTGGACCGAATCGCCGGTCAACAAGAAATTCCAGCAGATCCTGCCGGACATCCAGGTGACGTTCATGCAGAAGCTGGCGGCTGAAACGTCGCCGTTGCTCGATCCGAAATTCCAGGCCCTGCAACAAAAGGTGCGCACAACGCTGACCACGGCCACCGGCAACGCGTCCGGCGGCGCCGCTGCGACCAGTTCACCAGCGAAAGCGACCAGCAAGTAAGTCGCCCATGGCCCGACCGTTCAATTTTTCGGCCGGTCCGGCTGCCCTTCCGCTGGAGGTTCTGGAACAGGCCGCTGCCGAGATGGTGGACTGGCACGGCAGCGGCGTCAGCGTGATGGAGATGAGCCATCGTGGGCGCGAGTTCATGTCGATCTGCGAACAGGCCGAGCACGACCTGCGCGAGTTGCTGGCGGTGCCGGCGTCGTTTCGCATCCTGTTCATGCAGGGCGGCGGGCTCGGCCAAAACGCGATCGTGCCGATGAACCTGATCGGTCGCGCGGCCAGCCACACCGCTGACTTCGTGCTGACAGGCTCGTGGTCGATCAAGTCGCAGGCCGAGGCCGGGCGGTATGGGCAAGCGCATGTTGCCGCCAAGCTCGATGGCGAGCACCCGGTGCGGCTGCCGCCACCATCGACGTGGCAGCTGAGCGCCAGTCCTTCCTATGTGCACCTGTGCAGCAATGAAACCATTGATGGCATCGAGTTCCAGGACGTGCCCGACCTGCGCGCGCTCGGCTGCGACGCACCGCTGGTGATCGATTGCTCGTCGCACATCGCCTCGCGCCCCATCGACTGGCGCCGCGTCGGCCTGGCCTATGCCGGCGCTCAGAAGAACATTGGCCCGGCCGGCCTGACGCTGGTGATCGTGCACGACGAGCTGCTCGGTCACGCGCTGTCCATCTGCCCCTCGGTGTTCGACTACCGCACCGTCGCGGATCAAGGCTCGATGTTCAACACGCCGCCGACCTATGCGATCTACATCGCCGGGCTGACCTTTCAGTGGCTGAAACGGCAGACCGAATCGGGGCTGACCGGGCTGGCGGCGATCGAGGCGCGCAACATCGCGAAGGCGAAGCTGCTGTACGACTGCATTGATGCGTCGAGCTTGTACCGCAACGAGGTCGATCCCAGCTGCCGCTCGCGGATGAATGTGCCGTTCTTGCTGGCTGATGAGTCATTGACCGAGTCTTTCCTGGCGCAAGGGCGAGAGGCCGGCTTGTTGCAGCTCAAGGGCCATAAATCGGTCGGCGGCCTGCGGGCCAGCCTGTACAACGCAATGCCGATCGACGGCGTGCAGGCGCTGGTCCGACACATGCATGCGTTCGAGGCAGACCATGCCTGACACGCCCCCACCGCCCCACCCCGCACTGCTCATGCTGCGCAAGCAGATCGACGCGCTCGACCGCGAACTGCTGGCGCTGCTGAACCAGCGCGCCGCGCTGGCGCTGCAGGTCGGCGAAGTGAAGAAGAAGGAAGGCTCGGTGGCGTTCCGCCCGGAGCGCGAGGCCCAGGTGATCGACGGTTTGAAGGTCGGCAATCCCGGCCCGCTGGCGTCCGACAGCGTGGCACCGATCTGGCGCGAAATCATGTCGGCCTGCCGCGCGCTGGAAACGCCGACGCGGGTGGCCTACCTCGGCCCGGCCGGCACCTTCAGCGAAGCGGCGGCGCTCGGCTTCTTCGGCTCGTCGATCGTCAAGGTGCCTTGCAGCAGCATCGACGAGGTGTTCCGCTCGACCACCGCCGGCGCAGCCGATTTCGGCGTGGTTCCGGTCGAGAATTCCACCGAAGGCGTGGTCGCGCGCTCGCTCGATTTGTTCCTGACGACGCCGCTGTTCATCATCGGCGAGACCAGCCTCTTTGTGCGCCACAACCTGCTGCGCCGAGAGAACTCTCTCGTCGGCATCGAGGCCGTCTGCGCCCATCCGCAGGCGCTGGCGCAGTGCCAGGGCTGGCTCAATACCCACCTGCCGAATGTCGAACGACGACCGGTGTCGAGCAATGCCGAAGGCGCGCGGCTGGCCAGCCTCGATACGCGCCTCGCGGCAGTGGCCGGCGACCGCGCGGGCAGCGAATTCGGTCTGCATGTGGTGTCACCCGCGATCCAGGACGACGCCCACAACCGCACCCGCTTCGCGGTGGTCACCGACCCGCAGCGCCATCCGCAGCCGCAGGCCTCGGGGCACGATTGCACCAGCCTGGTGGTGTCGGTGGTCAACCGACCCGGTGCGGTCTACGACATGCTGATGCCATTGAAGGCCCATGGCGTGTCGATGAGCCGCTTCGAGTCACGCCCCGCCCGTTCGGGCCAGTGGGAGTACTACTTCTACATCGACCTGCAAGGCCACCCGAGCCAGCCCGAAGTGGCGCAGGCACTGCAGGAGTTGCGCGGCGTCTGCGCGTACTTCAAGCTGCTCGGCACCTACCCGATCGACGTGCACTAGGATGAAATTTGCCGTGCCGACGCCAGCTTTCAGCCCTTTGTGGAGGTTCATCTGCAGCAGGCCTTGTTCCGCGCGAGAGCGGTGCGGCGTGGTGCCGTGTTCCGTTCATGTCCCCCGGGCCGGTTCACCATACTTACGCTTCGGGCAAGACCAATCCGGCCCTCCTCCTTTACTTCACTCCACACGGCACCCCACCACACCGCTCTGGGCGCCAATGTGGCCGTTGAAGGCCGTTGAAGGCAACGGTGGTTCGCTGCGGGGGATGCCGGGTGACCGGCGTAGCGAAGTAAAGGAGGAGGGCCGAATCGACTTGACTCGAAGCGCTTGGGCAGTGAACCGGCCCGGGGGACATGAGCGGAGCCGGTCACCCGGTAGCCTCCGCTTGCGCAGACCGATGCCTGCGGGAACATGTCTGCGAACGACTGCAACTTGCCGAAAGCAGAGCCTCTCCTGCGGGCGGTCGTTTCATGCGTTGTGGATCGTGCGAAGCACGTTGGGAAGCTGAGATGTTCAATCAGTTGGGCGTGATCGGTTGTGGCCTGATGGGCGGATCGTTCGCGCTGGCGCTGCGCCGCGCGGGTCTGGTCAAGCGCGTGGTTGGTTACAGCAAGTCGCCATCGACCACCGAGAAGGCCCGGCGGATGGGCGTCATCGATCAGGCCGCCGAATCGGCGCTGCTGGCGGTGTCGGGCTCGGACATCGTGCTGATGGCGGTGCCTGTGGCGGCCAGCGAAGCGACCTTC
>JANMXL010000087.1:0-12418 GCA_031380885.1 Burkholderiales bacterium | reverse complement strand
CCTTGCTCGCCGTCGATCACCTTCTGCAGCCGCGGCAGGCAGTGCGTGGCGGCGTGCTCGCCCATCTCGATGCCGATCCAGCGGCGGCCCATCTTGTGGGCAACGGCGGCGGTGGTGCCGGAGCCGAGGAAAGAGTCGAGGATGAGGTCATTGGGGTTAGTCGCAATGTGCAGGGCAAGCGAGACAAGCTCTTCAGGTTTCGGTGTAGCGAACGGCTCGATCTCGGGCAGCAGCTTGCGCAGATGGTCGCGCTTGGCCGATTGATTCGACCCCGCCTCTTCGGCGGGCCACCAAGTTCTTGGCACAACGCCTTGCTGAACATCGGTCAAGTAGCGCTTGATGATCGGCAGGCGGTTGCCGTCTTTGCCGAAGTAGGCTCGTCGGTCAGCCACTGCGGCATCGAACGTCGAACGCGCGAAGCGCCAGAAATTGCCAGAGGGCGGCACCACCTTGCGCCCCGACGGCAATTGGATTTCGTAGCGCAGTGAGTCCGACCCACTCTTTGCCGTGCCGTTGTCGCCCTGCAACCATGGGCCGCGGGGATCGTTGTCTGGGTTCTTATAACGCGCGGTCTGCGCCTCGGTGCGAATCAATAGGTTGCGCTGCTGCGACCACACCCGGCGCGACTTCGCGAACAGCAGAACGCTATCGTGCGCGCTCGAAACGTCGGTATCGTTTCTGCGCCCTTTGTCTTTTTCCCAAGCGAAGGTAGCCACGAAATTCCCCCGCCCGAACACCTCATCCATCAGCACCTTCAGGTAGTGCCCCTCGTGGTCGTCGATCGTCACCCAGATCGAGCCGTCGTCTGTCAGCAGCTCGCGCAGCAACTGCAGCCGCGGCAGCATCATCGAGAGCCACTGCGCGTGCTCGAGGTTGTCGTCGTAATGCTCGAACGCGCTCTTCGTGTTGTACGGCGGGTCGATGAAGATGCACTTCACCTGGCCACGGTAGAACGGCAGCAGCGCCTTCAGCGCTTCGAGGTTGTCGCCTTGAATCAGCAGGTTGCCAGTGGCCGCGTCGCCGTGCGCCGAGATCGGCTCAAGCAAGCGGTACGGCACACGCGAGGCGGTGGTGAAGGCGGCTTGGCGGTTGAGCCAGTCAAGGGTGGGCATGGGGCGCTGGGCTCAGGGCGCGTTCAACTCGTAGCGGGCTTTCAGCAACGTCAAGGCATGGCCGTAGCCAATGCGACCGCAGTGCTGAAGTTGACCGACCACGATGCCGGGGTGAATACCGAGGCGTTTGGCAAAGGCCTCGACATGGGCGCGATCGAGCGGCAACACGTCGAGCGCGGCGCGCTGCGCCATCGGCACCAGCACGTCGGCAGCAAATTGATTGGCCTCTTGCTCTTCGGGCGACTCCACCGCCGCGCCAGACGCGGCATCGTCGAGAAACACGGCGCGTTTCGGATGCTTGAGGATGTGGGCGACTTCATGGAAGAAGTTGAACCAAAAAATGTCGTTCCACTTGCCCAGCAGCGACAGCTGAATCAGCGGCCGGTCGTTGAGCCAGCGCGCCACGCCCGACACATGCGCGCCGGGCAATGACGGCACGAAGACGAGCACGACGCCGGCTTGTGCTGTGAGCCGTAGCAGGTCCGAGCCGATCTTGTCGGCAGCGCAGACGGTCAGCGCCCGCATCGACGGCAATGCCGCAGTCAGTGCCTCGGCCGAGTAGGCGTTCGTGGTGACTTTTTCCGCCGCAATCTCGCCCATGCGCAGCCATGCGGTAATCGCCGCGTTGTCGGTCTGCTTGGCTGGCCGGGCACGACGAAACGCGGCCTGCACGCTGGTGTATTGCGCTCGCCAGCCATCGGGTGAAGCAACGCCGAAGAAGCGCAGCACCTCATCGACCAACTGCGACTTGAATGCGGGCGTCAAGCGACCGGGCGTCAGCTTGCCCAGGTCTTGCAATGCCTTGATCGGAAAAGCGCCCAGCCACTGGATGTGATCTTTGCGACGCTCCACGTCGCGAAGGCGCGCCAGATGCTCGCGGTAGCGGGCCTCGCGCGCAAGCCAAAACTGGGCCGGGACTTGAAGCACGCGCTCCAGTTCGAGCGCCGTCTCTTCGGTGATTTCCTTTTTGCCCGCGATGATTTCGTTGATGGCCTGCGCTGGGCGCCCTAGCCGACGGGACAACTCCGCCTGGGACAGGCTGCGCTCTTCCATCAGGTCGCGCAAGGTTTCTCCAGGCGGAGACACCTCTTCAGGGGCGTAGGTCAAGTTGGTTTTAGTCATGGTAGCCCACCACTTCAATCACGGTAACGCTGTCGATGGCAGGCCAGTCGAGCCCGCCGTCGGGCTTCTTCGGCGGCGGCTGCTTGCTGGGTTTCACGATCAAGCGAAGGCCGCCGGCAAGTCGCGCGGAAAACTGGGCAGCGCGGTCACGGGTGAGTTCTTCCCACTTGCCCGGGAGGTTGCGCATGTCCTCCATGTTGCTGGCCGCGTCGAGGTCGTCCAAGCGAAGCTTGATCTTCTTGGCAGCTTCGGGACCGAAACGACGGGTCGGCTCGGACTTGGACTCGAATAACTTCTTGTCCCGATCAGTAGCGAAGAGAAGCTGCATTAAGTCTTCACCCGTGAGGTGAAGAGTGTAGTCGACTCGGGTCCATGGATCTGCGGGTGCGTAGGTCGCGGACTTTCACAAGAAGCCGACGCTTCAAGTCTTGTGAAAGTTTTGATCGGTTTACTTTCACAAAACCTTCAGGCGAACGACAAAGGGTCGCGCAGCGCCCTGGCCCCCACCCGCCTACAGCACCATCTTCACCATCGGGTGCGTGCTCAGCGTGCGGTACAGCTCGTCGAGCTGCCCGCGGCTGGTGGCGGTGACGGTGACGGTCACACCCAGGTATTTGTCGCCCTTGCTCGGGCGCAGCTCGACGGTGGTGGCGTCGAATGTCGGGTCGAAGGCTTCGGCGATCGTGGTGACAGCGTGAACGAAGCCTTCAGCGTTGAGCCCCAACACCTTGATCGGAAACGGCGACGGGTACTCGATTAGCGATTCTTCGGGGGGCGTGCTTTGCATGGCCGGCGCGCTCACTCCCGCGGCGCCGCCTTGGCGCGCTGGTAGGCGGCATACAGCTTCGCGTACACCGGCCCGGGCTTGCCGCGCAAGGCACCGTGACCGACCGACTCACCATCGAGCGTGGTCACCGGCAGCACCTCCTTGGTGGCCGAACTCAGCATCAGCTCATCGGCGGCGATCACCTCGCCCTCGGAGATCGGCCGCAGGTTGAAGGCGATGCCCTCCTCCTCACACAACTCGCGGATCAACTCGAAGCGGATGCCTTCGAGCACATGTTCGCTCTTCGGCGGGCCGAGCAACGCGCCTTCATGCACCACCCACACATTGCACGCCGCGGCCTCGGTCAGGAAGCCGTCGCGGAACAGGATGGTCTCCGCCGCGCCGTGGTCAGCCGACATCTGACGGGCCAGCACATTGCCCAGCAGCGAGATGCTCTTGATGTCGCCGCGCTCCCAGCGGAAGTCACGCGCCGTCGTGCAGGCCACGCCGCGATGGCGCTGCTCCGCGCTGGGCGGCTTCATCGCGCTCGTCATCATGAACACCGTGGGCTCGATGTCGGGCGGCATCACATGGTCGCGCAGCGCGACGCCGCGGGTCACCTGCAGGTACAGCAGCTGGTCGTCGGCGGGGTGCGCGTCGATCAGCCGGCGGCAACGGGTCAGCCATTCAGCGGCGCTGTGAGGGTTGGCGATGCGCACCTTGGCCAGGCTGCGGTCGAGGCGCGCCATGTGCTCGTCGAAGCGGAACACATGGCGCTCGTATACCGGCACCACCTCGTAGATGCCGTCGCCGAACAGGAAGCCGCGGTCGAGCACCGACACCTTCGCCAGGTTCAGCGGGGTGTAGTCACCGTTCAGGTAGCACAGCGTGTCAGGAAGGATTTGCATGGCAGGTTCTCCGATGCGTCGCGCGCTCGTCGCACGCGCCTCAACAGGTTACTTGATCCACAGCCGCAGGGCATCCCAGGCACGGCTGAACACGCCGGCGATCTCGACCGGCTCCAGCACCACCAAGGGCACATCGACGACAGGCGTGCCGGCGGCCGTTTTGACCTTGATCGTGCCCACACGCTGGCCCTTGGCGAGCGGCGCGATCAGCGGGTCGGTGCGCTCGACCTGGGTCTGCAGCTTGCCGCCCTCGCCCTTGGGCATGGTGACGAACACGCCGCCCTGGGCACCGAGCGCCGCCTGCGCCACCTTGCCTTTCCACACCGGCACCGTGGTCACCGGCTTGCCCGACTCGAACAGCCGCACCGTCTCGAACGCGGCGTAGCCCCAGTTCAGCAGCTTCTGGCTTTCATTCGCGCGGGCCTCCATGGAGGTGGTGTTCAGCACCACGCTGAGCAGGCGACGCGGTCCGCCACCCGTTCCACCCGCACCGAGGTTCGGAAAATCCCGCTGCGCACTGGCGATCAGGCAATAGCCGGCCGCTTCGGTGTAACCCGTCTTCATGCCGTCGATGCTCGGGTCGCGGCGCAGCAGCAGGTTGCGGTTGGGCTGGCTGATGTTGTTGTACTTGTAGTCCTTGATCGAGTAGTACACGTACTCGGTCGGGTAGTCGCGGATGATGTGGGTGGCGATCACCGCGAGGTCGCGTGCGGTGCTCTTGTGGCCGGGCTCGGTCAGGCCGGTGACGTTCTTGAAGTTGGTGTTCTTCAGGCCCCATGCCTGGGCCTGGCGGTTCATCATCGCGACGAACTGGTCGAGCGTGCCACCCACCGCCTCGGCCAAGGCAACCGAGGCATCGTTGCCCGACTGGACGATCATGCCCTTGAGCAATTCGTCCACGGTCGGCGTCATCGTCGTGTCGATGAACATCAGCGAGCCGCCGCCCTTGCGCTCGTCCCAGGCGCGGCGCGAGACCGCCACCGGCTGCGTCAGCGACAGCTTCTTGTCGTGCAGCGCGGTGAACACCACGTACGCCGTCATCAGCTTGGTCAAGGACGCCGGATCTGAGGGCGCATCGGCATCGCGCTCGGCCAGCGTCTGGTGGCTGGTCAGGTCGAGCAGCAGGTAGCTGCGGGCGGCGATTTCCGGCGGCAACGGGGCCTGGGCCTGGGCGCTGGCCAAGGTACCGGCCAGCCACAACAGGCCGATGGAGAACGAACGCGACAAGACAGAACGCAAGGCAGGCATCAGAGATCAATCAGGAAGAAGGGGGAGAAAGGGGAACGTCAGCCGAGGGCTGCAATTGCTGCGTCACGACGCGTTTGAGCCAACCGAGTTGGCCGTGGAAGAAATGCCCGACACCGGGCAGCACGATCACCGCCAGCGACTGCGGCTGCGCCCAGGCCAGCGTGGCCGACAGCGGCACCACCTCGTCGCTTTCACCGTGGATGACCACGGTGTCTTCGGGCACCCCTGGCAGTTGCTGTTTCTCGGTCGAGGGCCCGACCAGCAGCAGCCGCTGCGGACGCTGCGCTTCGGGCAGGCGCGAGGCCGCCTCCGCCGCCACGTAGCCGCCGAACGAAAAACCCGCCAGCAACAGCGGCTGCGACGGCGCACGGTGCTGCGCCACCACGGCCAGCACATCGTCGACCTCGCCGCGCCCGTCGTCCCAGCTGCCAGCCGACTGGCCCACGCCGCGGTAGTTGAAGCGCACCGTCGTCCAGCCCAGCGCCAGCAAGGCGCGGGCGACGGTCTGCACCACCTTGTTGTCCATCGTGCCGCCGAACAGCGGGTGCGGATGGCAGACAACCGCCAGGCCGACTGGCGCACCAGCAGGCGAATCGAGCGCGCATTCCAGCACGCCCGCGGGGCCCGGGCAGGAAGTCTTCTGGGTGTGTGAATTCATGGTGCGAGAGGAACTGCCAGACAAGGCGCCCACGGCGGGCGGTATGTCACTTGCCGACCGACGGCGGCAACAGCAGGCGCCCGACGATGCGCCCGTGCTTCAAGTGCGAATCGACGATCTCGTCGATGTCGTCGTTGTCGACGAACGTGTACCAGACGGCTTCGGGATAGACCACCGCCACCGGCCCGCCGGCGCAGCGGTCGAGGCAGCCAGCCTTGTTCACCCGCACCTGCCCCACACCGGCAAGGCCGGCCTGCTTGACGCGTGACTTGCACCGGTCGAACCCGGCTTGCGCGGCCTGCCCGGCGCAGCAGTCTTCACCCTTGTCGCGCTGGTTCAGGCAGAAGAAGACATGGCGGCTGAAATAGCTCATGCCGAGATTCTACGGAGGCCACTGCGATGCAACGGCTTTGCAGGCGCAACGACTTGTACGGTCAGGTGACTTCGCGAGCGGCGACCCGCCCGAGCAGGTACGCCATCGCCGCATACGGCCACAGCCAGCCCACCCACTGCGCGGCACCGTGAAAACGGATGAAGCGGCCCTGCTCCCAGGCGTTCAGGCTCTGTGCGTAGTACGCGTCTTCGGGGGCCTGGGCGACCAACAAAACCAGCGCGGTCAAGGCCATCAAGCCCAGCGCCGCCGCCGCACGCCGTGGCGCCCAGGCCAGCAGCAGCGCCGCCAGCGCGCCAGCACCGAGACCGACCGCGGCAGGGCCGGTCAACCAGGCCAGCGCATGGTCAGGCCCGAAATTGAGCGCGGTCGACAGCGTCGTCGCCCCGACACCGGCCAGCGCGATGCCCAGCACCAGCACCGCCCGCCGCCAGCCCGAGCGAGACACCGCGCAGCCCAGCAGGCAAGGCGCCAGCAAGCCGAGTGCGATGGCGCACCACTCGCCCGAGGGCGGCAAGTCGGCTGCAAGCTGCGGCGCATCGAGCACGGTGCGCCCCCACTCGGCCAGCGGGGTGTCGGCGAGCACCGACACCACCACGCCACGCAGCCGCGACAGCACCTGGCCGACCCCCAGTGGCAGCGAAGTCGGGAACAACAGACCGACCGGCCACAGCAGCAGCAAGGCCAGCCCGCCCGCGCTGCGGTCGACAAACCAGCGATCGCGCAGGCGCTGCCAGCGGTTCAGCAGGCCCAGTGCTTTCAGCAGGCCACCGACCGCCGCGCCGCTGGCTGTGCCGAGGGTGTTGAACGCCCAATCGACATTCGACGGAACGCGCGACGGCAGGCCGTTCTGCGTGAACTCCATCGCCAGCGACAGCGCCGAGGCCAGCCACAGCGCATGGAACGCACCGACCACAGCCGACCGGCCGCTGCGCACCTGGGCGGCAAAGATCAAGAAACCCAGCGGCATGTAGCCCAACAGGTTCGACAGCAGGTCGAACGCCGTCCAGTAGCGCGGCCAGGGCAGCAGCACGAAGGCGAGCGGCGACGTCGTCGGCCAGCGCCATTCAGCGAAGGGGTACAGACTGGCGTAAGCGATCAGTCCGGCGTACAGCCAGGCCAGCAGTGACGCGGAACTCCGGTGACGCACCATCGCGCTGGACTCGGCTCAGCGTGCGATCAAAACGGCTTGACCACCACCAGCACGACGATGGCGATCATCAACAGCACCGACACCTCGTTGAAGACGCGGAACCAGCGGTCGCTGCGCCGGTTGGTGAACTGCTCGAACTGGCGCAGCAGCGAGCGGCACATGTGGTGGTAACCCACCGCCAGCACCACCAGCACCAACTTGGCGTGCAGCCAGCCACCGCCGTAGCCACCGGCCAGCCACAACCACAGGCCCAGCCCGATCGCAGGCACCATCAGCAGGCTGCTGAAGCGATACAGCTTGCGTGCCATCAGCAGCAGGCGCTCGCGTTCGGCGTGGCTATCGGCCGGCACCATCGCTAAATTGACGAAGATGCGCGGCAGGTAAAACAGCCCGGCAAACCAGCTGGTGACGAAGACGATGTGAAACGCTTTGATCCAGAGCATCGGCGGATTATCGCCATGCGCTGCGTCTATCATCCGCCGACTTTCGGCCCCAACCTCACCGGCGACGCCTCGTGCACACCCCTCCTGCCTACCCCAGCAGCCGCCCGAGGCGCCTGCGCAAAGACGAGTTCAGCCGCGCCATGGTGCGCGAACACCGGCTGCACCCGAGCGACCTGATCCTGCCGGTGTTCGTCACCGCGGGCCACAACCAGACGCAGGATGTGGCCTCGATGCCCGGCGTGCAGCGCGTCACGCTGGACCGGCTGCTGCCGGTCGCAGAAAGCTGTCTGAAGCTGGGCATTCCCGTGCTGGCGCTGTTCCCGGTGATCGACACCGCGCTGAAGACCGAGGGCGGCGCCGAGGCACTGAACCCCGAGGGCCTGGTGCCCACCGTGGTGCGTGAACTCAAGCGCCGCTTCCCGGAACTCGGCGTGCTGACCGACGTCGCGCTCGACCCCTACACCAGCCACGGCCAGGACGGCCTGCTCGACGCCACCGGCTACATCGTCAACGACCCCACGGTCGAGGTGCTGCGCAAGCAAGCGCTGGTGCACGCCGAAGCCGGTGTCGACATCGTGGCGCCGAGCGACATGATGGATGGCCGCATCGGCGCGATCCGCCAGGCCCTTGAAGCACAAGGGCACATCCACACCAAGATCATGGCCTACAGCGCCAAGTACGCCAGCGCCTTTTACGGCCCGTTCCGCGACGCGGTGGGCTCGGCCGGCAACCTGGGCAAGAGCAACAAGAAGGTCTACCAGATGGACCCCGGCAACAGCGACGAGGCGCTGCGCGAAGTGGCGCTCGACATCGCCGAAGGCGCCGACATGGTGATGGTCAAGCCCGGCATGCCCTACCTCGACATCGTGAGGCGCGTGAAAGACGAGTTCCGGGTGCCGACTTTCGTCTACCAGGTCAGCGGCGAGTACGCGATGCTGAAGGCGGCTGCTGCCAACGGCTGGCTGGACCACGATGCGGTGATGATGGAAAGCCTGCTCGCCTTCAAGCGCGCTGGCGCCGATGGCGTGCTGACCTACTTCGCGCTTGACGCCGCGCGCTTGATGAAGTCGGCCTGACGTCAGGCAACGCTGGAACCGCGATGCGCATCTTCCACATCAGCGGCGATCAGTTCAGCGAACTCGACGATCTGCCCGAGTCGCTGCCGGCGACCGGCTATCTGTGGGTCGGCAGCGCGCGGCGTGAATTCGAGGTGCAGGCCGCGACGCTGCAAGCCGCGCTGCAGCGCTGGACTGGCGGGCAGCTGGTCGACCTGCACATCGCCGACCTGCTGAACAACCAGCTGCCTTCGCACTTCGACGACACCTCGTGGTACGACATGCTGGTGTTTCGGCGGCTGGCCGCTGGCGAAGGCACCGCGCTGATGTTCCTCGACGACAGCAAAGGCACGCTGACCAGCGCGCGTGCGGCGTTGGAAGCCATCGACACCAGCCCGGTCGGCTTTGCCCTCTTCGACCGCGTGCTGCTGACGGTGCACCCAACCGACTGCCAGGTGCGTGAGTTCTTCGCCAACCGCCTGCAACAACAGTCCTTGCCAACCAACGGCGAGGTGCGTTCGCCGGATGCACGCAGCGCAGCGCGCTTGCCCACCAGTGCAGCCGACCTGATGGTGCGCATGGTCAACCACATGGTCGACAGCTACCTCGAATTGCGGCGGCTGCTGACCAAGCAGCTCGGCTACCTGCAGCAAGAGCTGTTCAACCCGCGCAGCCGCTTCGACAACTGGCAGATGCTGCTCGAATCGCGCAACTCGCTGCGCCTGCTGGAGGACACCTGCGAGGATCAGCGCAGCGCCATCGTTGAATGGATCGACGCACTCGACGAGTGGCCGGTCGAGACCGACAGCGCCGCGCGCCGCGAACGCGAACTGCTGCGCGTGCGCTCGCGCGACGTGCTCGAACACATCGAGCGGGTGCTCGGCCATGTGCGCCGGCTCGAATCGTCGGCCGAGACCGCGGTGCAGATGCATTTCTCGGCGCAGAGCAACCGCACCAATTCCATCATGCGCACGCTGACCGTGCTGACGGCGATCTTCATGCCGCTGAACCTGGTGACCGGTTTCTTCGGCATGAATTTCGAAGGGCTGCCGCTGATCCACAGCCGCACCGGCTTCTGGCTCATCTTCTTCGCGATGCTGATGGTCGGCATCGGCATGAGCGTGTATTTCTGGCGCAAGCGCTACCTCAGTGCATCGCGCTGAGCTGAGCCTCAGTGGCCGTCAGCCCGCATACGGATCAGCAAACCCCAGCGACTGCATCAGCTCGCTTTCACGGGCTTCCATCCGCTCGGCTTCATTGTCACGCTCGTGGTCATGGCCTTGGGCGTGCAACGTGCCGTGGATCAGCAGGTGCGCATAGTGGGCTTCGAGCGTGCACGACTGCGCTTGCGCTTCGGCTTCGACCACGTCGGCGCACAACACCAGGTCGGCATGCACCGTCGGCGCATGGCTGTAGTCGAAGGTCAGCACGTTGGTCGCGTGATCCTTGCCGCGGAAGTCGCGGTTCAGCGCGCGGGCTTCGGCGGGGCCGACGATGCGCACCGTGATCTCGGCCGGGGCGTCGAGCGCCGCACGGATCCAGCGCGCCACGCGGTGCCGCGGCAGCCGCGCACGGTGCTCGCGTGGGAGGTCCTCGCGCGCGAACTGCAACGACAGCGACAGCGCAGGGCAGGGCATCAAGCGGTGTCTGAGCGCGACGCCTCGTAGGCATCGACGATGCGCGCGACCAGCGGGTGGCGCACCACATCGGCTGACGTGAAGCGCGTCGTGGCGATGCCGCGCACGCGCCGCAGCACGCGCTCGGCGTCGATGAGGCCGCTCATCTGGCCGCGCGGCAGATCGATCTGGCTGACGTCGCCGGTGATCACGCACTTGCTGCCGAAGCCGATGCGGGTCAGGAACATCTTCATCTGCTCGGGCGTGGTGTTCTGCGCCTCGTCGAGGATCACGAAGGCGTTGTTCAGCGTGCGCCCGCGCATGAAGGCGAGCGGCGCGATCTCGATGGTCGCCTTCTCGAAGGAGCGGGTGACCTTGTCGGCGCCCATCAGGTCGTACAGCGCGTCGTACAGCGGGCGCAGGTAGGGGTCGACCTTCTGCGCCAGATCACCAGGCAGGAAGCCCAGCCGTTCGCCGGCCTCGACCGCCGGGCGCGTCAGCACGATGCGCTGCACGCTGCTGCGCTCCAGCGCATCGATCGCGCAGGCGACCGCCAGAAACGTCTTGCCGGTGCCGGCTGGTCCGATGCCAAAGGTGATGTCGTGCGCCTGGATGTTGCTCAGGTAGACCTGTTGGTTGGGCGTGCGCCCGGTCAGGTCGGCACGCCGGGTGCGCAGCACCGTGGCCGGCAGCGCAGCCGCAGCCACCGGCTCGGCCGCATCGGCAGGCTCGCCCGAAGAGCGCCGGGTCAGCGGGATCGCGCGGCCCGCGGCGTCGGCCGCGGCCTCCACCAGCGACAGCTGGAAGGCGTCGGCCGCCAGGGGCAGCCGAGCTCGGTCGTAAAGCGATTGCAGCAGCCCAACGGCACGTTCAGCCTGCGCTCTGCCGCCTTCGATGCTGAACGATTCGTTGCGGCGGGTGATCGTCACGTCGAACGCCGATTCGATGTCTCGCAAATGCCCGTCCAGCGGGCCGCACAAGTGCGCCAACCGGGTGTTGTCGAGCGGGATGAAGGCGTGTCTGAGGATCAAGGTCGACCGATGTTCGGGGAAGTGACCGTATTGTGGCGCGAGCTTCGTGAACGAAGGCAACGATTGCGGCCCGATGCGCGCTGCGAGCGAGATGCCTCCTGCACAATCGCGGCCCATGCGAACCCGAGGCGTGCTGCACCTGTTGGCCCTGTGGCTGTGGCTGTGGCTCGCCCTCGGCTCGGCCCAGGCAGCGGTGCTGACGATCACATCGGTGCAGGCGGTGCAGAGTGACGCCGCCCGCTTCCCGGCCGACGCCGCTGCGGTGGCCACGGTGCTGCCCGACGAGTGGGCGCAGTCGCGTCCGGACCACGATGGCAGCGTCTGGTATCGCGCCCGCTTCGACAGGCCCGCAGGCGTCGGCACCGACGACCTGCTGGCGCTGTACATCGAGCGCGCCTGCAGCAACCTCGAAGTGCATCTGAACGGGCACCGCATCTACAGCGGCGGCCGGATGAGCGAGCCAATGACCCACAACTGCTACCGCCCGCAACTGGTGAGCCTGCCAGCGGCCCTGCTGAACCCACAGGCCAACGTGCTGGACATCCAGGTGCGAGGCACGGCGCTGAAGCATGTGGCGGTGCGCGCACGGGCGGGTGGCCTGTCGGTGCTGCGCCTCGGGCCCGAGACCGAGGTGGCTGCGCTGCACGCCCAGCGCGAGTTCTGGAGCATCACCACGGTGCAGATCGCGGGCATCACCTTGACCGCCCTCGGCGGCTTCCTGCTGACATTGAGCTGGATCAACCGCAAGGAGCGCTACCTCAAGTACTTCGGAGCGTTGCTGATCGGCTGGGCGCTGCTGTCCTTGCGGGTGTGGTGGCCGCACTGGCCGCTGGAAACGCGGGGCTTCGAGCTGCTGGTGTGCAGCGCCTTCGCACCCGTCGTTGGCGTGGCGGTGCAGTTCTTCCTGAGCTATGC
>JANMXL010000161.1:0-21687 GCA_031380885.1 Burkholderiales bacterium | reverse complement strand
CGCCGCGCCGAGTTCTGCGCCTTGCTGGTAGTCGAAGCGCGCAAGACCTGGGGCGATGCCGTGGCCGAGGTGCGCGAGGCGATCGATTTCTGCCGCTACTACGCCGACCAGGCCGAGGCGACCTTGAAACCTCAATTGCTGCCTGGCCCGACCGGCGAACGCAACGAGCTGCGGCTGCATGGGCGCGGCGTGTTCGTCTGCATCAGCCCGTGGAATTTCCCGCTGGCGATTTTCACGGGCCAGGTGGCGGCCGCACTGGTCGCGGGCAACACCGTGGCCGCGAAGCCGGCCGAGCAAACACCGGCTGTGGCGCAGCGCATGGTTGCCTTGTTGCATGAGGCGGGGGTGCCGGCCGATGCCTTGCTGCTGCTGCATGGCCCCGGCGAGACGGTGGGCGCCGCGCTGGTGGCTGATGTGCGCACGGCCGGCGCGTGCTTCACCGGCTCGACGGCGGTGGCCCGCCTGATCAACCGCGCACTGGCGGCGAAGGACGGGCCGATCGTGCCGCTGATGGCCGAGACCGGCGGCATCAATGCGATGGTGGTCGACAGCAGCGCGCTGCCCGAGCAGGTCGTCGATGCGGTCGTGCACAGTGCGTTCCGCAGCGCCGGCCAGCGCTGCTCGGCATTGCGTCTGCTGTGCGTGCATGAAGGCGTGGCCGATGCGGTGATCGAGATGATCCGCGGCGCGCTGCGCGAACTGCACGTCGGTGACCCGGCGCAACTGGCGACCGATGTTGGGCCGGTGATCGACGACGAGGCGTTCGACCTCCTGCAGCGGCACATTGCGCGCTTGCGAGCCGAAGCGACGCTGATCGGCGAGGCGCCCGTTGCGGTGCCATCGATGCCTAGGCTGGTTGCGCCGATCGCCTTCGAGGTGGCGCGCATCGCCGATGTGCAGCAGGAGGTTTTCGGCCCGGTGTTGCACGTCGTTCGCTGGCGCGGCGATCCGGCCGACGTGATCGCGCAGATCAACGCGTTGGGCTATGGCCTGACGCTCGGCCTGCAGACCCGCATCGACAGCCGCGCGCAGCACCTGGCCGAGGTGGCACGGGTTGGCAATGTCTACGTCAATCGCAACATGATCGGTGCAGCCGTCGGCGTCCAGCCCTTCGGTGGCGAGGGCCTGAGCGGCACCGGCCCGAAGGCAGGTGGGCCGCACTACCTGCTGCGCTTGTGCACTGAGCAGACCGTCACCGTGAACACGGCAGCCGCAGGGGGCAATGCGGAGTTGCTGTCGCAGCCGCGAACGGCCGCAAGCGGGTCCTGAGTTGGGCATGGCCAGCGGGCCCATCCCCGATGTCTAGCGGTTACAGTGCTTCGCGGTGGTTCGCTCTCAATGTCTCCTTCAGGAAAGATCATGGACAGCCCACGTCACCCTCACTTCCCTGCGTTGCGTCCTGACGTGCCTTGCAACAATGCGGTGAGGTGCGCGGTGGCAGCAACTTCGGCAAGGGCCAGATGGTCGCTGGCGACGACGCGATGAACCCGAGCAGCCAGTTCAGCCAGAGCACCGTCGGCCCATGACGCTGTCGTCGGTGGTGTTCGTGGGCGGCGGCAACATGGCCGGTGCCTTGATCGGCGGCTTGTTGCGCAGCGGCTGGGCACCCAGCGCCATCAGCGTCATCGAGCCGGACGAGGCTCGCCAGGCCGCGCTTCAATCCACCTTCGGCGTGCGCACCCTGCGTGCCGCTGACGACTCATTGGATGGTGTGGAGGGCGCGGTCTGGGCGGTGAAGCCGCAGCTCTTCACGGCGGCTGCGGCCCCCTGCGCCGCGCACATTGCTGGCGCCTTGCAATTGAGCGTGATGGCCGGCATCCGCAGCGATGCCATCGTGCGGGCCACCGGCAGCGAGCGCGTGGTGCGCGCGATGCCGAATACCCCAGCGCTGATCGGTCAAGGCATGTCGGGCCTGTATGCACGGGCGGCGGTGTCGGCTGAAGACCGAGCGGAAATCGAGCGGCTGCTCGCCCCCACCGGGCAGACGCTGTGGGTCGAGCGTGAAGAGCAGCTCGACGCTGTCACTGCACTCTCGGGCTCCGGCCCGGCCTATGTGTTTTATGTGCTCGAAGCCCTGATCGATGCGGGCGTCGAGCTGGGTCTCAGCGCGGCGCAATCCAGGCAGCTGGCGTTGGCCACCTTCGCTGGCGCCACCTCGCTGGCGAGCAACGCTGACGAGCCGCCCGCGGTGCTGCGCCAGCGTGTCACCTCCCAGGGCGGCACCACCCATGCGGCGATCAGCGCGCTTGAGGCCGACGGCGTCAGGGCCGCGTTCCGGCGCGCGTTGCAGGCCGCGCATCGGCGCGCAGCGGAACTGGGCGACGAGTTCGGCCGCTGACGCGGTGCTCGTCGTCGGTAAACCGCTGCGCCCACCCGGGCCGCGGCGCCGCGTTAACAGGCCCTGACAGTCCGGCGAGCCTGGCCGCTTGTCCCTGCGACCAGGATGCGCCGTTCTGGACAGAGTATTTAGCCATGGCTACACTCTTTAGCACCGTTTGAGCGTCGCCCAAGGGAGGTAGCCATTGTTCGGCTTGCACGCCGGGTTCAGTGGGCTGTCTCGGCAATCGAACTGTCGCTCGTCCGCCTTGAAAGCAGTTCCATGCATCTGACCCGCTTGACCGATCTCCGCTTCATGGCGCGGCGCTTCATGGTCTGCGCCTGCGCAGCCGCCGTTGCTTGGCTGGCCATCGATTCGCAAGCCTTCGCGCAGACGAAGAAGCCGCTGCGCGTGGTGACGACCTTCACGGTCATCCAGGACATCGCGCAGAACGTCGCAGGCACGGCCGCGACCGTTGAATCCATCACCAAACCCGGCGCGGAGATCCACGACTACCAACCCACGCCGCTCGATGTGGTGAAGGCGCAATCGGCCGACCTGGTGCTGTGGAACGGCTTGAATCTCGAGCGCTGGTTCGAAAAGTTCTTCGACAACGTGAAGAACGTGCCGAGCGCCGTCGTCACCGAAGGCATCGTGCCGATGGGGATCAAGGAAGGCCCTTACGTGGGCAAACCCAACCCGCATGCCTGGATGTCGACCGCCAGCGCGCTGATCTATGTGGAAAACATCCGCAAGGCGTTCGCCAAAGCGGATCCCGCCAACGCCGACATCTATGCGAAGAACGCGGCGGCTTACTCAGCGCAGATCAAAGCCATCGTGACACCTTTGAAAGCTCGCCTCGCCAAGGTCCCTGAAGGGCAACGCTGGCTGGTCACCAGCGAGGGGGCATTCAGCTACCTGACCCGCGATTTCGGTTGGCAAGAGGCTCATCTTTGGCCGATCAATGCGGACGAGCAGGGTTCGCCGCAGCAGGTTCGCCGGCTGATCGACCTGGTGCGCAAGAATAAAATTCCAGTCGTTTTCAGCGAGAGCACGGTGTCGGACAAGCCGGCGCGGCAGGTGGCCGGGGAAACGGGGTCTCGCTACGGCGGGGTTCTGTATGTCGACTCGCTGTCGGCCAAGACGGGCGCCGTTCCGTCCTATTTGAAGCTTCTCGAGGTGACCGTGGAGACCATTGCGAATGGCTTCGGCCAATGATCAGCCGGGTGCTGACGTTCGGCCGATCGGTGCTGGCGTTGGCCGGGAGCGGATCGCGGGCAGGCTTGCGCGCGGAGGCTGCACCGCCCGCGGCGGGCCTTCGCGTCACGGACATTTCCGTGTCCTACGCCAATGGTGTCCGAGCGATTGAAAGCGCCAGTTTCGAGCTCGGCGCCTCTTCCATCTGCGCGCTCGTCGGAATCAACGGCTCAGGCAAATCGACGCTGTTCAAGGCGCTGATGGGCTTTCTGACGCCTGCCAGCGGCAGCGTCGCCATCTCGGGGCTGCCTGTCAGCGAGGCGCTGGCCCGCGGCCTCGTGGCCTATGTGCCGCAGAGCGAGGACGTGGACTGGAGCTTCCCGGTGCTGGTGCGCGATGTGGTCATGATGGGCCGCTACGGTCACATGAACGCCTTGCGAATGGCCTCCAGGACAGATCATGCTGCGGTGGCCGATGCGCTGGATCGCGTCGGCATGAGCGCCTTCGCCGATCGGCAGATCGGTGAACTCTCGGGCGGCCAGAGGAAGCGCGTTTTCCTCGCGCGGGCGCTGGCGCAGGAGGCCACCGTCATTCTTCTCGACGAGCCGTTCACCGGCGTCGATGTCAAGACCGAGGACGCCATCATTGCGCTGATGCGCGGCATGCGCGATCGCGGCTGCCTGATGCTCGTGTCGACCCACAACCTGGGATCGGTGCCTAATTTCTGCGATCAGGTCATCCTCTTCAATCGCACGGTGCTTGCCTACGGGCCCACCGCGGCGGTTTTCACTGAGGACAATCTTGCGGTTGCTTTTGGCGGCGTGCTGCGTCACATCCGGCTGGGGGGGCGCGACCTGCACGACGACTCGGACACGCGATCGGTCACCGTCCTGACCGACGACGAAAGGCCGCTCGTTTTTTATGGCGAGAAAGCCGACCCGGCCATCTTTGACCGTGACCGCGAGGGCGAGGACAGGCCATGATCGACTTGCTCCTCGAGCCGTTTCATTACAGCTACATGTTCAAGGCCATCTGGGTCAGCGCCTTGGTGGCTGGCGTGTGCGCCTTCCTCTCCTGCTATCTCATCATGAAGCGATGGGCGCTGATGGGCGACGCGCTGTCGCACGCCGTGGTGCCGGGGGTCGCCATCGCTTACCTCGTCGGTCTGCCCTATGCCGTGGGCGCGTTCGTGGCCGGATTGCTCGCGGCGGTTTCCATACTCGCCGTCAAACGCATCACGCTGCTGCGAGAAGACGCGGTCATCGGCATCATCTTCACCAGCCTGTTTGCTTTCGGGCTTTTCTTGGTCTCGATGAACCCGACGTCGGTCAATCTGCAGTCGGTGATCTACGGAAACATCCTCGCCATCGCAGACGAGGACGCCAATCAGGTGGTCCTGATTGCGGCTGTTTCGCTTGTCATCCTCGGCGTGAAACGCAAAGACCTGATGCTCGCCTTTTTCGACGAGGCCCAAGCGCGGGTGGTCGGGATCAATCCGCTGCGCCTGAACATCCTGTTCTTCGTGCTGCTGTCGGCCTGCACGGTCGCTGCCTTGCAGACCGTCGGCGCGATCCTCGTGATCGCCATGGTCGTGACACCCGGGGCCACCGCCTACCTGCTGACCGATCGTTTCGACCGCATGATCGTGCTGGCCGTCACGGTCGGTGTGCTGTGCGGCGGCCTGGGCGCTTATGCGAGCTATTTCCTCGACGGTGCGACCGGCGGGCTGATCGTCGTTTTTCAAACGCTTGTTTTCCTCGCCGCCTTTGTTTTCGCGCCCAAACACGGGCGTCTGGCGAGTTGGCGCAGGAACGCGTCCAAAAGCGCCCCAGGGAGCGTGACATGAGCGTGCTCCAGTGGTTCACCGAGCCGTTGGCGCATGAGTTCATGCAGCGCGGCCTCGTCGCTGCCGTCCTGGTGGGAACCGTCTGCGCGCTGCTGTCGTGCTACCTTGTTCTGAAGGGCTGGTCGCTGATGGGCGACGCGATCTCTCATGCCGTGTTGCCGGGCATCGTTCTGGCTTATCTGTGGTCCATCCCACTCGTGTTCGGGGCGTTCGCTGCCGGGCTGCTCTGCACCACCGCCTCGGCCTATCTGCGCGAACACTGTCGTGTGAAGGAAGACGCCGTCATGGCGATCGTGTTCTCCGGCATGTTCGCGTTGGGGCTCGTCTTGTTCGTCAAGGTGGAGTCGGATCAACACCTCAATCACATCCTTTTCGGCAACATGCTCGGCGTGCGTTGGTCGGACGTGGTCGAGACCGCTCTGATCGCCGTCCCGGTTGGCGCTGTCGTGATTGCCAAACGCCGCGACCTGCTTTTGTTCTGTTTCGATCCCGCGCACGCCCGGGCCATGGGACTGTCAGTCAAGCTGCTGCACTACGGCTTGCTGGCGCTGGTCGCACTGGCGATCGTGGCTTCGCTGAAGGCCGTCGGTGTCATCCTGGTCATCGCCATGCTGATCACGCCGGGCGCCATCGGGTTTCTGTTGGCCAGGCAGTTCGGCAGACTGACCCTCATCGCGGTGGCTGCGGCTGTTTTTTCCTGTGTGGTCGGCACCATCGCCAGTTTCCACCTCGACGCCGCGACCGGGCCGACGATCGTGATGGTGCAGACCGTGGTTTTCTTCGCGGCACTGGCGGTCAGCCAGGTGCAAGCCAGTTATCGGCGGCGGGCTCAACGCTCTGTTGAGGTCTCAGGCACCTGCTGAGAAGGAGGGCGCGCCGCCCTACTTCGGTTTGAGCATCCTGGTCGTTCGCACCAGGGCCGCCAGCGTTTCGTCGCTGACATGGTGCTCCATGCCTTCAGCATCGGCTTCGGAGGTCGATTCGCTGACGCCAATGGCGCGCAGGAACTCGCGCACGACGGCATGCCGATGCCGGGACGCGGCAGCCACCGTCTGGCCGCGCTCGGTCAGGAAAATCGAGCGGTAGGGCAGGCTTTCGAGCAGCCCGGCCAGCTGCAAGCGGTCCACCACCTTGGAGGCCGTCGCAGCCGAGACGCCCAGATGCGCGGCCAGATCGGTCAGCCGCGCTTCACCGGTGGTGGCGATCAGGTCGCCGATGAGTTCAACGTAGTCCTCAGCAGCCTCGTTGCGACGCGCTTCGCGCATGCGCAAGAAGGCCGCCGCGCGCCGTTTCGGTTCCGTCAGTTCCGACATCGTGCCAGCCCCTTCCATTCGGTTCGACACACGGGTCGATACTGGCTCCCGACCGACGGTGCAATCGACGGTGGAAGCAACACATGACGCCACGATAGCGCGTGTCACCCTGCTCAAGGCGCTGGGCGCCACAGCGCATCGGCCACCACCCCGGCGAACACCGCCAGCCCGACCCAGTGGTTGAGCCGGAAGGCCCGCAAGCAGCCGTCGCGCGATCGGTCGCGGATCAGCGTGACATGCCATCCGGTCAGGGCGGCGGCGCTGGCGATCCCGGCGAAGTACGCCGCGCCCAGGCCCAGATGCACCCCGATGGCCGCCCACAGCGCGAGGTAGGCCGCGTAGAACGCCATCACCGCCGCCACATCGAAGCGCCCCAGCGTGATCGCCGAGGTGCGGATGCCGATCTTCAGGTCGTCGTCACGGTCGACCATCGCGTACTCCGTGTCGTAGGCCAGCACCCAGCACAGGTTGCCGAGCAGCAGCGCCCAGGCGACGGCAGGCACTTCGCCGCGCACGGCCGAGTACGCCATCGGGATGCCGAAGCTGAACGCGACGCCCAGCACGGCCTGCGGCATCGAGAAGAAGCGTTTGGTGTACGGGTAGATCAGCGTCACCGCGAGCGCCGCCACGCTCCACAGCACCGTCGGCCGGTTGGTGGTCAGCACCAACAGGAAGGCGGTGAAGGCCAGTGCCGCGCCGAACGCCAGCGCGGCGCGCGCGCTGAGGGCGCCGCGTGTCACTGGCCGTTCGGCAGTGCGCTTCACGTGCCGATCGAAATGGCGGTCGGCGACGTCGTTGATGCAGCACCCGGCACTCCGCATCAGCACCGTGCCCAGCGTGAACACCGCCAGCAAGTGCCAGCCCGGAAAGCCACCGGCGGCGAGCCACAGCGCTGACAACGTCGGCCACAGCAGCAGGCAGCTGCCGACGGGCCGGCTCCAACGGATCAGGTCAAGGTACAGCGACAGCCGTGAATCGCGCGCGGGAGAACACATACTGGACATTGTCGTAGCGATGGAATCCGCCATCAGAACCTTACTTGCAATTGGAATAACTTAAGGTTAATCTTTCCTTTGAAACTGTCGAAGGAACCGCCGTGCTCGCTCTTGCAGACCCTGCCATCCACATCGACCCCAGCGCCGTGCTGGCCAAGGCCACGGGCCGTGCAGCACCGTTGCTGGGCCTCAACGGCGCAGCGCTGGCCCAAGTGATCGGCGTCAGCGAAGCAACGGTCTCGCGCGTGTCGCGCGGCGAGCGCGGCTTGGCACCCGAATCGAAAGAGGGCGAGCTGGCCGCCCTGCTGGTGCGCCTTTACCGCTCGCTCGATGCGCTGGTCGGCAACGACGAAGGGCGGCGTCTGGCCTGGATGCGCAGCCACAACGACGCCTTGAATGGCACGCCGAGCACGCTGATCCAGAGCGCGCAGGGCCTGGTCACCACCGTCGCCTACCTCGACAGCATGCGCGCGCCGATGTGAAGCCCGCGTGGCAAGTTGCCTGGTTCGATACCGAAGTCAAAGCCGCCAGTGGCCTGCTGTGGCGCGGCGTCGAGGCGCAGCACAGGGTGGCAACGATGCGGCTGGTCGACAGCTTGGCCGAGCAGGCCGAGATCGAACGCATCCTCGAAGCCAGCAAGCCACCATTGCCCAGGGTTGATCCGGTGGCGAAGCGCGGCAGTCACCTGCGCGCCGAGGCGCAGCCGCATTACCTGCTGAGCACGCCGTTCCGCTACCGCTCACCGCACCCGTCGCGCTTCCGCGCCGGCGGCGACCCCGGGCTTTGGTACGGCGCCAAGGAGCGCGACACCGCCTGCACCGAAGTCGCCTACTGGCGCTGGCGTTTTTTGAGGGACAGCGCCGGGTTGCGCGAGGGCGAGCTGGTCACTGAGCACACGCTGTTTCAGGCCCAGGTGCGCGGTGCGGCGATCGACCTGACGCGCACGCCTTGGTCGGCATCCGCTGCAGCCTGGACGCATCCGTCGGACTACAGCGCCTGTCATGCCCTGGCCAAGGCCGCACGCGGACAAGGCGTGCAGTGGATCCGCTATGCGTCAGCTCGCCGCGTTGGGGGCCATTGCGCGGCGGTGCTGGCGCCGGGCTGCCTGTCGTTGCCGCAGCCGCTGCACCTGCAAACCTGGGTCTGCAAGGTCACGGCCGCGCAGGCCTTGATGCTGCATGACGACGATCGGCTGACGGTGGCGCTGGGCGGCTGACGCGGGTGTTGTCGATGTGGCGGTTCAGGCCGCCTGCAGCGCGCCGAACAGCCCAGCCGCATTGCAACAGCGCGGCTGATAACGGCCGACCCGCTGCGCGATCTCGGCAATGTGCGCGGGCGTCGTCCCGCAGCAGCCACCGGCAATGTTCAGGAAGCCACTCTTGGCGAACTCCTCCACCAGCCTGCCGGTGATCTCCGGCGTCTCGTCGAAACCGGTGTCGCTCATCGGGTTGGGCAGCCCGGCGTTCGGGTAGCAGCTGATGAAGGTGTCGCCGGCCACCTTGGCCAACTCCTCGATGTACGGCCGCATCAATGTCGCGCCGAGCGCGCAGTTCAGGCCCACCGCCAGCGGCCGGGCGTGGCGCACGCTGTGCCAGAACGCAGTCACCGTCTGCCCCGACAAAATGCGCCCCGAGGCGTCGGTGACGGTGCCTGAGATGATCACCGGCAGCCGTTCGCCGGTGGACTCCATCAACTCGTCGAGCGCGAAGATGGCCGCCTTCGCGTTCAGCGTGTCGAAGATGGTTTCCACCAAAAACAAATCGCAGCCACCTTCGAGCAACCCCGAGGCCTGTTCGAGGTACGAGTCCTTCAACTCGTCGAAGCTGACATTGCGCGCCGCCGGGTCGTTGACATCGGGGCTGATGCTCGCGGTGCGTGGCGTCGGGCCCAGCGCGCCGGCGGCGAAGCGCGGCTTGTCGGGCGTGCTGTAGCGCTCGCACGAAGCGCGCGCCAACTGTGCTGCCACCACGTTCATCTCGCGCGCCACCGAGGCGAGGCCGTAGTCGTCCTGCGCGACCCGGGTCGAGCCGAAGGTGTTGGTTTCGATGATGTCGGCGCCCGCAGCCAGGTACTGGTCGTGGATCTCCGAGATCACGTCGGGCCGGGTGAACAGCAGCAACTCGTTGTTGCCCTTCAGGTCCTTCGGGTGGTCCTTGAAGCGCTCACCGCGGTAATCGGCCTCGCCCAGCTTGTAGCGCTGGATCATCGTGCCCATGGCGCCGTCGAGGATCGCGATGCGCTGGCGGAGCAACGCGGGCAGCTGGGCGCCGCGGGTGTAGGGCTGGGTTGTCATGAGGTGATTCTAAGAAAAGCGAGTGATTCGCCACCCGCGATCGAACTTTTGCCCCGCAAAACCCCGTGAACAGGGGGTTGCAAATTCACCCCCCCCAGCATGATTCATGCCGTTTGCTGCATCTGCGCGGCAACACCAACGGGCCGAGGTTTTCGGCGCACATCACCCTGGGGAAGCACATGAAACTTGGATACGCGCCGCTGGCTGTGGCCTGCGCTTTGATGATGGCGGGCAGTGCCCATGCTGCGTTGGAAGCTCGCAGCCTGGACGCCAATTTGTCCACGATCGAGGCTTACTACGACACGACGCTGAACATCACTTGGTTGTCGGATACGAACGCGGGTGCGGGCAGCAGTTTTGACGATGGTGTGTCATCGATCGATGGCGCGTTTACTTGGGGAAGCGCTTCGGCATGGGCCGCTTCGCTCACCACGGGTGGTGTCACCGGATGGCGGCTGCCAGCGACGCCGATCTTCGACAGCAACTGCAGCATTCAAGACCCTTCCTTCACCGGCCTTTTCGGATGCACGGGCAGCGAGATGGTGCATCTCTTCGGTGTCGATGGGATTTCTGTTGCCACACCCGCTGGATTCTTGAATCTGAACGGTGATTACAACCGTTGGTCAGCAGACGGGTTCACAGAATCCCAATCGCAAATCCCGTTCAAATTCGCCTTCGTTTTTTCAACCGGTGCCACAGGGATATCGACTCTCGATGGCAACTTTGAACACGGAGCCTGGGCCGTCCACGACGGCGACATCGGCACAGCCGCTGCCGTCCCCGAACCCGGCACCTGCGCGCTGATGCTGGCCGGCTTGTCCGCCATCGGCCTGATGGCCAAGCGCCGCAAGGCTTGAGCGTGATTGATCGGTGATCCTGATCGGCGCCGAACGCGCCGCCATCGGGATCATCGACAGCCAACGACTCAATCGCCCTTCGGCCCCCGCATCACGTTGACCAGTGCTTTGCCCCTTTTGTCGCGATAGACATCCAAATCGGTGTCGAGGGTCAGCACCTGGCGGCCGCGCAAGCGAGCCGCAGCGTCGGCGATCGATGCGTCGGCCAGATCGAACGACAAGTCGGCGAAACGCTCGCTGAGGCGAAGAATCTCGGTCAGCGAAGTGGCCTGCGGCGTGTCGACCTGGTGCCGCCGCCCTCAGCCCAGCGCAAGAAGTCGAGTGCGGCCGCGTTGAACAGCGCCAGCAAGGGCCCGCTGTCTGCCAGCACCGGGCCGATGACGGCGGTAACCGTGGGCGCTGGGCGCGCGGAGGTTTGCGCCACGCTCCGGCTCAACCCTGCCCTGGGTCAGCCGTGCGGCGGCGCTGCTTGTCCGCCAATGCGTCGGCGAAATGCGCCTTGCGACCGCTGGCCAGGTCGGCCGTGCCGCGGTGCTTGCCGAACCGATGTCGCCCCACCTCGTAGGCAGACCGGGTCGGTGTCGGAGACGATTCGAGATACAGCGTCAGCGCCTCGCGGATCAATCCCCGCAGGGTTCAAACCAATTCGATCGACCGGGTCTCCTTGAACAGCGACGGGCGGAAGTTCATCGTTCGCGGGCCGACATCGTCCATCGCCCACAGAGCCAGCGCTTTCGCCGACATCGGCTTGGCGAAAAGGAAGCCCTGCAACTGGTCGCAGCCGAACTCGCGCAGGATCTTGTTCTGGCCTTCGGTCTCGACGCCTTCGGCCACCACCTTCAGGTCCAGCGACTTGGCCAAGTTGATGATGGCGGAGGCGACCTTGCGCGCGTCCTCGCTGGTTTCCAGGTCCTGCACGAAACTGCGGTCGATCTTGAGCTCGCTGGTCGGCAGTTTGCGCAGGTAGGACAGGCTCGAATGCCCAGTGCCGAAGTCATCGATCGAAATGCTGACGCCCAGTTGCGCCAGCCGGGTGAGTATCGCGATCGTGCCCTCGGTGTCTTCCATCGCCACCGATTCGGTGATCTCGCAGGTCAGCAGGCCGGGGTTCACGTCGTGCGCGCGCAGCGCGCTCCCGATGCGCTCGACCAGATCGGGCTGGCGCAGCTGATGCACCGACAGGTTGATCGCCACCCGCATGCGCAGCCCGCCATCACGCCACACCCGGATCTGCCGACACACTTCGTCGATCAGCCAGTTGCCCAGCGAGCCGATCAGCCCGTAGCGCTCGGCGATCGGTATGAAGAGGGTCGGGCTGACCATGCCCAGCTTTGGGTGCTGCCAGCGCATCAGCGCCTCGGCGCCGGTGATCTCGCCGGTCGGCGCGTGGATCTTGGGCTGGTAGTACAGCTCCAGCTCGCCTTGTGCCAGCGCGCGCCGCAGATCGCGCAGCAGCTCGGTCTGCCCGCGCTGGCCGCTGATCATGCGCGCCTCGAAGAAGCAATAGGTCGCGCCGCCGCTGGCCTTGGCGCCACGCATCGCCGCATCGGCGTGCGTGATCAGCGTCGACAGCGCGCCGTGCTGCGGGTACATCACGATGCCGATGGAGGCAGTGACGGTCGCCTCGCGGCCGTCGATGCGACACGGCAAGCAGACCGACGCCAGCACGCGCGCCGCCATGCCTGCGGCGTCCTCGGCACGCGGGTTGTCGGGCATCAGCAGCAGGAATTCATCACCACCGAGCCGCGCCACCATGTGGGTTTGCGCGAGGCTGCGCAAGCGGGCCGCGATCTCGCGAAGCACCCGGTCGCCTGCGCGGTGGCCGAACGATTCGTTGATGGGCTTGAAGCCATCGAGGTTGACCAGCAGCAACGCCACCCGGCCTTTCGACACATCGGCGCGCTGCGTCGCCTGCGCGAGCGTGCCGTCGAAGATCTGCCGGTTCGGCAGCTCGGTCAGTGGGTCGCGCAGCGACTGCTGCTGCAACTCGCCCTTGGCCTGCCGCAGCGAGTCGCGCCAGCGCGTTTCCAGCCGCGACAGCAGCAGCAACATCGACAGCAAGGCCGTCGAACCCACGGTGACCAGCACCGCCATGCTGTCGGCGGGCACCCGGTCGCGCCAGGCTGACGAGGTTTGCACATCGAGCCCGGCCGCACCGATCACCAGCCCTTGCGACACCACCGCAGCCACTGCCATCAGCAGCGCCGACAGCGCCTGCCAGGCTGGTAGGTGGCGCACGGCGCGGGCGCGAGCTTGTGCATGAAGCCAGAATCCGCTGCCACAGCCGAGGCACGCGACGACCCAAGCCCCCGCTGCTGCAGGCCCTGGCGCTGTGATGCCAGGCCCCAGGCCCAGCGCTTGCAAAAACAACAGCTGGGTCAGCACGATGCCGCTCGCCAGCAGACCAGCGCCAGCCAGGCAGCGCCTCGTGGAGGTGGCCCGGCGGCAAGCCACGGCCAAGCTCAGCGCAGAGAACATCCCGGCGGCCAGCCAGACGCCCAAACTCAACACAGAGTGGTAGCCCACGGTGTACGGAAGATTCAGCTGGGTGATGCCCAGCACCTGAGCCGACCACAGGCCGGTGGCAAAAGCCACCGAGGCGCCGACCAGCCAACCGAAGGCCGGGCCGTCCAGCCTCGATTCAAGGCGCTTGACCAGATCGAGCATGCAGAACGCCGCCAAAAAGGCCAGCACGCAGCCCAGGGCAGTGACGAATGGCGCGAATGCTTCGGTCATCCCTCACTATCGGCCTGACCGCCGTTGACTTGAGGCGGATCAGTGCATGACCACGGGCTGATGCATCAGCGACGCAAAGCGCTCGAGGTAGTCGTCCATTTCCTCTTGCGTCGGCCCGGCGGGGCGCGTCTCGATGAGCGCGGCGACGCCGTCCTTGAAGCTCTGCGCCATCGCGCCTTCGATGAAGATTTCCTTGCGCGCGAACTTGTCGACGATTTCGTAGCCGCCGCGCGTGAGCGTGTCGCTGCTCTCCGCCAGCGCGGCATCGGCCGGCACGTCGAACTGCACCACGATGAAACTGTCCGAGTTGTAGAGCATGTGCATCGGGGAACTCCTGGAGGCGGCAAGCGTGCGCAGACAGTTCTACGCAGGAAGCATTCCCGCAGATGAAACAGGTGGGTATGGCTGCGCGGGTTTCAAGCCGCGCCGTCTTCAAGGCCCGGTGTGCAGCTCGCGCAAGACCAAATCCAGCGCGCCATCGGATTCGCCCTGGGTCAGCCGCGCGCGCACCGGCAGGTAATGGCGCTTCGGGTCCAACCAGACTTCGGCCAGCGTGTCCCGATTGGTGCGCGGCGTGCGCGTGAACTTGATGGTCTGCAACGCGCCCGACGGCGTGTCGATGGTTTCGGCGCCGCTGGAGTGCAGATCCCAGATGTCCACGTCACCGCGTGCCCCAGCGATGTAGAGCACCACTTCGCTGCCTGCCGCCGCCCGCTTGGGCTCGCCAGCCAGCACGGCGGGCAACTGGATCATCCAGCTCAGCCGGTCTTGCGATCCTGCGGCCAGGGCGTACTCATCGCGCGGCCCCGAGAAAGTGATCTTGCCGGCCTCGCGTTGGAAATTCGCCGCCCGCGCCGCCTTGCGCGCCCGCTGGTCGGTGAAGCGTGTTGGCGCCAGGCCGGCGGCATCGAACCCGCCCTGGCTGATCTGCGTCAACAGCGTGAAGCCCGCGATGCTGGCTTCCAGGCGCGCTTCGTAGTGCCCGTTGACCGGCCGCCAGCTCAGCTCCCCGGTGCCCGACAGCCCGCCGCGCCGAATCTCGTATTCGATCGTCGTCACCGGCGGAATCCGGGTCTTGTACACCGGCACCGGGCGCTCGGGCTGGCGCAGCGGCGGCGAATCGGGCGTTGCCGTCGAGGCCACGGCGCCAGCCGACAGCGGTGCTGCTGTCGCTGGCGTGGCCTCCACAGGCACCGCCGACGCGGGGGCAGCCGGCTCGGCGCTGGCTGCGACAGGAGCAGACACGCGGTCGTTGCTGGCGACGTGCACAGCCGACCGCGCCTTCTTCGGCACTGGCGGCGCGGCGGGGGGCTTGGTCACGGTGTCGACAGACGCTGATCGCGCTGGCTCGGCCGCAGGCACGGCGATCTGTCGCACCTGAACAGGCGTCGCGATCGGCAGCGCGGCATAGGCCGGCGTCTGCAGCCCGCCCAGCGGCACACCATCGAGCACGCAGCCGTGCACGGCTGCGGCGAGCAGCGTCAGCACCAGCAACACACGGGCGGGCGGGCGACCACGCGGCAGCGCCGCAGAGGAGTCAGGGTGCATGGAGGTGTGCCGGTGCGTCGAGAATGGCGGGGGTGGATGGCATGAGGCTCGTTGTCTGTGCAGGCAGTGGACGGGGACTGTCCGCCGCCACCATTCATCGCACCATACCCATGAAACTCGCCGACCCCTGGAATGGTTTACACGACGGGCTGAATCAGCCTTCGGCAGGTGACGCACAGTCGCTCCATTGTCGGGCGCCGCGCCGATGAGCCAGGAACTGCCGCGCACCTTCAAGGTGGTCACGTTGTGGCTGCTGCTGGGCCTGGGGCTGTTTCTTGGCGTTCAGTGGTGGCTGCACCAGCAGCAGCGCACCCGTTTCCACAGCGTCGGCGGTGTGATCGAGATCGCACGCGGCCCGGATGGCCACTACCACTGGCCGGGTCGCATCAACGGCCGCGAGGTCGATTTTCTGGTCGACACCGGCGCCACCTCGACCGCCATCTCGACGGCACTTGCGCGCGAGCTGCAACTCGACGCGCTGGGCTCGGTGCAGTCGAACACCGCTGGTGGCGTGGTGTCCGGCCAGGTGGTGCGCGCCGACGTGGCGCTGGACGGCGGGGTCGCCGCTGAGCGCTTGCAGATCACCGCACTGCCTGGCCTGGGCGAGCGCCCGCTGCTCGGCATGGACGTGCTGGGGCGCCTGCGCTGGACACAGGACGCCGGGGTGCTGCGCATCGAGCTGCCGCGGCCATGACAGCCGACGGGATTGCGGCACGGCGCTGAGCGCGCACAGGCACCCGAGGGGCACAATCCAGCGGCAGCGCGCCCCGGAGACCATCCCATGACCGACATCCCCGCCTTCACGTCTTTCGCCCCTGGGTTCGAATTCCTGCAGGGCCTGGTGAAGAACGCCGGCGCGGCACTGCCGGGCATGGGCCAGTGGGTCGCACCGACGCTGAACCCGGAGGAGCTGGACAAGCGCATCCAGGAGCTGAAAACGGTGCAGTTCTGGCTCGAACAGAACGCGCGAATGTTGGGCGCGACGATTCAGGCGCTCGAGGTACAGAAGATGACCTTGACGACGCTGCAGACGATGAATGTGCAGATGGGCGACCTGCGCGATGCGCTGACGATCCGCACGCCGACCGCAGCGGCGGCGCACAGCGCGGCCGCTTCCGCGATGCCGCCAGAACCAGAAGCGCCTGAAGCATCGCCTGCCGCGGCGCCTGAGGCCAGCGCCGACGGAGCCTCCGCGCAAGCGGATGCGAAGCCCGCCGTCGACCCGATGCAATGGTGGGGCGCGCTGGCCCAGCAGTTCAGCGAGCTGGCGGCCTCGGCGCTGAAGGACAGCGCGGCTGATGCCGCAGCGCGGGTGGCGCTGGCTGCGTCGGTGGTGCCAGCGGCGAAAGCGTCGAAGACGTCGTCCGCCACGTCAAGCGCGCCCGCGGCCAAGAAAGCGACGGGCCGCAAGGCCCCCCCAGGCAGCGCCGCATCGAAAGGCGCCGCCCGAAAGCCCACCGCGCGCACGCCACGATGAAGCTGTTTCTGCACGCCCACGCCACGCACCCCGACTGGCGTTTCGCGCTGTCGCTGGCGACCGCGCAGCTGGAGGCGCAGCGCGCCCGGCCCGATCACATCGACACCCCGACGCTGGGCTGGGTCTACTTCAGCGACCACTACGGCGCTGCCGCCGAGGCGCTGCTGGCGGCGCTGCGCAGCCAATGGCCGGGCGTGGCATGGGTCGGCTCGGTCGGTGTCGGCATCGCGGCCAACGGCGTCGAGTACTTCGACGAGCCCGCCTTGTCGTTGATGCTGGGCGACATCGCGCCGGCGCACTTCCGAGTGTTCTCCGGCCTGCAGCCCTTGTCAGGCCAGCCCGGCTTCACCGCCGCCACCGCGCTGGTGCATGCCGATCCGTCGGCGCACGATGCGGCCGAGCTGGTGGCCGAGCTGGCCGATCAAACCAGCACGGGTTACCTGTTCGGCGGCGTGGCCTCGGCACGCGGGCGCGCGGTGCACATTGCCGATGGGGTCTACAGCGGTGGCCTGTCGGGCGTCGCGTTCGACGCGCAGGTGCCACTGATCTCGCGCGTCACGCAAGGCTGCCAGCCGATCGGCGTGGTGCGCCGCGTCACCGCGGCCGAGCGCAACCTCGTCATCTCGCTCGACGACGAGCCGGCACTGGCGTGTTTGCTGCGCGACCTGAAGGTCGACGCGGGCAGTCCCCGCGAAGCCTTGCCGCGCCTGCGCGGCACGCTGGTCGGCCTGAGCGATCCGGACGGCGCCCAGGCTCGCGGTGGCAGCTTCGGCACCGAGACGCGGGTGCGCCACCTGGTCGGCATCGACCCAGGCCGGCACGCGGTCGCGGTGGCCGATGCAGTGGAACGCGGCATGCAACTCGCCTTCTGCCAACGCAACACCGAGGCCGCGTGGCGCGACCTGGTGCGCATTTGCACCGAGATCCGCGAGGAACTTGAGCCCGACATGCTGCCGCTTGAGACCGCGCTGGCCTTGCAGGGTGGCGACGCCGGCAGCGCGCCCCACCCGGCTCGGCAGATCGCAGGCGCGGTGTACATCAGTTGCGCCGGGCGCGGCGGCCCGCACTTCGGCTCGCCGTCGGCCGAGCTCGCCATCGTGCGGCACGCGCTCGGCGACGTGCCGCTGGTCGGTTTTTTCGCCAATGGCGAGATCGCGCACCGACACCTCTACGGCTACACCGGTGTGCTGACGGTGTTTGCGTCCCCTGCCGCTTGAGGCCGGACTGCGCCCTGCGCCAGGCAGGGCGATGCGGCGCGCAAGGTCTGCGCTGGCAGACGATGACGCTACAGTGAATCGCCCAACGCAGTGCCATGGAGTCATCAGATGAACGCCCCGGTCAGCCCCAAGGATCTCGTCGTGATGGCCCCGGGCCCAGCCGTGGTCGATCGCATCACTCGGCGCGCTGAGGTGGTGGCCGCACTGGCGCCACTGCTGCCCGTCCACGCGCTCCTGTGGCAGCACGAGGACACGGTGCCTTATGAGTGCGACGGCCTGACCGCCTACCGCGAGTTGCCGCTGGCGGTCGCGCTGCCCGAGACCGAAGCGCAGCTGTCGGCGGTGCTGGCCACCTGCCATCGTCTCGGCGTGCCAGTCGTCGCCCGCGGTGCCGGCACGGGCCTGAGCGGTGGCGCCACCCCGCACACGCTGGGCGTGACGCTCAGCCTCGCCAAGTTCAACAAGATCCTGAAGATCGACCCGGTCGGCCGCACCGCGGTCGTGCAAAGCGGCGTGCGCAACGCCGCCATCAGCGAAGCGGCGGCACGCCACGGCCTGTATTACGCGCCCGACCCCAGCAGCAAGATCGCTTGCACGATCGGCGGCAACGTGGCCGAGAACTCCGGCGGCATGCACTGCCTGAAGTACGGCCTGACGATCCACAACGTGCTGCGTGTGCGCGGCTACACGGTCGAAGGCGAAGCGGTCGAGTTCGGCTCCGAGGCGCTCGATGCGGCCGGTCTCGATCTGCTGGCGATCGTGATCGGCTCCGAAGGCATGCTGGCCGTCACGGTGGAGGTGACCGTCAAGCTGGTGCCCACGCCGCAGCTGGCGCGCGCGATCCTCGCCAGCTTCGACGACGTGCGCAAGGCCGGCCATGCGGTGGCGGCACTCATCGGCGCCGGCATCATCCCGGCCGGCCTCGAAATGATGGACAAGCCGATGACGGCCTGCGTCGAAGCCTATGTGCACGCAGGCTACGACCTCGAAGCCGCCGCGATCCTGATCTGCGAAAGTGACGGCACGCCCGAAGAGGTGGAAGAGGAAATCGGCCGCATGGTCGCGGTGCTCGAAGCGGCCGGTGCGACGCGCTTCGACATCAGCCGTGATGAGGCCGAGCGGCTGAAATTTTGGAGCGGCCGGATGAACGCCTTCCCGGCCAGCGGGCGCATCAGCCCCGACTACATGTGCATGGACTCGACGATTCCGCGCAACAAGCTGGCCGAGATCCTGGTGCGCATCGCCGAGATGGAGCTCACCTACGGCCTGCGCTGCTGCAATGTGTTCCACGCCGGCGACGGCAACCTGCACCCGTTGATCATGTACGACGCCAACGACCCGGACCAGTTGCGCCGCTGTGAGCTGTTTGGTGCCGACATCCTGGAGACCAGCGTGCGGCTGGGGGGCACGGTGACCGGCGAGCACGGTGTGGGCATCGAGAAGCTCAGTTCGATGTGCGTGCAGTTCACGCCGGCCGAGCGTGAGCAGATGTTCGCGGTGAAGCGCGCTTTCGATCCGGCCGGGCTGCTGAACCCAGGCAAGGTGATCCCGACGCTGCACCGCTGCGCCGAGTACGGAAAGATGCATGTGCGCAAGGGCCTGCTGCCGTTCCCCGACCTGCCTCGCTTTTGAGCCCGATGTCTGAACTCGACCCCGCGCTCGCGCGCCTGATCGACCGCGTGCGGGCGGCACAGCAAGCGGGCACCGCGCTGTGCATCCGCGGCGGTGGCACGAAAGATTTTTACGGCGAGGCGCCGCAGGGCGAAGTGCTGTCCACCACCGAGCTCGCCGGCATCTCCAGCTACCAGCCGACCGAGCTGGTGGTGACCGCGCGCTGCGGCACGCCACTGGCCGAACTCGAAGCCGCGCTCGCCGAGAAAGGGCAGTGCCTGCCCTTCGAGCCGCCGCATTTTTCTGCGGGCGGCACGGTCGGCGGCATGGTCGCCGCGGGCCTGTCGGGCCCGTCGCGGGCCACGGTCGGTGCGGTGCGCGATTACGTCCTCGGCGCCACGCTGCTCAATGGCCAGGGCGAGGTGTTGAGCTTCGGTGGGCAGGTGATCAAGAACGTCGCCGGCTACGACGTGTCGCGGCTGCTGGCCGGCTCGCTCGGCACGCTGGGCGTGATCCTGGAAGTGTCGATCAAGGTGCTGCCGGTCGCGCCGGCCACTGTGACGCTGCGCTTCGACATGAAGCAGGCGGCGGCGCTGGCGCAACTGCACCAGTGGGGCGGCCAGCCGCTGCCGCTGAACGCCAGTGCGCTGTGGAACAACCAGCTGGTCGTGCGCCTGCGGGGGGCGGTCGCCGCGGTGAAGGCGGCGAGTGCGGAGTTTCGGGCGCTTGGCGGTGAGGTGATCGAGTCCGATCTGGCCGACACCTTTTGGCAAGGACTGCGCGACCACCGCGATGAGTTCTTCGCGGCCGCCCGCGCTGTTGTGGATGCCGGTGGGGCGCTGTGGCGACTGTCGGTGCCACAGACCGCGCCGGTGCTGGACCTGCCTGGCGTGCCGCTGGTCGAATGGGCCGGTGGGCAGCGCTGGTGCGTGGCCCCGCGCGCCGATGCCGACACCGCGACCCGCCTGCGCGACATCGCCAAACGCGCGGGCGGCCACGCGACGCTGTTTCGCAGCGACGACAAGTCCGCGGGTGTGTTTGCCCCGCTGGGCTCGCCGCTGGACCGCATCCACCGCGAGCTGAAACGCTCGTTCGACCCGCACGGCGTGTTCAATCCCGGTCGGCTCTACCCTGGCGGCTGACGCCCACGCCTCCATCCATGCAAACGAACCTGTCTTCCGAATTCAAGGGCACGCCCGACGGCGAGGCCGCCGAGGCCATCCTGCGCAAGTGCGTGCACTGTGGCTTCTGCACCGCCACCTGTCCCACCTACCAATTGCTGGGCGATGAACTCGACGGCCCGCGCGGCCGCATCTACCTGATCAAGGAGGTGCTCGAAGGCGCGGTGCCGACCCGCAAGACGCAATCGCACCTCGACCGCTGCCTGACCTGCCGCAACTGCGAGACCACCTGCCCCTCGGGCGTGCAGTACGGCAACCTGGTCGAGATCGGCCGCCGGATCGTCGATGAGAAGGTGGAGCGTCCGCGTGGCGAGCAGGCAGTGCGCTGGCTGCTGAAGGAAGGGCTGACCTCGCCGCTGTTCGGCCCGGCGATGAAGCTCGGTCAGCTGGTGCGCCCGCTGCTGCCGGCGTCGTTGAAGAGCAAGGTGGCCGCGAAGCCCCGCGCGGCCGAGCAGGCCCGCGCGCACCGCTGGCCGCAGCGTGAGCACCCGCGCAAGGTGCTGATGCTGATGGGTTGCGTGCAGCCAACGATGCTGCCCAACATCAACAGCGCCACCGCACGCGTGCTCGATGTGGCCGGCATCCAGACGGTGGTGGCCGAAGAGGCCGGCTGCTGCGGCGCGATCCGCAGCCACCTGGGCGACCATGAAGGCGGCCTGGCCGACATGCGCCGCAACATCGACGCCTGGTGGCCCAGCGTGCTGGCGAACAAGGTGGAGGCGATCGTGATGAACGCTTCGGGCTGCGGCGCCACGGTCAAGGCGTATGGCCACGCCCTGGCCCGCGACGAGGCGTATGCCGAGAAGGCCCGACGCATCAGCGAGCTGACGAAGGATCTGAGTGAGCTGCTGCCGCAGCTGGTGCCGCTGCTGAAGCCGCGCCTGCATCGCCAACCGACGACGCGGCTGGCCTTCCACCCGCCGTGCACCCTGCAGCACGCACAGCAGCTGCGTGGCGGCGTCGAGACGCACCTGGGCGCGCTGGGATTCGACGTGCAGCTGTCACCGAGCGAAAGCCACCTGTGCTGCGGTTCGGCGGGCACTTACTCGGTCTTGCAGCCGACGCTGGCGTACCAATTGCGCGATCGCAAGCTGGCCAA
>JANMXL010000146.1:0-9664 GCA_031380885.1 Burkholderiales bacterium | reverse complement strand
CCGCGCGCGATGTCGCCAGCACTGTGCGAAGAAGTCGAAAAGAAGCTCTCGCCGCCGCTGCCGTTGAGCCAGCCCACCTTGGCCGCACCGGCTTCGACGCCGTAGAGGCGCACCACATGATTGAAGCTGTGCGTCCAGCCGAAGCCAAACGGGCCGTCGACCGGGTCGCCGCTGTTGTACCAGCGCTGCAGCGCCACCGGCAGCCCCCGGCCCTTCAAGTAGAGATCGCGCTCGTCGTGAACCAAGTTGCCGGTGAGCATGTTCACCGGGTCGCCCGCCAGCGTGGCAAAGACGTTGGAGCCGACCCGGCCCGGGGTGGTGACGGTCAGCGGGGTGGTGGTGCTGGCCCCCGGTGCCGCAGCCGACGCAACCTGATAAGCAGGTGCTGTGGGCGTGAAGTTGTACAGGGAGGTGAGCGGGGTGGAGTTGGTGAGGGGGAAGCCGCCCGAGAGCGCACCATTGATGATCGCGCTGTACCGGCCTGCGGCTGCGTTTTCGACCATGTAGACCGCGCCGCGCCAGGCTTTACTCTCGTCCACAGGGTCGGTGTAGGCGATCTGCGTGCGCGGCACGACGACCGTGCCGCCTGCGGCCACTTCGGCTTGGATGCCGGGCTTGTAAGCCTGCATGCCGGTGGCCCCGGTGACCAGCATCAGCGCATCGAATTGCCCGATGTTGGCCGACGTGAAAGTGACCAGCGGGATGCCGGTCTCGGCTGCAAACTGCAGCCCACGCACGGTAGACACCGCGTCGGTGCGCAAGGCCTCTTGCCATACCCGGTGCTCCAGCGCGGAGCCGGCATAGATGCTCAGCTTGCCCAGTTCGGTTTGCTCGGCACGCAGCACGGCCCCCCGGCGCGCGCCGAAGTCGGTGATGTTCTCGCCCGCAAGGGGAACCGTCGGCGCCGCCGAATCGAGCTTCGCGAAGCCGTACCGGCCGCCCTTGAAGTCGACGAACACGCCAGCGGGCTTGACCGTCAGCGGCACATCGAAGGCGTAATCGGTTTTGATGTCGGAACCGGTCAGCCCGATGTCAAAGGGGCCTGCGCTGCGAAAGCCACGCAGCTCGGCCACGCGTTTTTCAGCCCGGTCGGTGTCGTGGAGATAGGTTTGGAGCACCAAATGCAGCAGCTCGCCGACGGTGGCGTCGTAGGCCGCGCCGCTGGCCGGCGTGGGTGCGACCGGATACGTGCCGACGCCGCTGGCGAGCAAGCGTGCGCGTTCACTGAGCATGGCATTCGACGTGTGGGTGGCATCGACGCCGAGAGCGTAGTAAGCGCCGGCGCGGACATCGGCATAGACGGATTTGTTTTGGCAATTGACGTCCGGGTCGCGTGCGTCGTTGAAGGTGCCGCTGTCAGCGATGCAGCCACCGCCCAGGCCTTCGCCTTGCGTGAGCTTCATCGTGAAGTTGTGCGAGGCGGCCAGCGCCAGCGCAGGTGCGGCACTTCCACTGGCGACCACGGCACCGTCGAGCTTGATGAGCGGGTACACATTCACACTTCCGGTCGGCAAGGAGGCGAGAGCGCCGCCCCATGAATTCCACAGCGACTGGCTAGCCGCTGTGGGCGCATACGACACGGTGATGCGTTTGAAGACGCTTTGCGGGAAGGTGACGGTGGTGGTGGCGAGCGTGCTGCCGGTGGCGTTCTTGACCGTCACCGCGAATTTGTGGCGGTGGGCGTCTGGAATGACAGCCGTTTCGGGCGCGCCGCTGCCGGGCCAATTGATAAATGCAGCGACCGCGAACGGCGGCGTGCTGGGCAACACATCGATGCGCTGAACGCGCGAGGTGCCTCGGTAGGGAACGTCTTCGACCGACGCATCAGAGGTGACCGTGCGCGCCGCCGCTTCTACGCGGTCAGCAAAAAATTCAGGCGGCAGCAGCTCGGTGCGGCTGGCCAGATAGGTGCTGTAGAAACCGGCGTCCAGCGGCACATCGACCGCAATGCCGCTCTGGTAGTCGTGGTCTTTGATCGAGGCATCGAGCGGCACCCAGCGATAGCCGCCGGATTCAGCCAAGCTGCCGCGATAACCGGCAAAGGGCACACAGGCCTGAACCCAGACGTGATCGAAGACCACACCGTGGACCGCGCCGTTGATGGACTGCGACCCGCTCGGGATGCCCCGAAGCTGGCCGATCGAACCGCTGTAGTTTTTGGTGCCCAGCCAGCGCTGCGCCTTGCCGCTCGGGTTGTCGGTGGGCCGCACATCGACCAGCTGCACCGTGCCACGCACAAAGCGGGCGGGTATGTTCGAGGCGCGCAGCAGCGCAATCAGCAGGCTCGATTGGTCAGTGGCATTGCCCGCGCGGGTTTGCAGCGCCCCAGCTGAGCCTTTAAGCGAGCCCCAATATGGCTCGAAGGCGACTTCCTTGAGCATCCAGTTGAGGATGCGGGCGGGTGAATATTGCAAGCTTGCAGCCAGCGCACGCACCTCGGGCGTGAGCAGCACCTCGGCACCATCGGCAGCGGTGTCGGCGGCTGCGGCCGAACAATCGGCCGCAGCGTCGGGGGCCACCGGTTGCAAGGTGGCCGCGACCTTGAACAGGCCGAAGCCGTGCTCGCGCGGATTGAAGCCAGGCGATGCCGCAGCGCCCTGCGCAAGCCCGTGCGCAGGCGGCGATGCGGCCAGCGCGGCTACCGGCGGCTCGAAGCGCAGGCTGTCTTGCGCGTATTGCGGCAGCTTCTTGCTGGGCACGCCCTGGCCGGGCGGCGGCGCGACCGAGGGCATCGGGTTGAGGGTGGGCAACGGAGCAGGCGGCAAGGCATCGGCAGGCGGACGCAGTTCTTCGAGCAAACCGGCCAACGCAGCGCGGGCTTTGCGAGTGCCGCCTTCGTCGACAGATCGCTCGACGCGGTCGAGCGCGGCATCAAGCCGCTCGAAGCGCTGCGCGAGATCACCGATCGAACGTGCGAGCGCAGCGTCGCCGACAGCCGAGCCCGCTTGGCGGGTGCGCAAGCGCAGTCCGGTCAACTCGCGCATCAGTTCGTCGCGCATGACCCGCAGTTCGGCCCGATGCGCCGAGGCGGTGCGCTTGCCCATGGGGGCCGGGCGCGGGGTGCTTGCGTCGGTTTTGTCACGGCGCCGCTCGCGGCGAGCCGCGGCCGGAGCGGCGCTGGCGTCATCGGCGGCGGCATCGTCGGTCTCGTTGCGCAGGGCGTCGAGCTTGCGCCGCAAGCCTTCGCGCGCCGGGCTGTCGATGGGCATCACGCTCTGGCGCAGCTTGCGCACCGCATCGTCGGGCAGGCTGGAAAACGCCGACGGCTGCGCGGCGACGCCGATGGCGGGCAGCGCTGCGCCAATCGCCAGCAGGATGGCGGCGAAGGCAGAGGCAATTCGGTTTGGCAGGCGCATGGGATGCATCGCACCGAGGGCGCGGACCAGAGTCTGGAAGGGAAGTCGAAGGTGAATCGATGCGGAGTGCAAGGTCGGGCTCATGTCGACCTCCATCGACGCCAGCCCGCAGACGCGCCGATCAGGCTGCCCAGCAAGGGAAGCGCCCAGGGCGGCAGCGGAACGTCGGCCATAAGTGCCGCAGACACATCGATGCGCCCGATCGCCAGCCCAGCGCTGCCGACGCGGTAGTCGAAGCTGAAGCTGCCCGCCTGCACCGGCGTGCCGACGATGCGGCCAGTCGTGGCGTTCAGGCTCAAGCCCGGCGGCAGGCTGCCCGAAGCGACGCTGTAGCTTGTGCCGCCGGTCAGGCCGTGATCGAAGGGTTGCCCCACGGTGGCAGCGGCGACGAAGCCGCTGGCGTTTGCACCGGCGACCGACAAGCTCGGTGCTGCCAATCGATTTCGCGCATCGGCCACGCTGCTGCTGGCACCACTCAGGGCTTGCTCGACGACATCGGGAATGCCATCGCGGTCGCTGTCGACCGACTGCGCACCGCTGGCAACGGGTAAGGCGGTCAACACGGCAGCGGTGACCAGCGGGTCGTTCCGCCATGCGCCCGACGCGGCATTTTGCTGGCCGAGCAGCCACGCTTGCAGGTTGCCGGTTTGCGGCTGCGGCACCGGGTTCTGGCTGTTGAGCAGGCGCAAGACCCAAGCGGACAGCAGCACCGTCGAGCGGCCTTTGCTGCCGTCGGTACGCTGCTCGCCAAAGCCGCCGTCGGCGTTTTGCTGGTCGATCAACCAGGCCTGGCCTTCGGTGCGCAGCGTGGTCAGCAAAAACGCAGTCGGGCAGTTAACGCTGTTCAATCCGGCACGCTGCTGCAATCCAAGCAGCTCTTGCAACACCAGCACGGTGGCCAACACCGATGGTCGCCCCTGACCGGCACTTTGGCTGACTGCCGGCTGCGTGGTCGGCCACGCTTGTTTCCCCACTGCCACATTCACCCGCCCTTCCGCAAGCTTGCAAACGGCGTTGACGATCGTGCTCGGGTTGGCCGTCAGCTTGCTGTTGTAGTTGGCGTCGCCCATGCTCACGGCGGTCAAGGCCAGCGCGGTATCGATGTAGTCCAGCCCGCTGCTGCCGTAGCCACCCCAGGTGGCCTGACTGGCAAAACTGCGCAAAGCAAACAACCGATCGGCCTCGACCTGTGCCGTTGTCAGCAAGCCTGCTGCGGCCAACCCTTGCACCTTGCGCGACAGGGAGTCGACGCTGTCGGCGTCGGCGTTGGCCAACCACGCACCTGCCGCGCCGAAGGTGGGTGAGCGCAGCAGGCCAGCGTTGCGGATGGCGGTGAGCGCAGTCGATGTCGCCTGCACCGGCAAGGCGCCGTCGGCAGTGGCCCAGGAGCCGTCGCCGCGCTGCTGCTCGATGAGCCATGCCGCGCCGCGGCTGCGCGCCGAATCCACGTCGGCAAACACGCTGGCAGATACGACCATCCCGCAAATGAACAGAGCTGCGGTCTGCGCCCTCGACGCGTGGTGCATAACAAGTCTCCCCGACACAAACGGCTGGGCAGTAGGCGTACGTGCGCCGGGCGCTCACGACGTCGAACGCAAATTCTTGCGTTCGAGCGCAGCAATGCGGTCAATCAACTACCGGACTTTGCCCGCGCTTTGCGTCTGGAATGTGACTGAAACGGTCATGAAGCGCCTCTACCATTCGAAGGTGGACTCGGTCTTGCCAATCGCCCCTTCGATCGCCAAACCATGATTTCTGAGACTTTGTGAAAAACGATTCCTCCGTCGGGCCCGCAATTCAACCAGGTGCGCGCTTTGTGCCGCTCGGCAAGTTGATACGGCGCGCGCTGATCTTCGTGTTGGTGTTCATGGCGCTTCAACTTGCCTGGGAAGCGTCGCGCGGGAGTTGGATCGAGAAGCTGTGGATTCACGATCTCACCGTGCGCAGCGCGACGGCGCTGATCAATCGAATCACACCCGAGGTGCAGGCCACGCCACAGGCGGCACGCATCGTGGCCACGGGAGGCGGGCTGAACGTCCTTTTCGGTTGCGAGGGCATCGACGTGATGTTCATGCTCGCAGCAGCCTTGTTGGTGTTTCCGATGTCCTGGCGGATGCGGCTCGTGGGCATGGGGTTCGGCCTGCTGTGGGTCTTTACGCTGAACCAGTTGCGAATCGTCGCGCTGTTCTATGCGTTCCGGGCTGACCGGGCGCTGTTCGACTTGATGCACACCACCGCAGCGCCGCTGCTCATGGTGGCATTGACAGGGCTTTACTTTCATGTGTGGCTGCAGCATGCCGCTGAGCCTGCAGATCGAGCGCTGAGCCGGCCGACTGCACTGGAAGCGCCGTGACCACCACCGCAGTTTGCGGCACCAAGGTTCGGGCGCTCAGTTTCGCGCTGCGTCTCTTGCTTGCAACCGCGTTGATGTTGACCGCCGCGCATTTCTACTCGCGCCAAGTGGTGACGTTGATGTTGCCGACATTGACGGGCGCTTTGAAGCTGGTTGCGGAGGACTTCAAGATCATTCAAATCGGAGTCGTCGATGAACGCAACCAGGCGTCTGTTGCCGCGGTTGCATTGCTGGGGCGGACGGTTGTTCTTGGGGGCCGTGCGATCGTTCCGGATGGCCAATCGGTGATGGTTGTTGCCACGACGATCGGCACCGTGCTGCAACCCATCTGGGTGGCATGTGTCATGGTGTTGGCATGGCCCGCACGCATCGCCGAGCTTGCCTTGCGGATCGGGATCGTGAGCGCCATGCTGGTACCGGTCGTTTTGCTAGACACCCCACTGTCGCTGGCTGCGTGGCTTTGGGATGTCATGGTGCGGCTCCACGAGCCCAGTCGCGCATCCCCCCTGCTGTGGTGGAACGTATTCTTAAACGGTGGCGGTCGATTGGTGCTCGGCCTGATCGCGGGATTCTTGTCCATCGCACTGGCCCAGCGTGCGCTGAAAGCCGATGGAGGCCGCGCCGGGATAAGTCGCGCTCGCCAGGGTTGAGGCGCGGGCTACGCGGCCGGGTCGTTGGCGATGCGCCCGCAGAGGTAAGTCCAGACGAAATTCGCTGCGGCGTTGCTGGTCAGCTCGGCATGGTCGTAGGCGGGGGCCACTTCCACGCAATCCATGCCCACGAAGGGCAGGTCGACCAACTCCTCCAGCACGCTGAGCACCTGGTTGGTCGTCATGCCACCGGGCTCGGGTGTGCCGGTGCCGGGCGCGAAGGCAGGGTCCAGGCAGTCGATGTCGAGGCTCAGATAGACCGGTGGGTGGCCGTGCTCGGCCAATCGCGAACGGATGCCACCGAAGATCGGCGCCAGTTGCAGCGGGCTTTCCAGGCCGCGCAGGTCGCGGGCCGCGTAGATCAAGCCGCCCTGCTCGCGCACGTAGTCGCGGGCCGTGCGTTCGCCGGCCGAGCGGATGCCGATCTGCGTGAAGCATTCGGGAATCACCAGCCCTTCTTGAATCGCCTCATAAACCCAGGTGCCATGGCCGCTGGGCTCGCCGAAGTGGTCGGTCCAGGTGTCGCAGTGGGCATCGAAATGCACGACGGCGAGCGGCCGGCCCAGCCACGCCTTGTAGGCACGCAGCAAGGGAAGCGTGATCGAGTGGTCACCGCCCAGCCACACCATGTGGTGCGCGCGGATCAGGTCGTGCACCAGCGGTGCCATCGCCTCGCGCATGCGCTCCAGGCTGGTGTTGGGCAGCGGCAGGTCGCCGGCGTCCCCGAAGCTTGCGCCCAGGGGAGAGACATCGAACAGCGGATGGATCGCATCGCACAGCATGTGGCTGGCCTGGCGTATCGCCTGCGGCCCGAACCGGGCGCCTGGCCGGTTGGTCACCGAGCCGTCCCAGGCCACACCGGCAACGGCGTAGCGAGACGTTGCGTCGGCTGGCGGCGCCTTGAGGAACGCGCCGTGGGACAGGAAAGCAAACGAGGTCATGGTGATGGGGTGCCGCTGGTGGCGGTCGATCATACGAATTCACCGATTGACTTATTGTGTGGATTAATGTGTCTTATATAAGACATAAGTCTATCGTTTTTTGGCATTCGCCCGTATCGTCAGAGATGTCAATACGTCACTCGACTTTTCCTCGTCGCCCTCATCCGGAGCTGTACCCATGACCACACTCACCCGCGAACAACAAATCGCCGCCATCGAAAAAGACTGGGCTGAAAACCCACGCTGGAGGGGCATCAAGCGCAGCTATTCGGCCGCCGATGTCGTGCGCCTGCGCGGTTCGGTGCAGGTCGAGCACACGCTGGCCCAGCGCGGCGCGGCCAAGCTGTGGGAGTTGCTGCACAACGAGCCTTTCGTCAACACACTGGGTGCACTCACCGGCAACCAGGCGATGCAGCAGGTCAAGGCCGGGCTGAAGGCCATCTACCTGTCGGGCTGGCAGGTGGCCGGTGACGCCAACCTGGCCGGCGAGATGTACCCCGACCAGTCGCTGTACCCAGCCAACTCGGTGCCGATGGTGGTCAAGCGCATCAACAACACCTTCACCCGCGCCGACCAGATCCAGTGGTCGGAAGGCAAAAACGACACCGACTTCTTCGCGCCCATCGTGGCCGATGCAGACGCCGGTTTCGGCGGCGTGCTGAACGCCTTCGAGTTGATGAAGTCGATGATCGACGCGGGTGCATCGGGCGTGCACTTCGAAGACCAGCTTGCGTCGGTGAAAAAGTGCGGCCACATGGGCGGCAAGGTGCTGGTGCCCACGCGTGAAGCGGTGGCCAAGCTGCAAGCCGCGCGTCTGGCGGCCGACGTGATGGGCACGCCGACTCTGGTGATCGCCCGCACCGACGCCGAAGCCGCCGACCTGGTGACCAGCGACGTGGACGACAACGACAAGCCGTTTTTGACCGGCGAGCGCACGGTGGAAGGCTTCTACCGCAGCAAGCCGGGGCTCGACCAGGCGATCTCGCGCGGCCTGGCTTACGCAGCCGTCGCCGACATGGTGTGGTGCGAAACCGGCAAGCCCGACCTGGCCTACGCCAAGCAGTTCGCCGATGCAATCCACAAAAAGTATCCGGGCAAGCTGCTGGCCTACAACTGCTCGCCGTCGTTCAACTGGAAGAAGAACCTCGACGACGCCACCATCGCCAAGTTCCAGCGCGAACTCGGCGCGATGGGCTACAAGTTCCAGTTCATCACCTTGGCCGGTTTCCACAGCCTGAACTACTCGATGTTCAACCTGGCGCACGGCTATGCGCGCAGCAACATGAGCGCCTTCGTCGAGCTCCAAGAGGCCGAGTTCGCCGCCGCCGAAAAGGGCTTCACCGCCGTCAAGCACCAACGCGAAGTGGGCACCGGGTATTTCGATGCCGTGACCACCACCATCGAGCGCGATGCGTCCACGGGCGCACTGAAAGGTTCCACCGAAGACGAGCAGTTCTTCGACCAGAAGCACGGCTGATCGACGCAGTCAGCGTTGCATCGCACGGCCACAACCTGCGGCCGTCCAGACAAGCCCGAAGGCACCAGCCTTCGGGCTTTTCAGTTTTTGGCGTTACCACGCCTGCCCGTTTTTTTTGATCGACCGCACTCAAGTTCTTCGGCGACATGCCGAAGACGAAAAGCGGCTGTTGGGTCGACAGTTTTTGATGAATTTGAAGCGAGGAAAAGCACCGTAACTAAGTCCCATTTTTCGAATGACCCGTGTGCACAGATGGAAGCGCCCATTAACAATTGCTAACAGTTGAGTCGAAGTGATGTCAATTCTCTGAATCACCGCGACGCAGCTTCGGTTTCGGGCAACCACCTTCCACGGGAACACACAAAAATGAATGCAATCTCCAAGTTCATCGTCCTGATCGAAAGGCGCCGACTGCGCCGCGCGATGGCGTTGACGCTGACGTCGCTGGCGCTGTTGGCCGGATTGTTCGGCCCCAAGGCGGCTCATGCGCAAGCGCTCGGCTCAGAAAAGCATGCCAAGGTGGCGCGCGACCTGGACGACGAACTCTCTGAAGCCAGGCAGCCGAAAGCCAAGTGGGCGCGTGACGTGAATGGTGTGCGCCACGTCCAGGCCATCATCGTCAGCAACTCTGCCGATCCTGAGATGACCGAGCTGCGAGCGCAGGTGCTGCGCATCGGCGGTTCGGTGCACGCCGTCCACCCGGCGGTGCATGCGCTGACGGTGCAGATCAAGGCCAGCCAGGTGCGTGCGCTGTCGCAGCGCAGCGATGTGGTCAGCGTCTCGCCGAATCGGGTCACCCTGCGCACCTTCAGCACGCTTGAATCGATCACCGGCGCGTTGACGAGCAATGTGCGCACCTACAGTTCCAAGACGAGTTACACCGGCAT
>JANMXL010000217.1:0-2417 GCA_031380885.1 Burkholderiales bacterium | reverse complement strand
CTCGGGAAGGCGGCTGCGACGTGGTACTTCTTGCCGGCCGGGTTGGTCACGCCCAGGATCAGCATGTGCTCGGCCAGCCAGCCCTGGTCACGCCCCATCGTGGAGGCGATGCGCAGCGCGAAGCACTTCTTGCCCAGCAGCGCGTTGCCGCCGTAGCCCGAGCCGTAGCTCCAGATTTCGCGCGTTTCCGGGTAGTGGACGATGTACTTCGTGGGGTTGCACGGCCATGCCACGTCTTTCTGACCGGCTTCCAGCGGCGCACCGACCGTGTGCACGCAGGGCACGAAGTCGCCATCGGTGCCCAGCAGGTCGATCACCGCACGGCCCATGCGCGTCATCGTGCGCATGCTGACGGCCACGTAGGCACTGTCCGTCAGCTCGACGCCGATGTGCGAAATGTGCGAGCCCAGCGGGCCCATCGAGAACGGCACGACATACAGCGTGCGGCCCTTCATGGCGCCGCGGAACAAGGCCGGGGTTCCGTCGGGGCGACCGGTCTGCAGCAACGCGCGCATCTCGGCCGGCGCCATCCAGTTGTTGGTGGGGCCTGCGTCTTGCTTGTGCTGGCTGCAGATGTAGGTGCGGTCTTCGACGCGGGCGACATCGCTCGGGTCGCTGGTGGCCAGGAAGCTGCGCGGGCGCAGCTCCGGGTTCAGCTTCTTCATCGTGCCGGCGGCGACCAGCTGATGGCACAGGCGGTCGTATTCGGCTTGCGAGCCGTCACACCAGTAGACAGCCGCTGCGTCAGTCAGCGTGGCGATTTGGTCCACCCAGGCCTGGAGGCGGGGGTGCTTCAAGTCGGCGGGCACGTTGTGGTGCGGCCGTGTCAGTGCGGTGGTATTGATGTCGAGACCCATGCTGGTGGAAAAGGGGAAGTCATTGTGGGGCGAACGCCATTCCCTTGCCACCGCCCGTCCAGCCTGCCCCGCCAATGCAAAACCCGAAGGCATGGCGCAGCCAGCGCCTCATCACCCGGCGACGGCGCCAGGCCGATCGGCTTCGACGACAAAGCTCGCGCTGGTGCGCACTGCGCTGGCCGGGTCGTTCACATCGTCGACGGCCCGCAACGCCACCTGCAGGTGTTTGGCATCCAGCGTGAACAGCATGCAGCCGCGCCGGTCGCTGCGGCTCATGTGGATGTGCGGGTTGAACGGGCGCGCCATGTCGAGCAGCTCTTGCGGCCTGCCGTGGCTGGCGATCGAGGTGCTGCAGAACTCGGTGGCCACCGCCGGCGATTCGGGGCGGTCGAAATCGGCTTTCAGGTCGGCCACCACATGCGCGTGCACATCGCCACCCAGCACGACCACACCGGGAACCCGCCGATCGGCCACCGTGCCGAGCAGCCGGTTGCGCGACAGCGGGTAGCCGTCCCAGCCATCACTCCAGTAGGTGCCACCCAAGCCAGCGCCGCCCTCGGCGGTGTCGGTCCAGGAATGCCGCGCCATCAGCGTCTGCTGGGCGACCAGGTTCCACGGTCGTTGCAGGTCCCAGCCGTCGGCCAGCCAGCGCTCTTGTTCCGTGCCGAGCAGGGTGCGCCTGGGGTCGAGCAGGGCGGGGCAGTTGGCAGGCGTCACGGTGTTGGAGCCGCCCTGTCCGGGCCGCGGGCAGACCTGCGGGTCGCGGTGCTGGCGGTTGTCGAGCAGGTGGATGCGCGCCAGCGTGCCCCAGTCCAGCCGCCCGGTGATGCGCATCGCGCCACCGGCCACGTCGAGCCGGGGTCGTGCCGAATTGGGAAACGGCATGTGTTCCCAATAGGCCTGGTAGCCGGCCGCGCGCCGCGCCGCGAAGTCAGCATCCAAGCGCGGATCCTGCAACCGGGCGTAGTCGTTCTCGACCTCGTGGTCGTCCCAGACCATCAGCCAGGGCGCGCTGGCGTGTGCGGCTTGCAACAGCGGGTCGCGCTTGTAGGTGGCGTAGCGGGCGCGGTAAGTCTCTAGCGTGCGCGCTTCACCGCCTTCGTGGCGGCGCGGTAAGTTGGACCGAGAGGCCCCCTCGTAGATGTAGTCGCCGAGGAACATCACCAGATCGAGGTTCTGCTGCGCCACGTCGCGCCAGGCGGCATAGTGCCCGGCGTCGTAGCGTTGGCAGCTCGCGATGGCGAAACGCAAGGGTGCCGTCACGCCGGAGGTGGCCAGCGGCGCGGTGCGGGTGCGCCCCGCCATGCTGCGCTCGCCCAGCGCCTGGAAGCGGTACCAGTACCAGCGGCCCGCCTCCAGCCCGCGTGGCTGGGCGTGCACGCTGTGCGCCCACGCGGCCTCCGCCGTCTCGGTGCCGCGGGCGACGATGTGCTTGAAAGCCTCGTCATGCGCCAGCTCCCAGCGCACCTCGACCCGCGGTGGCAGATCGTCACCGGTGAGCCGCGTCCACAGCACGACGCTGCGCGCGGTGGGGCTGCCGGAGGCGACGCCGAGATCGAA
>JANMXL010000214.1:0-14158 GCA_031380885.1 Burkholderiales bacterium | reverse complement strand
GGCTGGGTCAGCACCAACTACGCGGTGCTCGCCTGCAACGAGTTTCCGACCTGCCAAGGCAGCTGGTGGCCGGCCATGGACTTCGACCACGGCTTCACCGTGTTGCGCGAGCTCGGCGCCGACAAGGATGGCGGCTACCTGCCGTTCGCCGCGCTGACCGCGATCCACATGGTGCATCGGCTCGGTGCGGCGGTGCTGTTGCTGGCCGTGGGCACGCTGGCCTGGCGCCTGCTGGCCACGGGCGATGCCGCGCTGCGCCGCTGGGCAATGGCGCTCGCCGCTGCGATCGCGTGGCAGGTGGCCAGTGGCCTCGGCAATGTGCTGCTCGACTGGCTCTTGTTGTCGGCGGTGGCGCACACCGGCGGCGCGGCGGTGCTGCTGGTGGTGCTGGTGGTGCTGTTGACGCGCGCACGGCCTGAATCTGCGGCCGTCCACACCGCCGTGTCGTCGGGCCACAGCGGCATCCGCGCGGCTTCGTAGAATCACGGGCTTGCCTGAACATGTCTGAAACCCTCACCACCCCGCTGCCGATTGCCCGGCAACCTTCACGCGTCAGGCAGTTCTACACGCTGACCAAGCCTCGCGTGGTGCAGCTGATCGTGTTCTGTGCGGTCATCGGCATGCTGCTGGCGGTGCCCGGTGTGCCCGATGTGAAGCTCGCGCTGTCCGCCACCGCCGGCATCTGGCTGGTCGCTGGCGCGGCGGCGGCGTTCAACTGCATCGTCGAGCAGCACATCGACGCCAAGATGGCCCGCACCTCCTGGCGGCCGACCGCCAAGGGCACCCTCACCAATGCGCAGACGCTGACCTTCTCCGCCGTGCTGTGCGGACTGGGCAGCGCGATGCTGTACTTCTGGGTCAACCCGCTGACGATGTGGCTGACCTTCGCCACCTTCGTCGGCTACGCCGTCATCTACACCGTGCTGCTGAAGCCGGCGACACCGCAGAACATCGTGATCGGCGGCGCCTCGGGCGCGATGCCGCCGGTGCTGGGCTGGGCCGCGATCCGTGGCGAGGTCGGCCCCGAGGCGCTGATCCTGTGCCTGATCATTTTCTTGTGGACGCCGCCGCACTTCTGGGCGCTGGCGCTGTACCGCGCCGAGGATTACCGCAAGGCGGGCCTGCCGATGCTGCCCGTCACCCATGGCGCCGCCTTCACCCAGCTGCATGTGTTCCTGTACACGCTGGTGCTGTTTGCCGCGACCTTGCTGCCGTTCATCTCGGGCATGAGCGGCGTCATCTACCTGGTGTCGGCGATCGTGCTGGGCGGCATCTTCATCGGCTACGCCTGGAAGCTGTGGCGCAATTACTCCGACGCGCTGGCGCGCAAGACTTTCCGGTTCTCGATCTGGCACCTGATGTTGCTGTTCGCAGCCTTGTTGATCGATCACTACCTGGGGCCGTTGCTGTGAGCCCATCTTCGGTGAGTCGCTTTTCGAGCCCGTCGCGCCGTGGCTTTCTGAAGCTCGGTGGCGTGGCATTGGCCGTGTCGCTGACCGGTTGCGACGCGCCGTCCTCGGGTGGTGGTGCCGCGACCTCATTCAAGGGTGTCGACATCACAGGCGCCGACTATGCCCGCACCTTGTCGTTAACCGACCAGAACGGCCAGCCGCGCACGCTGGCGGAATTCAAGGGCAAGGTCACCGTCGTTTTCTTCGGTTTCACCCAGTGCCCCGATGTGTGCCCGACGACGATGGCCGAGCTGGCGCAGGTCAAGGCCTCGCTGGGCAAGGACGGCGATCGGGTGCAGGGCGTTTTTGTCACCGTCGATCCCGAGCGCGACACCGCCGCGGTGCTGAAAACCTACATGGGCGGATTCGACCCGAGCTTCATCGCCTTGCGCGGCAGCTTGGAAGACATCGCCGCCACCGCCAAGGAATTCAAGGTCTTCTACGCCAAGGTGCCCGGCAAGACCGAAGGCAGCTACAGCGTCGACCACACGGCGGGCTCATATGTCTTCGATGCGCAGGGCAAGGTGCGGCTGTTCGTGCGCTACGGTGCCGGTGCAGAGGCCTTGGCGGCCGACCTGAAAACGCTGCTGGCCGCGGGCTGACCGCGCTTGGATCCCCGATGAGAAACGGCCCCGCAAAGGGCCGTTTTCATGGGTGCCGGACGATCCTCAGTGCGCTGCGGCCAGCGCCTTGCGCATCTTCTTCATCGCGGCCACCTCGATCTGGCGGATGCGCTCGGCGCTGACGCCGTATTCGTCGGCCAGGTCGTGCAGCGTCATGCCGCCGGAGCTGTCGTCGTTGACCTTCAACCAGCGCTCCTCGACGATGCGGCGGCTGCGCGCGTCCAGCGCGTCCAGCGCGAGCGAGATGCCGTCACTGGACAACCAATCGCGGCGCTGCGCTTCCAGCACCTGGCTCGGCTCGTGGGTTTCGTCGGCCAGGTAGGCGATCGGGGCGTAGCTTTCCTCGCCGTCGTCGGTCAACGGCTCCAGTGGCACATCGCCGCCGGACAGACGGGTTTCCATTTCGAGCACGTCCTCGCGCTTGACGTTCAAGGTGCGCGCCATCGTGTCGACCTCGCCCTGCGTCAAGGTGCTGCGGTGGGTTTCACCTTCGGCGGCGTCTTCCTTCAGGCTCTGCTTCATCGAGCGCAGGTTGAAGAACAGCTTGCGCTGCGCCTTGGTGGTCGCGACCTTGACCATGCGCCAGTTCTTCAGGATGTACTCGTGGATCTCGGCCTTGATCCAGTGCATCGCATAGCTGACCAGGCGCACGCCCTGGTCGGGGTCGAAGCGTTTGACGGCCTTCATCAGGCCGACATTGCCTTCCTGGATCAGGTCGCCGTGCGGCAGGCCATAGCCCAGGTACTGGCGGGCGATCGACACCACCAGCCGCATGTGCGACAGCACCAGGGCCCCGGCGGCCTGCAGATCGCCCTGGTCGCGCAGCCTGCGCGCCAGTGCTTGTTCTTCTTCCAAACTGAGCATCGGCACGCGGTTGGCAGCCGAGATGTAGGCGTCCAGGCTGCCGAGCGACGGCACCAGCGCCCACGGGTCGCGCAGGGCCAGCGCCGAAACAGAGGAATGTGATGTGTTCATGGTGTTCATGGAGCATCTCGATCCAGGGTTAGTTCAAAGATATTAGCACTCCTATCAATCGAGTGCTAAGGCGGAATCGCGGGCGTGAAGTCATCAAATCTGGATGTGCACGGTCAGCACGCCACGGCCGTCGCACCGAGCCTTCGTGCTCAGTCTGGCAGCGGAACAACGAAGCACGACTGCGCCGGCAGCATGCGCCAAGCCAGCGCTTGTCCGGGCGCCAAGATCTTGGCGTTCCAGGTGGCATTCGCGTCGATGGCGGCCAATGCGGCCTGCCGCAGCAGGATGAAGCGCATCGTTCGCGCCTCGGCACCGCTGCCGCGGGTCAGCGTCAGCTCGGCCTGCGGCCAGTGCGCGGGCAGGCAGGGCGTGAACTGCAGTGTCTCGGCGCCGTGCTGCAGTCCGAAGATCGATTCGATCGCCGCGCGGTGCAACCACGCTGCCGCGCCGGTGTACCAGCTCCAGCCGCCGCGCCCCACGTAGGGTGGCTGGGTGTACACATCGCCGGCCATCACATAAGGCTCGATGCCGTAGGCCGCGCCGTGGGTTGGGTGGATGGCGCGGTGGGCCGGGCTCAGACCGGTGAAGTAGCGGTAGGGCAGGTCGCCACGACGACCGTCGGGCGCGCTGTTCGACAACTTCGCCTGTGCCATCAGTGCCCACACGCCCGCATGCGAATACTGCCCGCCGTTCTCGCGCACGCCTGGCGGATAGGCCTGGATGTAGCCGGCACTCGGCTGCGCGTGGGCGAGCGGTGGGTCGAGCAGCTTGATCAGGCTGGCCTCGTGGTCCACCAGGTGGGCCTCGACCGATTCCATCGCCAGTTGCTGCATCGGCAACGGTGCGACGCCCGACAACACCGCCCAGGCCTGCGCGATCAGGTCGATGCGCGCCTCGGGGTTCGCGTGCGAGCCGAGCGTGCTGCCGTCGTCGAAATAGGCGCGCTTGAACCAGCGCCCGTCCCAGGCCTCGCCGCTCAGCGCGGCTTTCCAGCCTGCTGCCGCCGTTTCCCAGCGCAGCGCCCGTGCGGTGTCGCCGCGCTCGCGCGCCAGCGGCGCGAAGTCGTTGACCACCTGGCAGAGGAACCAGCCCAGCCACACCGATTCGCCACGCCCTTCATGGCCGACGCGGTTCATGCCGTCGTTCCAGTCGCCGGTGCCCATCAGCGGCAGTCCGTGGGTGCCGACACGCAGGCTGCGGTCGATGGCGCGCGCCGCATGTTCGTAGACCGAGGCAGCTTCGCTGCTGGCGGTGGGCGCGTAGTAGGCGTCTTCGGCACCTTCGGGGATGGCGGCGCCTTCGATGAACGGCACGGGCTCTTCCAGCAGGCTGGCGTCGCCGGTGGCCTGCAGGTAGCGAGTGCAGGCGTGTGGCAGCCACAGCAGGTCGTCGGAGAAATGCGTGCGCACGCCCGCGCCACCCGGCGCATGCCACCAGTGCTGCACATCGCCTTCGGCAAACTGCCGCGAGGCGCTGAGCACGATCTGCCTGCGCAGCAGGTCCGGCGCGGCCCAGGTCAGCGCCATTGCGTCTTGCAACTGATCGCGGAAGCCGAAGGCGCCGCCGGCCTGGTAAAAACCGGCCTTCGCCCAGAGTCGGCACGACACCGTCTGGTACAGCAACCAGCGGTTGACCATCGCGTCGAACAGCGGGTCGGGGGTCTTCACTGTCGTCGCGCCGAGCAGCGTGTCCCAGTGCTGGCGCACCGCGTCCATGCGCTGGGACGCCGACGCCGATGCGGCCTGCACGGCAAGTTTCCGCGCGGCCTCGGGGCTCGACGCGTAGCCCAGCAGGAACACCCGCTCGACCGATTCGCCAGCGACCAGACTCAGTCGCGTGGACAGCGCAGCGCACGGGTCCAGCCCGCTGCCGCAGCGCTCGCCGAAGTGGTCGGGCAGCACCAGGCGGCCGCGCGCGTCGAAGCATTCGCGCCGGTCGCAGGTCCAGTCGCCCGGGTCGTTGCGGGCATCGTCGGCATCGCTGCGGGCCAGGGCCAAAAACGCGGTGCCGCCGCCGAAGCCGGCCGATCGCTCGGGCTGGGTGGCCAGCAACGCGGTCAGTCGCGGTGCGCGGGTCGCTTCGAACCCCGTTGTTTCCGTTGAACTGCGTGTGTCGGGCAGCAGCTCGCGGTGCACGGCGGTGTACACCGTGCCGCGGTCGCTGCGGTTCGCGCCCATCATCCATTCGGCGATGCCGACCACGCGCAGCATCAGCGTCCTGTGGCCGCGGTTGACCAGCCGGATGCGGATCTGCTTGACCGAGGTCTGCGGGTCCACGCACCACGACACCGACACATCCACATCGCCGCGCCGATGCCCGATCACGCTGTAGCCCTGGCCGTGCGCGACGCGGTAGGCCGCGCTGTCGCTGTCCGGGGCGTGGCCCCAGGCCGATGGCGCGACGCTCCACACGTCCAGTGTCTTCAGGTCCTGCAACAGGAACCACTCCGAGGGCGGGTCGCCCACCGGGTCGTTCGACCAGGCGGTGAGCTGGTTCATGCGGCTGTTCACCGCCCAGGTGTAGCCGCCGCCGGCTTCCGACCACTGGCAGCCGAAGTCCGGGTTCGCCAGCACATTGACCCACGGCCGCAGCGGCCGCCGCCGGGCGCTGACATCGAAGCGGAATTCGCCCGATGTCGGCGAGAACGCTCCCACTGTCGCTGTGGAAGCGATGTCGGTGTGCGGGGCCAGCGCCACCGGTGTGGTCGAGGTGTTGTGGCGCCGCAGCGAGGCCTGCTCGTGCAACTCGATCCATTCCTGTACGTGGTGCGGCATCGGCCGACCATCGGCCTGCAGCCGCACGCGGGCCAGGCTTTGCAGCGTGCTCAGTTCGTCATCCGACAATTCCTCCGCGCGCAGCACATGGACAGCGGCGCTCGGCGGCGCTTGGGTCGAGCCTGCGCCGCCGAGCGGATTGAACTCGGCACCGCAGTCGGCGCCGTGCCGCTCGCGCAGCGCCGTCAGCTCGCGCTGCAGCACCATCAGGTATGACGCCGGTTCGGCATTCACCACCACCAGATCGCACGCCACACCGCCCCACGACCACAGGCGCATCGCCTGCGCCAGCGAGCGGATCAGGCCCAGCCCTTCGGGCGCCCCGGCCTTGACCAGCAGGATCGGTCGGTCTCCCGAGATGCCGAAGCGCCACAGCAGGCGGCGGTCGCACACCGACGACACCGCGCCGTGTGCTCGCACAGCCAGCGTGCGCGGCCGCGCCACCGTCAGCAGCAGCGCTGTCGTCAGCGACTGGATGGCCGCGAGCTGTTCGGGGCTGATGCGCAAGCTGCGAAAGCGGATGCCGGCGAGCGTGGCTGACATCAGTGAGGCGCGCTTGACATTGCTCGCCTGCCGGTACTTGTCGATCACGGCGCTTAGCGTACCGCCGTTGTCGGAGGCGGCCGTGGCGAAGGTCAGCTGCGCCTTGCCCTGCGGTGCGATGCGCAGGCGCACCGACATCGCACAGACCGGGTCGAGCCCCGTGTCCAGCGACCCCACGCTGCCGTCAACGTGCGCGGTGGTCAATGAGGCGTCGCTGAATGTGGCCAGCGGCTGGCTCGCACTGCGGTTGCGCCCGAGCCAATGCTGGCGGTCGGTCTGCACATTCACCGACACCACCTGCGGATCGCTTTCGGCCAGGAAGTGCGCCGCCTGCAGGCCCTGTTCGGTGGTCAGCCGCGGCGTGCGCTCGAAGCGCAGCGCCTGGTGCTCGGCCAGCCACTGAGCGCGCACGAACAGGTTGCTGAACGCCGGGTGGGCCTCGTCGGCCCGCGCGTCGGCGAGCGTCACCTCAAAGGCCGAGATCAGTTCGATGTCGAGTTCATGGTCGCCGAGGTTGCGCAGCTCGATCTGGCGGAATTCGATGTCGTCCTCCGGGCTGACCCACACCGTCGTGTGCGCCTGCACCACAGGCCATTCCGCGTCGAAGCAGACCCGGTCGGCGTGGAACACGCTGCGGTAGTGCGCCGTGGCGTCGGGGGCAGGGTGCTGAGTGATTGAAACCACTGGCGCCGCGACCGGGGACGTCAGCATCGGTGATGCGGCGTTGTCTTCGTCGCGCCGCCAGCGCAGGTAGAAGAAGCTGCCGTGCGCATCGCGCAGGGCATCGTCGCGACTGCGGGTGATGCCGGTCTGACCCCAGCGGCTGGTGCCTGCGCCATTGGCGCGCAGACTGACGCTGTAGCGGCCGTTCGACAGCACATGCGTTGGCTCCAGCGCGGCCGCGCCCGGCGACACCTCGCGCAGCAGCCCCGGGGCACGGCGCAGCAGGCTTTGCGGTGGCGGACCCGGCGGCAGCGCATACAGCATCGACACCTCGCGCGGTGCGCGCTCGTGCAGCAGCGAACCCACCGCCTCGATGTGCGGATTGGCCATGCCCCAGCGCTGCGCCACGCCGTCCAGCAGCACGTTGGCGAGCGCCACGATGGTCATGCCCTGGTGGTGGGCCATGAAGGTCACCACCGGCGTGAACGCTTCGGCGCCGTTCTGCCGTGATGCGGTGAAGTCCAGCGCCTCGATGAAACCGCACGGTTCGCGCGGCGCCAGCGCTTCGATCGCCGCGAAATTCTGCCGCGCCAGGTGCGGGGCGATCTGCGTGGCCAGCGCCGTGGCGTAAGGCGCGATCACCAGTTCGTCGGGCGGCGTGCGGCGCAGCGCAAGGCGCGGCACGCCTTGCGGTGCGTACTGGTAGGCCAGCGTGTGGTCGCGGCCGGCGTAAGCCGATTCCGAAATGCCCCAGGGCACGCTGCCACCATGCACGTGCTGCGCCTTCGCGAACGCGATCTGCTCGCGCACTGCGGCATGGCTGGCCTCTCGCAGCACGCTGCCGTAAGGCTCTTCGAGCACCAGCGTCGGCATCAGGTACTCGAACATCGACCCTGACCACGAACGCAGGCCGGCGTCGGCACCCACGGCGTAGAACATCCGGCCGAGCGAGGCCCAGTGCTGCACCGGCACGTCGCCCTTGGCAATCGCCAGCAGGCTGGTCAGTCGCGATTCCGATGCCAGCAGGTCGTAGAAGCCGGCATCGAGCTGCTGTTCGGCCACCCGGTAGCCGATGTGGAACAGGTGCCGCTTGCGGTGGTACAGGAAGCTGAAGTCGGCCTGCCAGGCGAACTGCTCGCAGCGCTCGGCGAGGGCGCGCAAGCGGGCCGTGATGGCGGTGTCCGCAGAGCCCTGGGCCAGTTCCAGGCACGCCTGTGCGGCCGCCAGCAGATGGCCGCTGAGGTTGCCGCTGTCCACGGTGGACACATACATCGGCAGCAGCGGCGCCAGCGTCTGCGTGTCGTACCAGTTCAGAAAATGCCCACGATGGCGCTGCATCCGCTCCAGCGTGGCGAGCGTGGCTTCCATCCGTGTCAGCAGCTCGGGGGTGTCGATCCAGCCGAACTGGCGCGCGCAAGCCGTGCTCAGCAGATACAAACCAATGTTGGTCGGCGAGGTGCGGTGCGCCACCATGTCCATCGGCAGCGTCTGCAGGTTGTCCGGCGGCAGGTGGTTGTCATCGGCCACCACGCAGCGCTCGAACAGGCGCCAGGTGTCGCGCGCGACGCCTTCAAAATAGGCGCGATCGGCCTCGGGCAGCACCAGCTCGGTGTCGGCCGGGCGTGGCCGGCTGACGCACCAGGTCCACAGGGGCGACGCGGCCCACCACAGGCACAACACCGTCGCCAGCCACGGCGTCGGGGTGCCGACGGCGAACAGCATGGCCAGCAGTGCCAGCGCCAACAGCGGCTCGTGCCAGTGCTGCCGCCACAGCGCCGGCAGCGCCGTCTGCGCACGCGCCTGCGCCGCCGCCGCGGTGGTCCATTGCAGCAGGTGGCGGTGGCTGACCGTCAGGCGGTAGAGCGCGCGCACGATCGCATCGGACACCAGCAGTGCCTGCGCCACCAACTGCGCCAGCAGCCAGGCGCCGCCCACCAGCGTGCGCCCCAGATCGGCAGCGGCCAGGCGGTAGAAATGGCGCAGGGCGATGTCGTCGCGGCTTGGCGAAAAGCCCGCCACCGCGCCCATCAGCGGCCCGGCAGAAAAAGCGGCTGCCACCTGGGCCAGTGCGACCCACGGTGACACCACGCCGGTGGCCAGTGCCAACAGCAGCAAGGCGAGCGACATCGGCGCGACCAGCGAGCGGCGCAGGTTGTCGAACATCTTCCAGCGGTTGATGCCACGCAAGCGCCAGCGGTTCGGACGCCACAGCGAATCGAGCAGGAACGGCAGCAGCTGCCAGTCGCCGCGCGTCCAGCGGTGCACCCGCGAAGCGGCCACGTCGGCGTGGAACGGCGCGTCCTCGATCAGCGTGATGTCGGTCACCGCCGCGCAGCGCGCGATGGATCCCTCCAGAAGGTCGTGGCTCAGCACCCGGCCTTCGGGCAGCCGGCCGGACAGCACGGCATGCATCGCCTGCACATGCAGCAGGCCCTTGCCGGTGAACGTGCCTTCACCGAACACATCCTGATAGACCTCGGACGTGGCGGCGCTGTAAGGATCGATGCCGCACTGGCCGGCAAACAGCCCGTGGTACAGCGTGAAATCTTTCGGTGACGGCAACGGCGTGACGATGCGCGGCTGCAGGATCGCATAGCCGCTGGTCACCGCGCGTCGGCGGGCATCGATCTGCGGCTGGTTCAGAGGGTGTGCAGCGACGCCGACCAGATCGTGCAGCCGTCCCGGCGGCAGCTGGGTGTCGCTGTCCAGCGTGACGATGTAGCGGGTGTCGGCAGCCATGCGCGACGCGTTGCCGAGGTCGATGAACGGGCTCACGGCGCCAGCGTCGCCGCCATCCGAGGTGTCAGCCAGCAGCGTGATCAGCTGTTCGAGCTTGCCGCGCTTGCGCTCCCAGCCGATCCAGCGTCGCTCGGTGTCGCTGTAGCGGCGTTCGCGGTGCAGCACGATGAAGCGCGGCGGCGCAGACACCGTCGCCGTCGACTCATCGATGATTGGCAGGCAGCAGGTCGGGTAGCGCGCATTCAACGCATCGATCTGTTGCTTCGCATCGTCCAGCAGGCCAGCGTCGGACGGCAGCGTCACGCTGTCGGCATCGGCCCAGTCGGTCAGCAGCGCGAACTGCGCATGGCGCTCGGGGTTTGCCAGGTGGTGCAGTTGCAGCCGGTGCACCAAGGCCTGGGTCGAGGCGGCATCGGTCAGCATCGCGGGGATCACGACCATCACACGGTGCTCGGGTGGAATGCCTGCCGCCAGCGCCAGCCGCGGCAGGTGCGCGGGCCGGGCCGATTCACTGATCAGCCGGTTGATCACCGCCACCACGGCCTCAGACGCCGGGAACAGCATCAGCAGGCCAGCGAACAGCGTCCACCCCCAGTCCACCCTGGCATCGCCCAGACCGGCGATGTGCCGCAGCAGCACCCAGGCGACCAGGCCGATGGTCACGGCGATCAGCGAACCCAGGTACAGCGGCAAGGCCGTGCGGCGGGCCACGGCTTGCCAGGTCGCGGCGCCGCGTTCGTGCAGGCCGAGCGCGCTGACCAGGGCGGGGCGACCGGCGCCTGTCAGCCAGTAGCCTGCGACGGTGGTCGGGTGTGCAGTGGGCGAACCGTCAGAGGACGCGTCGCCGGGCGCTTGCATCAGACCCAGCAGCGTGCGGCCCACAGCGACTTCGCTCAGGCCGCCCTGCCGCGCCAGCCGCTCGATACCGTGCAGCGTTTGATTGCGCGTCATCGCCTGTTCGGCCTCGAACACCGGGGAGGTCAGCATCAGGCGCATCAGCGTGCTGCTGCGCGCCACGATGTCGGGCCAATCGGCGTCGCCGATCGCGCGCAGCGACGACACCGCATTGCTCACGCTCAGGTTGTCCGCCGTCTGGTCGGCGCGTTGCTGCGCCTGCATCAGCGCCGGATCGGGCAGCGCACGCCGCAACCAGTCGTGCTGCTCCGCGCGGTCGTCGGGCCGGTCGCTGGCGCGCTTTTGCACCACCGATTCGGCGCCTTCACTGCTCACGGCCGACTGGCCGCGTCCGTCCTGCATGCGCTGCGCCATCTGGCCGAGGAACACCCGGCCCACGCCACGCTGGTTCAGCAGCGCGAGCAACTCGTCGAGTGAGTCGGCGCTCATGCTGTCGATGCGGTCGCAGCAGAGGTTGGCGACCTCGCGCGCTGCCTTGTTGGTGGCGACGCGTTCGGCCAGGCGGCGCAGGTTCTCGATCAACACGACGCGCAAGGTGGTCGGCAGCGCCCACATCTCGCCCAGGTTCAGTTCGCGCGTTTCCTGGTAGGCGGTGAGGAACTGGATCAGCAGGTCTTCATCGAAATCGCCATCGGTGTGGGCGACGAAGGCCCAGGCCACGCCGTAGACGCGCGGCAGGCCGGCCAGCGGTTCGTCGATCAGTACCGGCAGCGCACGAAAGTAGCGCCGTGGCAGGCCTTCGTGGATTTCTTCGAGCTGTGCTTCGATCAGGTGAAAGTTATCGAGCAGCCATTCGGCGGCCGGGCTGATGTCGTAGCCGGTGCTCGCCTGCACGCCGATGTATCGGTGCGCTGCGCGCAGTGTCTGGATGTTGCTGCGCAGCCGGGGGAAAAAGCTCGCGCTGTACGAGCGGCTGCGATGCGCGCGGTGCGTGTCACCCAGGCTGCGGCCGTGCTGCGCAAAACGCTGCAGGCCGAAGATTTCGGAACGGATCGGCGGCTCGATCGTGCCCCGCGTCTGGCTGAGGATGTCGCACAGCGCCTGAGGCGCGTCCGGAATCAGGCGCAGCAACTCGGCTGGCGACATGCCTCAGAAGATGAAGGAGCTGACGCCGATCAGCAGCGCAGCCACCACCAGCGTCGTCACCAGGCGGCTGGCCACGAAACCGTGCATCGCCTCAGCGGCACAGTGCGCCGCGAACAAGCGTCCTTTCAGCGGCTTGCACGCCGCCATGTGGTCGCCCAGGGCCGACAACTCCATCGGCGAGGTGTCGGCGGTATCGCCGAACGATGCGGTGCTCCACAGCGGCGGAGTGATCGATGGGGTGTGCATGGTGGGCTCCGCCTGTGCCGCCGCGAAGCGGCACAGAAAAAAGGGGTGAATCGGGAATGATGGCGCTGCGATCAGGGTCAGCGGCCGCCATCACACTGCGGTTGTTTCATCGTAGAAAGTGGTGCGAGCCGCGTCTGTCGGACAGCGCCCCGCGCGCCGTAGGACGTGTCCTAGTCCGCCAGATGCGTGGGCGGACCCACACCGATCACGCCACAGCGCCACGCCGGGTTTGAATCGACCGTGCGCGACGGCCTGGTGCTGCCAAACACCGAGTCCCACAGGTCAGTGGTGTGAGAAAGCCCATCGCCAATTGACGCTACGACCTGCCCCTTCGGGAGTCTGTTCGAAAGCGCACAGACGGCTGCCGGTGCGGCTGTGTGCGCTGGCAGACGGACGGTGAATGCGGCCCCGTGCAGACTGATCCGGCGTCGTCGACTCGGCCATCGGCGACGTCATATCCACTGCGGAGCGACTCCCTTGGCAACCTTCGTGCATCCCGTCCCTGTGGACACCACCGACCAGACCCTGACCGCCTTGCTGCAAGCAGTGCAGAACGGCTGCATCGCATCGTTCGAACGCCTGTACGGCCTGACCAGCCCACGACTGTTCGGCATCGTGTTGCGCATCCATCCTGATGGCGCCGAGGCCGAGGACGTGTTGCAGGACGTTTACCTGAAGGTGTGGTGCCGCTGTGCGCAGTTCGATGCCGACAAGGGTTCGGCGATGCACTGGCTGAGCGGCATTGCCCGCTACAGCGCGATCGACGGCCATCGCCAACGCGGCAGCCGCCCCACCCCCATCCGCAGATCGATCGCCGATGACGACGACCTCGATCCCTATGGAGGCCTCGAATCGAGCGACCCGCAGCCGCTGGACCTGATGATCCGCGAACGCAGTGCCGCTGCGGTGCGCGAAGGCCTGCGCCTGCTGTCGAACGAACAGCGCGAAAGCCTGACGCTGGCGTACTGTGACGGCCTCAGCCATGCGCAGATCGCGTTGCGGCTCGGCCAGCCTGTGGGCACGGTGAAGAGCTGGTTGCGACGCTCCTATCAGGTGTTGCGGCCGACCTTGGCAGGTCATCGCTGACCGCCGCATTACGCTAGGGCGTGTCTCCACAGGACTTCGCCATGCCGCAAAGTTTGAACGTCAACCGCCGCATCGTTCTGGCGGCCCGCCCCAGTGGTGCTGTCGCCGCCGAGCATTTCCGCCTCGAACAAGCCGAGGTGCCGGTGCCAGCCGTCGGGCAGCTGCTGCTGCGCACCGTGTTCCTGTCGCTCGACCCGTACATGCGCGGGCGGATGAACGATGCGCCGTCGTATGCGCCCTGCGTGCAGCTGGGCGCGGTGATGACCGGCGGCGCGGTGTCGCAGGTGGTCGCGTCGCAACACCCCGACTTCCAGCCCGGCGACCAGGTGATGGGCTACACCGGCTGGCAGGACTATGCGCTGTCCGACGGCAGCGGGCTGACAAAACTGCCGGCCGACATGGCCCATCCCTCGCTTGCGCTCGGCGTGCTCGGCATGCCCGGGTTCACCGCCTACATGGGCCTGGTGGACATCGGCCAGCCAAAGGTCGGCGAGACGGTCGTTGTTGCGGCGGCCAGCGGCGCCGTCGGCGCGGTGGTCGGGCAGATCGCGAAGATCCAGGGCTGCCGCGTCGTCGGCATTGCCGGCGGCGCCGACAAGTGCCGCTTCATTGTCGATGAGCTCGGCTTCGACGCCGGCCTGGACCGCCGCGCGCCAGACTTTCCGGCCCAGTTGGCCGCGGCCTGCCCGAACGGCATCGACGTCTACTTCGAGAACGTCGGCGGCGCCGTCTTCGACGCGGTGCTGCCGCTGCTCAACACCCACGCCCGCGTGCCGGTGTGCGGCCTGATCTCGCTGTACAGCGGCGGTGTGTCACCGGCAACAGCCGACCGCCTGCCTGCACTGACCCGCGCGCTGCTGGTCAAGCGCATCCGCATGCAGGGCTTCATCATCTTCGACTACGAAGGCCGGCAGCCCGAGTTCCTGGTGCCAATGCAACAGTGGCTGGCCGAAGGCAAGGTCAAGTTCCGCGAGGATGTTGTGGACGGGTTGGAGAACGCGCCGCAGGCGTTCATCGGGCTGCTGCAAGGGGAGAACTTTGGGAAGCTGGTGGTGAG
>JANMXL010000180.1:0-6122 GCA_031380885.1 Burkholderiales bacterium | reverse complement strand
CGTCACCGGCTCGCTGCAATGCACGCAATTGACCCGCACCAGCCGCTGCGCCAGCACGCCGGTCAGCGCTGAGACGAAGCTGTACGGATCGACGTCCATGTGGGTGAAGCGCCCGATCACGTCGAACACGTTGTTGGCGTGCACGGTGGACAGCACCAGGTGGCCGGTCAACGCGGCCTGGATGGCGATCTGCGCGGTCTCGGCGTCGCGGATCTCGCCGACCATGATGCGGTCCGGGTCGTGGCGCAGGATCGAGCGCAGGCCGCGGGCGAAGGTCAGCCCCTTCTTATCGTTGACCGGGATCTGCAGCACGCCGGGCAGCTGGTACTCGACCGGGTCTTCGATGGTGATGATCTTGTCGTGGCCGTGGTTGATCTCGGAGATCGCGGCGTACAGCGTCGTCGTCTTGCCGCTGCCGGTCGGCCCCGTCACCAGCAGCAGGCCGTAGGGGTCACGCGCCATGCGCCTGAATGTGGACAAGATCGCCGGGTCGAAGCCCAGCACGTCGAGCCGCAGTCCGGACACCTGGTCGGCCAGCGACTGCTTGTCGAGCACGCGCACCACTGCGTCCTCGCCGTGGATGCTGGGCATGATCGACACCCGGAAATCGATCTCGCGACCGAGCGCCTTGACGCGGAAGCGCCCGTCCTGCGGCACGCGGCGCTCGGCGATGTCGAGTTCGGACATCACTTTCAGCCGCGACAGCACTTGTTCTGCAAGCTCGCGCCCATCGATCGCGCCGACCTGCGTCAGCGTGCCGTCGAGCCGGTACTTGATGACCAGACCGTTCAGGTTCGACTCGACGTGAATGTCGCTGACGCCGCTCTTGAGCGCGTCATACAACGTCGAATGCACCAGCTTGACGACGACGCTGGTGCCCTCGCCGATCGAGCGGATCGACAGGTCTTCGAGATCGCCGGTGATGGCCTGCGCGCCGTCCCGGGTCGGCAGCGCGGAGTCGATGGCGCGCATCGACTCTTCGTGTCGCGACAGGAAGGCGGCGATGTCGTCGGCAGCAGCGAGGCGAACCTGATGCGGTGCGGCCAGCCGCTCGACGCACCAGGCCTGCAAGCCGTCGTCGAATGGGTCGGAAATGACCACGATGAGTTCACCCTGTTCGCGAAAGGCCAGACACCCCCGTTTGGCCGCGTCGGCATAACCGATCGCATCGAAAGCGGGGGTCAACATCGACAGCGAGGCACTCCCGAGCACCGGATGCTGCATGCGCCGACCCAGGGCCTGCAGCAGCAGCTCGGGCGACAGCGACAGATCGTCCTCCAGCACCGCACAGACGCTGCGCTGCTCACGTGCGGCACGGGCCCGCGCGGCGCGGATGGACAGCGGCGTCAGCAGCGTCACTGCGGCTTCCAACTCAACCTTCGCCTCCAACTGTGGCTCGCTCAGCGCATTCATTGGATGCTGCCCGCCAGCTCGAAGATCGGTGCGTACATCAGCAGCACCACGACGCCGATCACCAGACCGATCGCGATCATCAGCAGCGGCTCGAACAGGCGGATGAACCAGTCGAGCGCCTGCGCGATGTCTTCCTCGTGGAAGCTCGCCGTGCGCTCCAGCATCTCGCCCATCTGGCCGGTGCGTTCGGCCACGCGCAACAGGCGCAGCGACACCGCAGTGGTCAGGCCATGGGTTTCGAACGCCGCGGAGATCGAGCGGCCTTCACCGATGTCTCGCCGCGCAGCCGCCAACGCGGCGTGCAGCGCCACCGGCAGCAAGCCGGTGACCATGTCGAGGGCCGTCAGGATCGGGATCCCCGCCTGCTGCAGCATGCCCAGCGCGCGGTAGAAGCGCGCCAGCTGATAGACCCGCACGATCTCGCCGATGCGCGGGATGCGCTGGATCTGTCGGGCGAGCATCAGGCGCACCTGCGGCCGACCCAGCGCGTAGATCACGGCCGCGACACAGACAACGCCACCGACCAACAGTTCGAGCCAGTGCGCGTTCGCGAACTGCCCCCACTGCAGCAGCAGCCGCGACATCAGCGGAATGCGGTCGCCCAGGTCCTGAAACACCAGGCTGAAACGCGGCACCACATAGAGGAGCAGGAACGCGATCACCAGCGAGCCGACACCGAGGATCATGGCCGGGTAGATCGCCGCACCAATCACCCGCTTGCGCAGCAGATCGGCCTGCGCACGGTAGACGATGAAGCGCTCGATCGCCTCGGTCAGCGCACCGGTTTTTTCGTTCGCGCGCACGCTGGCCACATACAGCGGCGGGAACATGGCCGACTGCGCTTCAAGCGCGGCCGAGAACGACAGGCCCACCATCAGCTGCTCATGCAGCCGCTGCAGCACCTGCTTCGCCTCGCCACGGCTTTCGCGATCGGCCAACGTCTCGATCGCCTCAACCACCGACAGACCGGCACGCAGCAGGATCAGCAGGCTCTGGTTGAACTGCAACAGCGGGAACGCCGCAGCGCCGCCGAAGCCACGGCGCGCATTGGCCGCAGCCCGAACGCTGACCACCATGCAACCCTGCGCTTCGGCCTGCCGCCGAGCGTCGGTCAGATCACGGGCTTCGAGCGTGAGGGACACCGCCTGCATGTGGCGGATGGCGTTGACGGCGTACTGCATGGGTCCGAACAGTGTCGAGGCGATCACCAGTTGGTGATGTCGGCATCGAGGCCCTCGCCGCCGGGGCGGCCATCGCGACCGGTCGAGCTGATGTCGATATCGCCGTGCTCGCCTGGCGACAAATAGACATATGGCCGGCCCCAGGGGTCCAGTGGCACCGTTTTTTCCAGGTAAGGGCCGTCCCACTTCGGCGTACCGGGCGGAGCGGTCAGCAGCCCTTGCAAACCCTGCTCGGTGGTCGGATAGCGTCCGACATCGAGTCGGAACTGCTGCAGCGCCTTCTCGAAACCGACGATTTGCGCCCGCGTCGTCTTGACCTCGGACTTGCCGATCTGCGAGAAATACTTCGGCCCGACATAGGCCGCCAGCAGGCCGATGATGACCATCACGACCAGCAGTTCGAGCAGCGTGAATCCGCGGTGCGGGCGGACAGGGTTCATGGCGAGGCGACCTCGGGCTGTTGAACAGCCTCGAAGTGTGGTCAGCGAATGTGACGTGCCAGTGAACCCGCGGCGATTTGCGTGACGCAGTGAACGACGCCAAGCACGTGCGGCGGCCACCGCGCCTGCTAAACGCAACAGAATGTTGACGCGGGGGTGTGACGCACCAGTGTCATCCGCACTGATCCGGATGTGCCAGTCCCGCCCACCAAACGCTGTATTCACAGGGGCAGCACGACGGTAAACAGAAGTAAAGCCGATGTCCTACACCGCCGACCTGTCGCCGCCGTCACACTTTCAGACGTTGCACACCCACAGAAACTCTCTTTGACCTCCATGAAAAAGACCCTTGTCCTGCTCCTGGCTGTCACTGCCATCACCTCAGCCCGTGCGGAAACCAGCATCGGCGTGTCGATCGGCATCAATCAACCCGGCGTCTATGGCCGCATCAACATCGGCGACGTGCCACGGCCTGCCTTGGTCTATGCGCAGCCAGTGATCATCGTGCCGCCGGTGATCCAGTACGAACGCCAACCCATCTATTTGTACGTGCCGCCTGTGCATCAGCAGGACTGGCGCCGCTACTGCGGCCGTTACAACGCCTGCGGCCAACCGGTGTACTTCGTCCAAGAGCGGTGGGTTCGTGAGCGCTACCAGCAGGAGCACCCGGGCTGGGACAAAGGCCGCAAGCACGGCAAGGACAAGCACGATCGCGACGACCACCGCGGCGGCAACGATCGCGGGCGCGATGGTGACGATGACCGCGGACACGGTCTCGGAAAAGGTCACGGCCACTGAGAAACTGGAACGCAGCGCGCATCGACTATCCTCGTCGGCCTTCGCTGACCGCCAAGGCCTTGATCTTCAAGGCCTTTTTTCATGTCTGACGCACCGAACCTGCCCAACCCGCGCCATGCGCAGCGCCTGCCGTCGCACATCGGCAAAGCCCAGTTCGAGCGCATCCGCCAGGCGGCGTATCGGCTGCCGCAGGTGGTCAAACCAGGCGACTTCATCGCCGAGCGCAGCGCGGGCTTCGAGGAGCACCTGGACAAACTCGGCCTGGTGCTGCTGCAAAAGCCGGTGGCCGGCGCCAGGCCCAGCCGCTGGATCGCGCCCGAGCTGATGGACAGCGCGCTGGCGCACCTCGACGCGGTGGGCAACGGGCCCGATGTGCGTGCGCTGATGCTGGAGCGCACGGCGGCGCTGGAAGCCATGGGCGTGGCGCGCGATGCGGGCGTGTGGACTCGGCTGATCAGCCACGCGCTGAACTTATCGGAAGCCGGTTGGAAGGTGCCGGTGCTGTTTCGCGTGCCAGTGGATGCCACCGCCGTGTGGGCCTTCTACCGCGACGGCGACAAGGCGGCGCTGCTGGTTGCACTCGGCGCGCCACCGCCTTTTGCACACGCGGCAGAGTTGGTTGCGCACCTCCACGACCTGGTCGCGCGCAGCCGCGCGTTCAAGCCGAATCACCTCGAATCGCTGCTGCCGCGCTTGCAGTCGGAATGCGCGACGCCACAGGCCTTCGCCGAGCTGAAAGCCGCGCTGATGCGCGCGCAGGACCGCTGGGAACACCGCACCGCCGAGCTCGACACGATCGAAGGCCTGAACAGCGAGCTGGCCTTCCAGGGCTACCCCGACACGTTCGACAAAGCACGCCGCCTGCAGCGCAGCGTCACGCTGTATGTCGGCCCGCCGAACAGCGGCAAGACGCATGCAGCCTTCGAGCGGCTGGCGCAGGCCCACGATGGCGCTTATCTGGCACCGCTGCGTCTGCTGGCGCTGGAAGGCCGCGACCGGCTGGTCGGCCGCGGCGTGCCGTGTTCGCTGCTGACCGGCGAGGAGAACGTGCCCGCCGATGGCGCGCGGGTGGTGTCCAGCACGATCGAGATGGTCGGCACCAACAGGCCGATCGACGTGGCGGTGATCGACGAGGCGCAGATGATCTTCGACCCGTCCCGCGGCTGGGCGTGGACGCAGGCCATCGTCGCGGTGCCGGCCAACGAGGTCATCATCATCTGCTCGGCTTACGCCGTACCAGCGATAGAAAACCTGCTGGGCCTGTGCGGCGAGCGCTGCACCGTGCGGCACTTCGAGCGCAAGCAGCATGTGGACTTGCTGCCGCACCCGATTCCTATCTCGGCGCTGAAGCTGGGCGACGCGGTGGTCGCGTTCAGCCGCCGCGAAGTGCTGATGCTGCGCGACCAGATCGCCGCCGACGGCCACCCGGTGTCGGTGATCTACGGCGCGCTGCCGCCCGAAGTGCGGCGCCGCGAGGCCGAGCGCTTCGCCACCGGTGAATCGCACATCCTGGTCGCCACCGACGCGATCGGCATGGGGCTGAACCTGCCGATCCGCCGCGTGCTTTTCAGCACGATGACCAAGTTCGATGGTGTCGCCGACCGCGCGCTCAATGAATCAGAAGTGCACCAGATCGCCGGCCGCGCGGGGCGCTTCGGCATTCACGAGGAAGGCTTCGTCGGCGTGCTGAAGGACGCCGAGCCGCAGGCGGCTCGAATGCTCAAGGAACTGTTACCGAAGACACCCCGCGCCCCGCGCGACTTCAAAGCACCGGTGGCGCCGAACGGCTGGCACGTCGACACCATCTCGTCACGCTTGCACAAGACGAAACTGCGCGAAGTGCTGGGCGTGTTCGTCGAACAGCTCAAGCTCGACGACGCCCACTTCGCAGTGGCCGAGCTCGACCAGATGCTCGATCTGGCCGAGCAGCTCGACCGCTGCGCGCCCGGCCTCAAGCTGAAAGAGCGCTTCACCTATGCCCAGGCGCCGGTCGACACCCGCACTGACACCCAGGTGCAGGAGTTTCTCGGCTGGACCAGCAGCCACGCGCTGACCGGCCAGGCCGGCACGCCGTGGTTCCTGAAAGACGTCGATGGCCACAGCCGCCTCGACCGGATGGAGCAGGCGCTGCGCGCCGTCACGCTGTGGCTGTGGCTGGACCTGCGCTTCCCCGGCGTCTACGGCCACCTCGACGCGGTGCTCGAATTGCGCCGCCAGCTCAACGACGGCATCGAGCGGCAGTTGAAGGGCAAGCGGCCGCTGGCGCAGGTGAGGCAACGGGCGCGACGCT
>JANMXL010000171.1:0-10675 GCA_031380885.1 Burkholderiales bacterium | reverse complement strand
GTCGCCTACTTCGACCAGATGCGCAGCACGCTGAACCTCGACGCGACGCTCGCCGACACGATCAGCCCGGGCAGCGAATGGGTGGAGTTCGCGGGCCAGCGCAAGCACGTGATGAGTTATTTGAACGACTTCCTGTTCTCGCCCGAGCGCGCCAACTCGCCGGTGCGTACGCTGTCCGGCGGTGAACGCAACCGCGTGCTGCTCGCCCGTTTGTTCGCATTGCCGGCCAACGTGCTGGTGCTCGACGAGCCGACGAACGACCTCGACATCGACACGCTGGAGCTGTTGGAAGAGCTGCTGCAGGCCTACAAGGGAACGGTGTTCCTGGTCAGCCATGACCGGCGTTTCCTCGACAACGTGGTCACCAGCACCATCGTCTGGGAAGGCGACGAGTCGCCCGGCCAGTGGCGCGAGTACGAAGGCGGCTACGAAGACTGGAAGATCCAGCGCGACCGGGCGCAGGCGATTCGCGCGCAGGCGGCGCGGGCGGCCAAGGGCAAGGACACCCCGGCCGCAGCCAAGCCCGCACCGGCGACTGCCGTCGCGGCACCCGCCGCACCGAAGCCACGCAAGCTCAGTTACAAGGAGCAGCGCGAACTCGACGAGCTGCCGGGCCGCATCGAGGCGCTCGAAGCCGAGCAGGCGAAGCTGGCTGCGCTGCTGGCCGATGCCGACGCCTACGCCCGCGACCCGAAAGGCCTCGCCACGGCTCAGGTGCGCACCGCGAAGATTGATGACGAGCTGTTGGGCGCGTTGGAGCGCTGGGAACTGCTCGGACAGCGTTGATCGCGCGGCGCTCCAGCGCGCTGACCTTCAGCGCGGCCCGAGCGCCCCGAACCAGCTGTCGCGCAGCGCATCGGGGTGTGAGCGGCTGACGATCAGCCCCGACTGCAGGTACAGCCCGTTCAGCAGGCGCACCGCGCGTTCGCGGTCGAAGCCCGACCAGGTGGCCATGTCGCGCAAACGGCAGGACTCACGGCGCAGCCGGTAGACGGCCGACAGCAAGGTGCCCGACATCGTGACGTCGCCCATGTCCAGCCCGTAGCTGACGCGGTAAACCGCCGGCCCGGCGATTTCCGGCAGCAACTCGCGGCGCCCGCCGTGCAAGGCCAGATCCCACAGGATCGCGCCCAGCGGATGAAAGCACAGGTCGGCGACCGCATACGCAGCTGGCCGGCCACGGTGCCACACCGCTTCGCTCGGCGCCGCCAGCAACGCCGGCTCGATGTGGATCACCTCGAGTTCGGGTTCCCGCTGGGCCAGCAACGCGTCGATCGGCATCGGGCAGTGCAGCAGCCGCTGGTGCGGAAACAGCGTCAGCGGCACCGCGCGCTCGCCGCATTGCAGGTGCACCGTGACCGGCTGCGCGTGGCGCACGCAGGCGGCCAGCACATCGAGCGGTTCAGTGCGCTGCACGCGGGTGGCGCCGTGCCCCAGATCGGCCATCAGCGACGGGCTCAGCGCGGCGAGCTGCGGGCTCACGATCGCCATGGCCGAGCCGTCTTCCGGATGCGGCAGATACCGCCTGAAGCTGCTGGCCCGCATCAGTTCGGGTTCGCCGAAAGGGATCGTGGAGTCGAACATCACATCCTCAGGAACGCCGCCATGTTGCCGCTTGCATCATATGTCGCTGCTTGTAATGTCTGGGTGTTTATCCCTGCACGCGAGTCAAGCGGGCGGACGCGCGAATTGCGGGCCGTCTGGGCTGTCGTTTGGGCTGCACCCGTCGGCGATAAGATGATGATCGATCGACCCATGCACAGCCCATGCCGCCTTCTGACATCAGCCTGGTGACGCCCGATGACGACGAGCTGCTCGGCATCGCCCGGGGCATCTTCCGCGAATATGCGAACAGCCTGGGCATCGATCTCGAATTCCAGAATTTCGACGCCGAGCTGGCCGGCCTGCCCGGCCCTTATCTGCCACCCCATGGCCATTTGATGCTCGCTTTCGTTGATGGCGATCTGGCCGGTTGCGGCGCCTTCCGCAGGCTGGCCGATGTCGATTACGCCAACGCTTGCGAGATGAAGCGGCTGTATGTGCGGCCCGCGTTCCGTCGCTTCGGCTTGGGGCGGCTTATGGCGCAGGCGCTGCTCGACGAAGCCCGCCGCGCTGGCTACTCGGTGACGCTGCTCGACACACTCGACGACATGGAGGCTGCGCGCAATCTCTACACCTCGCTGGGGTTCGAGGGGATTCCGCCGTATTACTTCAGTCCGATCGCCGGATCGCACTACCTCAAGGCGGTGCTGGATTGAACGCCGCCGCCGTCGAGCTGCAGGCGGGCGACTTGCGGCTGGTGTTGCGCGCCGACCTCGGTGGCTCGATCGCCGGCCTCTGGCATCGCGGCGCGCCGATCCTGCGCTCGACCGAGCCCGGCGAGCTGACCAGCGCGCGGCAGTCCGCGTGCTACCCGCTGGTGCCCTATTCGAACCGGCTGGCGTACCAGCGTTTCCGCTGGCAGGGCCGTGACTACACCACGGTAACCAATTTCGACGACAACCCGCATTCGGTGCATGGCGTGGGCTGGCTGCGCGCCTGGGAGGTCGTGGCGCACCACGAGGCCGATGCGCTGCTGCGCTACCGGCACGCGCCGGATGCGCACTGGCCATTCGCCTTCGAGGCGCAGCAGGGTTTCGCGCTGACGCCTCACGCGCTGGTCGTGACGCTTTCCGTGACCAACACGGCCGACATCGCGCAGCCGGTCGGGTTGGGTTGGCACCCGTATTTCCCGAAGCGCGACCGCAGCCACCTGCACATTGCGGTGAGCGACCGCTGGGATCCAGACGAGACGCAGTTGCCTGTGCGCCAGGTGGCGCAGGCTGGCATCGAAGGCGAGGTCTCGTGCTTGGGCTTTGACCATTGCTTTGACGGCTGGAACGGCCCGGCGCTCATCCGCGATGAGATGTTTTCCATGCAGCTCAGTTCGAACCTGACTCACTTGGTCGTCTACACGCCGGCCAACAAGGCGTACTTCTGTGTGGAACCGGTCAGCCACGTCAGCAATGCGATCCACGGCGACGACCCGGCGGCTCGCGGCTTGCGCACGCTGCAACCCGGCGAGCGATTCGAGGCGTCAATGACGCTCGACATCGCCGTGCTGTGACGCTGTACGGGACTTCAGCCGTGACCAACCCGGACATCACAGTGGCCGTCACGCTGCCGAGCGCGCTCGGCGAATCGCCGATGTGGCACCCGCGCGAGCAGGTGCTGTACTACTGTGACATCCCAGGGCGCTGCGTGAACCGCTACGACCCGGCGACCGGCGAGCTGTCGCACTGGCCGTTCGACAGCGAGGTCGCGAGCCTGGCGCCGATGCTGGGTGGCGGCCTGCTGCTGGCCGCCCGTGATGGGCTGTGGCGCTTCGATGTCGCCACCGGCAAGCGCACCGCGTTGGCGCCGCCGCCGTACGACCCACGAACCGAGCGCTTCAACGACGGCAAGTGTGATCCGCAAGGCCGCTTCTGGGTCGGCACGATCTACGAGCCGCGCAACGCGGCCCGGGCAGCGCTGTACCGCTTCCATCGGGACGGGCTGATCAAGTGCGCCGATGGCATCACCACCTCCAACGGCCTGGCGTGGAGCCCCGATGGCCGCACCCTGTACTGGAGCGACACCAAGGCGCACGTCATCCATGCCTTTGATTTCGATCTGATCGATGGCGAGCTCAGTGGTCAGCGGGTGTTCTGCCGGTTCCCGCTGAAGCCAGCGGGCCCGACGCCTGTCGACTACGGTGGCCGGCCCGACGGCGCCGCCGTCGATGCTGCGGGCAATTACTGGGTCGCGATGTTCGAGGGCCAGCAGCTGCTGTGCCTGTCGCCGTCCGGCCAGTTGCTGCGCACGGTGCGCCTGCCAGTGCGCTGCCCGACGATGCCGTGCTTCGGCGACGCTGACCTGAAGACGCTGTACATCACCACCGCGCGCGAGAACCGACCTGCCGATGAACTCGCCATGCAGCCCCTGGCAGGTTGCGTCCTGTCGATGCGGGTCGAGGTGCCGGGCTTGCCGGCCAACCTGTTCGGCTGAGCGTCGAGCGCCCAGGCAGCCCCAGGAACAGGGGCGCTGTGGTCGCCGCCGGGAAAATCACGGTGCGTGCACCGCCCCGAGTTTGGGCTTGAGGAGGGGGCGGGTTTGCACGTATAATCATTGGCTAAGCTGAAAGCCGTTGTGACCCGCCCGATGACTGATTCAATCGCCCATCGGGTGGCAAATGCAGGTTTCGATGATGACGCAGAAGAGCTGCCCGTCACGCCACTGACCCGCGCCGAGGCCCAGGCCTTGCGAGTGCGAAACCCTCAGGTTTCACCTTGGTCGGTGGTGGCGGCACAGGTGGTGATTGGGGGTCTGTCGGCGGCTGTGGTGGGGCCGATTTTTGGTTGGCCGGAGTTCATTGGGTCAGCGCTTTACGGCGCGCTCGTTGCGGTACTCCCGGGTGCCTTGATGGCGCGAGGCATGACCAGCAGGGTGTCAAGTCTGTCGGTGGGCAGCAGCACCTTCAGTGTGATGCTGTGGAGCACGGTGAAGATGGGTGTTTCGATCGTCATGCTGATGCTGGCGCCGAAACTGGTGCAGCCCTTGAGTTGGCCGGTGCTGTTGGCCACCTTGGTGCTGTGCATGCAGATGTACTGGGTCGCGCTGCTGTGGCGCGGGCGTTGAGTAGCAGTTCAGACAGGATTCAGTCACATGTCAGCCGAAGGTCATGCGCTCACCTCTGGTGAATACATCGTTCACCACCTGACCCACCTCTCGACCGGCAAGCCGGCGAGTCTGGTGGACTTCTCGGTCATCAATTTCGACTCCATCGCCTTCTCCACACTTCTTGGCGTGCTGGGCTGCTTCCTGTTGTGGCGCGCTGCGAGCAAGGCGACGGCGGGCGTGCCGGGCCGGTTCCAGGCGGCTGTCGAGATCCTGTTCGAAATGGTGGAGAGCCAGGCGAAGGGCATCGTTCATAACGCCAACAGCCGCAAGCTGGTCGCGCCTCTTGCACTGACGGTGTTTGTCTGGATCTTCCTGCTCAACGCAATGGATTTGTTGCCCGTCGACCTGCTGCCGCTGGTCGGTGAACATGTGTTCGGCCTCGATCACCTGCGGGTCGTGCCCACCGCCGACCTGTCGATCACCATGGGCCTGTCGGTGGGCGTGCTCATCGTTTGCCTTTGTTACAACGTCAAGATCAAAGGCCTGGGGGGCTGGGTGCACGAATTGTTCGCAGCACCGTTTGGCGACCACTGGGCGCTGTACCCGTTCAACTTCGCCATGCAGCTGGTCGAATTCGTTGCCAAGACTGTGTCGCATGGCATGCGGCTTTTCGGCAACATGTATGCCGGTGAGCTGATTTTTCTGCTCATCGCGTTGCTGGGCGGCGCGTTCACGCTGTCGCTTGGCGGGTTTGCGCTGGCGGCGCTGCACATCGTCGCGGGCACCGTCTGGGCCATCTTCCACATCTTGATCATCACGCTGCAAGCCTTCGTGTTCATGATGTTGACGCTGGTCTATGTCGGACAGGCGCACGACTCGCACTGATCTCGCCGTTCACTTTTTCACTCGTTCTCTTTTCACTACAGGAAACATCATGGAACTCATCGGTCTCGTCGCGGTTGCCGCAGGTCTCATCATCGGTCTGGGCGCCATGGGTGCTTGTATCGGCATTGGCGTCATGGGCAGCAAGTACCTCGAATCCGCCGCGCGTCAGCCCGAGCTGATGGGTGAGTTGCAAACCAAGATGTTCCTGCTGGTCGGTCTGATCGACGCGTCGTTCATCATCGGTACCGGTATCGCGCTGTGGTTCACGACGGCCAACCCGTTCCTGGCCCAGCTCGCGAACCTGCCGAAGTAAATCGCGTCCGCCGGCGGGCCTGAAGCACTCAGACCCGCCGACTTTGCCACCCTGATTGAGGCTTCAACGTGAGCATCACCGCGACATTCATCATTCAGATGATCGTGTTTCTGATCCTGGTCGGATTCACGATGAAGTACATCTGGCCGCCGATCACCGCTGCGCTCGACGCACGTGCGCAGAAAATTGCTGAAGGCCTGTCGGCTGCCGACAAGGCCAAGGCGGAGTTGACCACGGCGAACAAACGCGTCGAAGAGCAGTTGTCGGCTGCTCGCACTGACGCCGCTCAACGCCTCGCCGATGCCGAGCGTCTGGCGCAATCGATGGTCGAAGAAGCCAAGGTCCGCGCCAACGACGAAGGCGTCAAGATCGTCGCCGCCGCCAAGGCCGAAGCCGAGCAGGAAGCGATCAAGGCGCGCGAGGTGCTGCGTGAGCAGGTCGCGGTGCTGGCCGTCAAGGGTGCGGAGCAGATCCTCAAGCGCGAAGTCAACGCCGGCGTCCACGCCGAGTTGCTGAACCGCCTGAAGGTTGAGCTTTGATTGCCAGCGGTCATTCGACGGAGCACTGATCCATGGCTGAACTTGCCACGCTGGCCCGGCCTTATGCCGAAGCCTTGTTCGATGTCGCTGCACAGGGCGATGTGAAAGCGGTGTCGCAGCAGATCGACGCGTTGGCGGCGATTGCCGACAACGAGCAGTTGCGCCAGTTCGCAGCCAGCCCGAAGGTCAGCGCTGAGCAGGTGTTCGAACTGATTGCGTCAGTTGTCGCTGCGCCGCTGTCGGCGCCGATCAAGAATTTCCTCAACACCGTGATCGACAACGGCCGGCTGACGGTGCTGCCAGAGATCGCATCGCAATTCCACGCGCTGGCCAATGCGGGTGCCGGCGTGTCCGATGCGACCGTGTTCAGCGCGTTTCCGATCGATGCGGCGCAGTTGACCGACGTCGTCGCCACGCTGGAAAAGCGCTTCGCCCGCAAGCTGAACGTCACCGTGCAACTCGAGCCCGCGCTGATCGGTGGCATCCGTGTTGTCGTCGGTGACGAGGTGATGGACACCTCGGTGAAGGCACGTCTTGAACAAATGCGGGTGGCGCTGACGGCCTGAGGGCCGTGACTGTCGATCCGAAACATCCACGTCATTCATGCTGACGCGCGGCGCGCCGATCGCGTGAACGCACAGACAGGAGAGAACTCATGCAACTGAATCCCGCAGAAATTTCTGAACTCATCAAGAGCCGCATCGAAGGCCTGGGCGCATCGACCGACATCCGCAACCAGGGCACCGTCGTGTCGGTGGCGGATGGCATTTGCCGCGTGCACGGCCTGTCGGACGTGATGCAGGGCGAGATGTTGGAGTTTCCAGCATCGCCCGACGGCACCTCGACCTTCGGCCTCGCGCTGAACCTGGAGCGTGACTCGGTCGGTGCGGTGATCCTGGGCGAGTACGAACACATCGCCGAAGGCGACACCGTCAAGTGCACGGGCCGCATCCTGGAAGTGCCTGTCGGCCCGGAACTTAAAGGCCGTGTCGTCAACGCGCTGGGTCAACCGATCGACGGCAAGGGCCCGATCAACGCGCAACTTTCGATGCCGATCGAGAAGATCGCACCGGGCGTGATCGCACGGAAGTCGGTCGACCAGCCGATGCAGACCGGCCTGAAGTCGATCGACTCGATGGTGCCGATCGGGCGCGGTCAGCGCGAGCTGATCATCGGTGACCGCCAGACCGGCAAGACCGCAGTCGCGATCGACGCGATCATCAACCAGCGCGGTCAGAACATGACCTGCATCTACGTCGCGATCGGCCAGAAGGCCTCGTCGGTGAAGAACGTGGTGCGCTCGCTCGAAGCCAACGGCGCGATGGACTACACCATCGTCGTCGCTGCCACTGCCGCCGAATCGGCCGCGATGCAGTACGTGTCGGCTTATTCGGGTTGCACGATGGGCGAGTACTTCCGCGACCGCGGTGAAGACGCGCTGATCGTCTATGACGACTTGTCCAAGCAGGCCGTTGCGTACCGCCAGGTGTCGTTGCTGTTGCGCCGCCCGCCAGGCCGCGAAGCCTATCCCGGCGACGTGTTCTACCTCCACAGCCGCCTGCTGGAACGCGCCGCTCGCGTCAATGCCGACTACGTCGAGGCCTTCACCAAGGGCGCCGTCAAGGGCAAGACCGGCTCGCTGACGGCCTTGCCGATCATCGAGACGCAGGCCGGTGACGTGTCCGCCTTCGTGCCGACCAACGTGATCTCGATCACCGACGGCCAGATCTTCCTGGAAACCTCGCTGTTCAACGCCGGCATCCGCCCCGCCATCAACGCCGGTATCTCGGTGTCGCGCGTCGGGGGTGCTGCACAGACCAAGGTCATCAAGAGCCTGTCCGGCGGTATCCGTACCGACCTGGCGCAGTACCGTGAGCTGGCCGCGTTCGCGCAGTTCGCCTCCGATCTCGACGAAGCCACCCGCAAGCAGCTCGACCGCGGCGCCCGCGTGACCGAACTGCTGAAGCAGGCGCAGTACTCGCCGCTGCCGATCTCGCTGATGGGCGCGACGCTGTTCGCCGTCAACAAGGGCTTCATGGACGATGTGGACGTGAAGAAGGTCTTGGCCTTCGAATCGGGCCTGCACCAGTTCCTGAAGACCAGCCACGCCGGACTGCTCAAGAAGATCGAAGACGCGAAGGCGCTCGACAAGGACGCGGAAGCCGAATTGACCGCCGCGGTCGGCGCATTCAAGAAGTCTTTCGCCTAATGAACAAGCTTCAGCCGATCAAGCAACTCGCCTCGGACGGGTTTCCCGGCCGACGTGCGAGGCGCCCCCTCGGGGGGCAGGAGCGTAGCGACGTGGGGGCACACTGATGGCTGCTGGCAAAGAAATACGCGGCAAGATCAAGAGTGTCGAGAACACCAAGAAGATCACCAAGGCCATGGAAATGGTCGCCGCCTCAAAAATGCGCAAGGCCCAGGAGCGCATGCGCGCGGCCCGGCCTTACGCCGAGAAGATCCGCAGCCTCGCGGCCAACCTGTCCAAGGCCACGCCCGAGTACAAGCACCCGTTTCTGATCCAGAACACCGGCGTCAAGACGGTGGGCTTCATCGTGGTGACGACGGACAAGGGCCTGTGCGGTGGCATGAACACCAACATCCTGCGCGCGGTGACGTTGAAGCTGAAGGAGCTCGAAGCGCAGGGCCTAAAGGCCGAAGCGGTCGCCATCGGCAACAAAGGCCTCGGTTTCCTGAACCGCATCGGCGCGAAGGTGGTGTCGCACGCGACGCAACTCGGCGACAAGCCGCACCTGGACAAACTGATCGGCCCGGTCAAGGTGCTGCTCGATGCGTATGCCGAAGGCAAGCTGAGCGCGGTCTACGTTTGCTACACCGGTTTCATCAACACGATGAAGCAGGAGCCGTTGATTCACCAGTTGTTGCCCTTGTCGGCGCAGAGCATGGACGCCGAGACGCCAGCCGGCGCAGGCAAGTACGGTTGGGACTACCTGTACGAACCCGATGCCGAAACCGTGATCGACGAGCTGCTGTTGCGCTACACCGAAGCGCTGGTCTACCAGGCCGTCGCCGAGAACATGGCCTCCGAGCAATCGGCGCGCATGGTGGCGATGAAGTCAGCCACCGACAACGCCGGCTCGGTGATCGGTGAGCTGAAGCTGGTCTACAACAAGACGCGTCAGGCCGCCATCACCAAAGAGCTGTCCGAAATCGTCGCCGGTGCCGCTGCCGTTTGATCGGCGCCCCACGACGATCCCGAAGACGACCCCAGAACCCCAGAATTCGTTTTTTCTAAGGATACGAACATGTCCGCAGTGGCTACAGAAGGCAAGATCGTCCAGTGCATCGGCGCGGTGGTCGACGTGGAATTCCCGCGCAACGCCATGCCGAAGATTTATGACGCGCTGAAGCTCGACAGCCTGGGTCTGACCCTCGAAGTCCAGCAGCAGCTGGGCGACGGGGTGGTGCGCACGATTGCGCTGGGTTCGTCCGACGGCCTGCGCCGCGGCCTGTCGGTGGTCAACACCCAGAACCCGATCACCGTGCCGGTCGGTCGCGCGACGCTGGGCCGCATCATGGACGTGCTGGGCCGCCCGATTGACGAGCGCGGCCCGGTGGGGCAGGAACTGACTGCATCGATCCACCGCAAGCCGCCAGCGTACGACGAGCTGAGCCCGTCACAGGACTTGCTTGAAACCGGCATCAAGGTGATCGACCTGGTGTGCCCGTTCGCCAAGGGCGGCAAGGTGGGCCTGTTCGGCGGCGCCGGTGTCGGCAAGACCGTGAACATGATGGAACTCATCAACAACATCGCGAAGGCGCACAGCGGCCTGTCGGTGTTCGCCGGTGTCGGCGAGCGCACCCGCGAGGGCAACGATTTCTATCACGAGATGGCCGATTCGGGCGTCGTGAACCTGGAGAACCTGCCGGAGTCGAAAGTGGCCATGGTCTACGGCCAGATGAACGAGCCGCCGGGCAACCGCCTGCGCGTGGCGCTGACCGGCCTGACGATCGCCGAGTCGTTCCGCGACGAAGGCAAGGACGTGCTGTTCTTCGTTGACAACATCTACCGCTACACGCTGGCCGGTACCGAGGTGTCGGCACTGCTGGGCCGCATGCCTTCCGCCGTGGGCTACCAGCCGACGCTGGCCGAGGAAATGGGTCGCCTGCAAGAGCGGATCACCTCGACCAAGGTCGGTTCGATCACGTCGATTCAAGCGGTTTACGTCCCTGCGGACGACTTGACCGACCCGTCGCCTGCGACCACGTTCGCCCACCTGGACTCCACCGTGGTGCTGTCGCGTGACATCGCTTCGCTGGGCATCTACCCGGCGGTCGA
>JANMXL010000122.1:0-11000 GCA_031380885.1 Burkholderiales bacterium | reverse complement strand
GCCGCTGTATGACGAGCCGTTTATGGCGGCCGTGCCCAGCAGCCACCCGCTGGCCGCGCGTAGCAGCATCACGGCTGAAGAGATCAAGAAAGAAACCATGCTGCTGCTGGGCAACGGTCATTGCTTTCGCGACCACGTGCTAGAGGTCTGCCCCGAGTTTGCAAGGTTTTCCAGCAGCTCTGGCGGCATTCAAAAAAGCTTTGAAGGCTCGTCGCTAGAGACCATCAAACACATGGTGGCAGCGGGCATGGGCATCACGCTGGTGCCGCGTTTGGGTGTGCCCAAAGAAGCGCTCATCGCCCCTGTAAAAGGTAAGAAAAGCACGGTACCTGCCGAGCAGCCATCTTTCATCAAATACCTGCCGTTTGACGGCCACATTCCGTCCAGGCGCGTGGTGCTGGTGTGGCGGCGCACCTTCACCCGTTATGAAGCCATCGCCGCGCTGCGCAATGCGATCTACGCCTGCCCGCTGGTCGGGGTGCAGCGCCTGTCGTGAATGCAATGCCGCGAGCGCGGAATGGGCCGCGTCGATAGACTCGAAAGTCTGTTTTCCATCTGCACCCACTTCCTTTTCACCCGCAGGAGTTCCCGATGGTCAAGAAAGCAAAACCGCACGTTGTGCCCGCCGCTGTGGCGTCGAAGATCAACATCGGCATCAGCGAGAAGGACCGCGGCGCCATCGCAGGTGGCCTGAGCCACCTGCTGGCCGACACCTACACGCTGTACCTGACGACGCACAACTTCCACTGGAACGTCACCGGGCCGATGTTCAACACCCTGCACCTGATGTTCATGGGGCAGTACACCGAGCTGTGGAACGCGGTCGATCCGATTGCCGAGCGCATCCGCTCGCTGGGCCACGCGGCGCCGGGCTCGTATGCGCAGTTCGGCGCACTGGCGTCGATCAAGGACGCGCCGTCCACGCCGCCGAAGGCACTCGACATGGTGCGCATCCTGGTCGAAGGCCACGAGGCCGTGGCCCGCACCGCACGCGGTATCTTCCCGCTGGCCGACAAGGCCGCTGACGAGCCCACCGCTGATCTGCTGACGCAGCGCCTGACGGTGCATGAGCAAACCGCCTGGATGCTGCGCAGCCTGCTCGAAACTTGATGCGACGGTGGCTGCTATGCCCGCCTGAGGGAGCGCTGCGCACCACGCCAGCCACGCTGCCGAAGTTGATCCGCGCGCAGCCAAGTTAGGGATGGCGGCGGATCGCTGGTGCGCATAACTTGGGCGTCTCTCACCCTGCTGCCAAGGAAACACCATGAAGAAAATACTGCTCAGCGCCGTCACCGCCCTGTCGTGCGGCGCCTCGATGGCCGCCGTCGTCAACACAAACAATGGCGCCGCCGTGGCCGCGTTTCAAACGGGCATCACGGTCAACTCGTTCGAATCGGTGACGGGCCGCACGCCGCAGGCCATCAACAGCTACGCCGCAGGCGCCAGCATCGGTGCGAACGCGTTCGTATTCGATCAGCTTGCCGGTGTGCAGTTTTCGGTCGGCGGGCAAGTCGGCGTGAACCGACCCGCCTTGTTCACCCTGTCCGGCGCAATCGGAGGCGATGCGAAGTCGGGAGCCACGGTGCTGGGTCCAGTTGACTTCGACGCGACCACCAACTTCGAGTCTTCATTCATCGAGATCTACTTTCCAGTCAAGGTGGCCCAGGTCGGCTTCTGGGTCAACCCGTCGCTGGGCAACGTGTCGTTCCTCGCGGCAGACACCAACTTCGCGTTCTCGGGCCTGAACGAAACCGTGCTGGAAACAGGCACCGGAACCAAAGGCAATTTCGTCGGTATTTCCCGCAGCACCGCCGACATCGGCGGATTCAAGATTTTTGGCTCGGGTGGCCAGGCCTTCACGATCGATGACTTCAGCTACGGCACCGCCTCACCGGTGCCGGAAACCGCTCATTGGGCCTTGATGCTGGCGGGCCTTGCGGCGTTGTCCTGGCGCATCCGGCGGCAGTGATCGCAGGCGCCATTGCTGCAGGCCGGGCGGCGCACGCCCACGTGCATGCGCAGACGGCACGCGCCTTTCCACCTTGATTTGCGCTGCGTGCGCACCGGCAACGCCTGGCTTGCACTTGGCCCGCCGATAATCCCGGGTTTGACCGCGCGACCTCAGGTCGCCGCGGCCGCCGCCTTGGGTTGCAGCGCATGTCCACCGATTCCACCCCGTCCGCGCTCGACAAGGAAGTCAAGCGCCGTCGCACCTTCGCGATCATTTCCCACCCCGATGCCGGCAAGACCACGCTGACCGAGAAGCTGCTGCTGTTCTCCGGGGCGATCCAGATTGCGGGGTCGGTGAAAGCGCGCAAGGCCTCGCGGCACGCCACCTCCGACTGGATGGAGATCGAAAAGCAGCGCGGCATTTCGGTGGCGTCGAGCGTGATGCAGATGGAGTACCGCGGCTGCGTCATCAACCTGCTCGACACGCCGGGCCACCAGGATTTCAGCGAAGACACCTACCGCGTGCTGACCGCGGTCGACGCCGCATTGATGGTGATCGACGCGGCCAATGGTGTCGAGCCGCAGACGCGGCGGCTGTTGCAGGTCTGCCGCGCGCGCAACACGCCGATCCTGACCTTCGTCAACAAGATGGACCGCGAGGTCAAAGACCCGCTGGTGCTGATGGACGAAATCGAGCGCGAGCTCGGCATGGAGGTCGTGCCCTTCACGTGGCCGGTCGGCATGGGCAAGGCGTTTCACGGCGTGATGGATTTGCGCGAAAAGCAGATGCGGGTGTTCAGTGCGGGAGAAGACCGCAACCACAACAACGATGAGATTCTGGCGGGCCTCGACAACCCGGCCTACGCCGAGCGCTTCGGCATGCAGTACGAACAGGCGCAAGGCGAGATCGAGCTGCTGACCGACGCTGCGCCGCCGTTCGACCGCGAGGCTTTTTTGAAAGGGCAACAGACGCCGATGTTCTTCGGCTCGGCCGTCAACAACTTCGGCGTGCGCGAGGTGCTCGACGCACTGGTCGATCTGGCGCCGCCGCCGGGCGAGCGGGCTGCGATCCAGCGCGTGGTGACGCCGGGCGAATCGAAATTCACCGGCGTCGTGTTCAAGATCCAGGCGAACATGGACCCGGCGCACCGCGACCGCATCGCCTTCCTGCGCGTGGCCAGCGGCCATTTCGAGCGCGGCATGCGGCTGAAGGTGGTGCGATCGGGCAAGGAGCTGCGGCCGAACACCGTGGTCTCGTTCCTGAGCCAGCGCCGCGAGCTGCTTGATGAGGCCTATGCCGGCGACATCATCGGCATCCCCAACCATGGCGTGCTGCAGTTGGGCGACACGCTGACCGAGGGCGAGGCGCTGCAATTCACGGGGCTGCCGTTTTTTGCGCCAGAGATGTTCCGCTCGGTCGAGGTGGCCGATCCGCTGAGAACCAAGCAGCTGAAGGCCGGGCTGACGCAGCTCGGCGAAGAAGGCGCGATCCAGGTGTTTCGCCCGGTCGGCGGCACCGTGCTGCTGCTGGGCGCGGTCGGGCAGCTGCAGTTCGAGGTGGTCGCGCACCGGCTGGAACACGAGTACGGCTGCAAGGCGCGCATCATGCCGAGCCGCTTTCAGGTGGCGCGCTGGGTCACTTGCGACACTGGCGACGGCCCAGCCGCCGACGAGCGCGAGCTCAAGCGCTTCATCGACGGCAACTCACACCGCGTGGCTTACGACGCGGTCGATGCGCCCACCGTGCTGGTCGAGTACGCGCCCGAGCTGCGCGCCATCGAGGCCAACTGGCCGAAGATCAAGTTTCACGCGCTGCGCGAGCACGCGGGGCTGGTGTTCCAGAAGCACATCGGCGACTGAGTCGATCTTCGCGAAGAAGACGCTGTTTGTCGCTGCCCCGCTGAAGCCGCGTCGTGGCGTGGTTCACCCAGAAGCAAAAAAGCCAGCCCTGGAATTTATTTGTACCGCCGGGGACCCCAAGAAATCATTGAATTCACAGAACGCCTGGAAGTTATTTTCTCCACAGGGTTTACGCCGAAGGGTTTACTCCACCAGCCGAGATTGATTATCTGTTGAATACAAACAGGTATCTTTTTATAATTCCGCTTAGTTTCGCCTCAGCCCTGTGGCCAGACAAGTCAAGAAAATAAATTTAACCGTTTCAAACGGAGAGCCCGAAATGAATCTCAAAAATATCCCTCTTTCCATCAGCGTCGGTATCCTGGCCGCTCTGTGGACCTATATGTCGATCAAGATGGCTCTGCCAACCTGGTCGTCCTTCGTGAGCTGGGGGTTCTTCTTCGTGGCGGGCGCGGACACGAAAGCCTTCATCAAAGCCGGCGCCCCGATCCTTGCTGGCGTCCTTTTCGGCTACCTTTGCATCTACGCCTTGAAAGTGGGTACGGGCGAAACACCGGTCATTGCGCTCGCTCTGGCAGTCGGCCTGGCGGCCTTGCTGCTGGTGATCATGATGACCTGGGAACTGTTTGCTCTGGCACCGGCCGCCTTCGGTGCGTTTGCGGTTTTCTTTGCCTACGTTTTCGGCAAACCGGCAGCTGAGGACATCTACAGCCTGACCAATGTCTGGATCGTTATCCTGACTCAGGCAATTGGCCTGATCTTGGGGTATCTGTCTGTCTTCTTGCCCACCCTGTTCGCGAAGAAGAGCTGAGTTCGGGCAACAAGTGTGCCTTGAGGTCCGCGAGCCTACCGCTGCGGTTCCAACCCGGGGGCCTTGCCGTAGTCGGCGCACCTCGCGAAACCCGCCCTGCGCCGACACAGCCCCCGCATCAGCCCCTGAAACAACGAAGCCCAACCTTGTGGGTTGGGCTTCGTTGTTGATTTGACTGGTGGCCTGGGGCTCTATCGAAAGATAGCCTGGACGAACCTTCCAACGCCAGTCATTGGCCAAGTCGCTCACCGGTTACTGCCTGAGTTACTGCAGCGGAATTGGCTTTGGAGAACCTCTTCGAACCACGGACAAGGCAGATAAGTTTAGAGCAGCCTCGGGTTCATCTTTGTTCAAGAGTCCCCTGGTGATCGATGCTTGGACGCAACACCCTGTCGCATTCGCAAGCCATGCAACTTGGGGGCAGGTCGCAGTGCGATCCCTGGCAGGGATGCCGAGTCGACGGCAATTTGTCTGTTCGCCAACTGTGACCGTTCGTCTGCTGTGCCCCGCGGCTTTATCCGGTCCGAAGGCGCTGAAGGCGAGAGCTGATAGCCGCAATCGCGCCCGCATCCCATTGATTGATTGCGACTGCTGCCTACGAAGCACCAACCAAGCTCAGCATCTCCCGATCTGGCAGTTCATGCGCGATGGCACCCCTTGCGCCGTCTGTGACAAGATGCTCCCATCAAGGTTGCCCCGCTCGAAGGCTCGTGGATCCGGGCGCCAGGTAGACCAAAGAGGGGCCAGCGACGGCTGAAAAGCCGGACCGGCCTGAAGAGGGTGGTGCGCAATGGATGTCATGACGCTCGAGGGCGATGAGAAGAGCGAAGGCTTGGGCGTTCGTATCGATGCGACGCTCGTCACCAAGCTGAATCTGGCGGACTTCCAAAACGCCGTGCCGATGCTCCGCGAGTTGAGCATCACCAACGCATCCAAAGAAGATGCTCGGGACCTTGAGCTTTGGATCGAGTCCGTCCCGCCCTTCGTCAGGCCCAAACTCTGGCACATCGACGCTCTCACGGCTGGCGCCAACCGCCGCATCACTGACCTGGATGTGCAGCTCGATGGCGCCCTGTTGACGCGTCTGACAGAGGCCGAGACAGCGATCGTCACACTGTCGCTGCGCCGCCGCGATACCGGCCCAGAAGCGCTTACAAACCTGGAGCGCACCGTCGAGTTGCTGCCGCGCAACCAATGGGGCGGCATCTCGCACCATCTGCCAGACATGGTTGCCGCCTTCGTGCAGCCCAACGAGCCCGCAGTCGAGCGCTTGCTGAAGCAAGCGGCCGACATCCTGCGCAAGAACGGCAAGCACCCGGCGCTCGACGGCTACCGCGGCGGCAGCAAGCGGGCCTGGGAGCTGACCTCCGCGATTTGGAGCGCTGTTGCTGCAATGGGCCTTGACTATGCGCTGCCGCCCGCCAGCTTCGAACACAGCGGGCAGAAGGTTCGCAGCCCGGCGCAGATCAGCGAGTCGGGCCTGGCCACTTGCCTCGACTTGGCGCTGCTCTTCTGCGCCGCCATCGAGCAGGCCGGCCTGAATCCGTTGTTGGTGTTCACCAAGGGCCATGCATTCGCCGGTGTGTGGCTCAAAGCTGAAGAGTTCTCGACGACGGTCGTCGACGACGTGACAGCGCTGCGCAAGCGCGTCAAGCTGAAGGAGCTCCTGCTGTTCGAGACCACGCTGGCCACCCAGCGGCCGGCGCCGAGCTTCAGCTACTCGAGCCAGCAGGCAGCGCAGCAGATCGCGGAAGAGAACGACGAAGCCTTCGAGCTGGCGGTTGATATCCGCCGAGCGCGGCTGCAACGCATCAAGCCTCTGGCCAGCGCCGAGAGCCTGATTGCTACGCCAGTCGCGGACCAACCTCAGGTCGTGGAGCCGACGTTCGACGAGGGGCCCGACCTGCCCGACGACGACGGGCAGGCCGATCCGGATGCCGCGACGCTGAATCCCAAGGACCGGCTGGCACGTTGGCAGCGCAAGTTGCTCGATCTATCTCTGCGCAACAACTTGCTGAACTTCAAGTCGGGCAAGAAGGCCTTGAAGCTGGAAGCGCCGGACGCGAGTGCGCTGGAAGACTTGTTGGCGGACGGGCAGGCGCTGAAGCTGCTGGCGCGGCCAGATTTGATGGATGGCACCGACCCGCGCAACCAGGCCATTCACGAAGGCCGCGAACGCGAAGACCTGCGCCGCGCGCATGCGCTCGACGCCTTGAAGCGCCGCGAGGTCTTCATTGGCATAGCGCAAGACGAACTCGAACCGCGCCTCGTGGACTTGTATCGAACAGCGCGCACCACCTTGCAAGAAGGTGGTGCGAATACGCTGTACGTCGCACTCGGCTTCTTGTCCTGGACCCGCGAAGACAAGGCCGGCAGCAAGTACCGCGCGCCCTTGATCCTGGTACCCGTGACGCTGCACAGAAAGAGCGCGCGTTCGGGCTTCACGCTGACGTTGCACGACGATGAGCCGCGGTTCAACCCGACGCTGATCGAGATGTTGCGCCAGGACTTCAAGCTCGACCTTGGCGTTGCCGATGGCGAACTCGCACGCGACGAAGCGGGGCTGGACGTGCGGACCGTCTGGAAGGCGGTGTCCAAGGCCGTAAAGGACATCAAGGGCTGGGAGGTCTCGGAAGACGTGGTGCTGGCAATGTTCTCGTTCGCGAAGTACCTGATGTGGAAGGACCTGACCGAACGCACCGACCAATTGCGCGAAAACCCGGTCGTCAAGCATCTGATCGACACACCGCGCGAGAGCTACCCGCAGGGCGTTTCCTTCCCGAATCCGAAACACCTGGACCGCGACTTCTCACCCGAGAAAACTTTCTGCCCACTGCCGGCCGACTCGTCGCAGTTGTCAGCTGTGATGGCCGCTGTTAGGGGCAAGGACTTCGTGCTCATTGGTCCGCCCGGCACAGGCAAGAGCCAGACCATCAGCAACCTGATTGCGCAGTGCCTGGCTGAAGGCAAACGGGTGCTGTTCGTCTCGGAGAAGATCGCCGCGCTGGATGTGGTGTACCGCCGCCTGCGCGAGGTGAAACTGGGCGATTTCTGCCTGGAGCTGCACTCCAGCAAAGCTCGCAAGCTCGACGTGCTGGCGCAGTTGCAGAACGCCTGGGAAGCGCAAGGCGATGTAGACCCCGAGGCTTGGCGCGCCCAAGCGCAACGCCTGAAGCGGCTGCGTGACGACCTCAACGGCTACGTTGAACGCTTGCACTTCCGGCATGGCAACGGCATGAGCATCTTCGAGGCGATTGGCCGCGTAGTCGATGGCGAAGACGTGCCAGCGCTTGGCTTGCACTGGGGCAGCGCCAATGCGCACGGCACGGCCGATATGGAGGCCATGCGCGAAGTGGTGGACAGGCTGGAGGTCAACGCCGCCGCCGTGGGGCACGGCGCGCTGCTGAACAACCCCTTGGCCGCCATTGCACGCAGCGAGTGGTCGCCAACCTGGCAGCAGGGCTTGGTGGACGCAGCGAGTGATGTGCTGCCTGCCGTGCGCGCAGTGCAGGTGGCGCATCAACGATTCGGCAGTGCCATCGGCCTGCCGCCTGCGCCTTTGACGCGCAGGGTGCGCGGCGCCGTGGGCGTTCTTGCCAGAGCTCTGCCCCATGCGGCGGGGCGCGACTGGCGCTTTGTGCTGCGCGCAGATGCACGCAGCATCGGCGAACGGCTACAAGCCGGAATGGGCTTGCTCAACACACACCGCGACATCAGCGCCCAGTTGGCCGCCGACTGGCCGCAACCCGTGGTCACGGCGTCTCGGAATGGCTTGTTGCTGCTTGCCAGGCGACGCGCGGCCCACGCCGATCTGGGGCTGCCTTGGCCTGCGGACTTGATCACTGAGCTGCAAAAGGGGCTGGCGCTGCTTGATCAAGTCAGCAAGACGGCGACGCAGCTATCGGTACCCTATGGCGAACAGGTCGAGCAACTGAACGTGACCCATGTGCAGCGTGACTGGGCCAAGGCCGAAAAAGCCATCTGGCCGATGTCGTGGTTGGCCAAACGCAAGGTGCGCGCGGCGCTAGAGAGCGCCGTCACAGGTGAGGGCGAGCCCGATGTCGGGCGCGACCTGCGCTCGCTAGTGCGCATCCGGGCGCTGCGGTCCGAAATCCATGCATTGGAATTGGGGCCCACCACCGAAGGCGTGTGGGCAGGCTTGAAGACCCGCCCTGAGTTTGCGGGCGCCGCAATGCGTTTCCAGCAGGTTCTGGCGGCCGCCCGGCAAGACCATCCCTGGACTGACGAAGCACTGGACGCCGTGGCCGCCGGGCGCTGCGGCGACAAGCTGGCCAAAGAGCTGACCAAGGTTCGCGCGCTGAAAACCTTGGACGCCAACATCGCCGCACTCGAAAACCTGGGGCCGGCCACAGCGGGCCTGTGGGCAGCGCTGGCCACGCGGGACCAGCACCTCGAAGCGGGGTTGACCTTCAACGCCGCGCGCGAAGCCGTGCGCAACGCCGGCACCTTGGCGGGCGAGCATCCAGGTGCGGCCAACGGCGACTGCGGCGCCGCCATGGCCGCTGACTGGCAACGCCTTCGCCAACGCACAGCGGTTGAACAACAACTAGCGGGCTTCGCCGACCTGAAGGCCCTGACTGCCGGCCTGTGGAGCGGGCTGGGTACGCGACAGGACGAGGTGGACAAAGCACTGAAATTCCAGGCGTCGATAGCGGCCGCCATCGCCAACCTGGCCACAACGCCCGACGACATCGCAGGGGTCAAGGCACCGCTGGACAAGCTGATCGGCGAAGGCAACGCCCTGCTGGAACCGGCCGGCCCCATCGCGGCGGCTGCCCAAGCCTATCTGGAGGCCTGGGCCGCTCTTCAACCCACCATCGACCGGCTCAGCGCAGCCGGTGAGTTCACCGAAGCCACCAAAACCGGCTTCGGCGATGTGGCGCTGGACGAACTGGCGCAGCGCTGCACGGCCATCGTGCAATCAGCCGCCCGATTGAATGCCTGGTGCGCCTGGCGCAAGGTCTGCCAACAGGCCACGTCACTGGGCCTGGCACCGGTGGTGGCCGGCGTTGAAAACGGCGCCATTGGCCACCAAGGCGGTGGTGCAGTGCGGCGCGCTTTTGAGACGGCCTACAGCCGCTGGTGGCTGAACGCAGTGGTGGACAACGAGCCCGTCATCCGCACCTTCGTGGCGGCCGAGCATGAAAAGCGCATCGACGACTTCCGCGCCCTCGAAGCCCAGTACACCGAGCTAACCCGCGCCTGGGTGCGCGCCACGCTTTGTGCGGACTTGCCCAAGCAGGACGGCGTCACCCGCAATTCAGAGTGGGGTGTCCTGCGACACGAAATGAACAAGAAGCGTGCGCACATGCCTTTGCGCGCGCTGATGAGCAGTATTCCATCGGCGCTGACGAAGCTGACGCCCTGCCTGCTGATGAGCCCCTTGTCCATCGCCCAGTACCTGAGCGCCGACGCCAACGCCTTTGACGTGGTGGTGTTCGACGAAGCCAGCCAGATCCCGGTGTGGGACGCGGTGGGCGCCATCGCGCGCGGCAAGCAGGTGGTGATGGTGGGTGACCCCAAACAACTGCCGCCCACCAGCTTCTTCGACCGCGCCGAGTCGTCGGCCGATGAAGAAGATGTCGAAGGCGATCTGGAAAGCATCCTCGACGAATGCCTGGGCGCCAACCTGCCCACGATGAACCTGGCTTGGCACTACCGCAGCCGCAACGAAAGCCTGATCGCGTTCAGCAACCACCACTACTACGGCGGCGCGCTCGTCACCTTCCCGTCGCCCGTCACCGAAGACCGGGCGGTCAGTTTCCACCACGTCAAGGGCACGTATGAGAAAGGCGGCGCACGCATCAACAAACCCGAGGCCAAGGCCCTGGTCGCCGACATCGTGGCGCGGCTCAAGTCACCGGGCTTTCGTGAAAGCAAGTTGACTATCGGCGTGGTGACCTTCAACACCGAACAGAAGAACCTGATCGAAGACCTGCTGGACGAAGAGCGACGGCGCGACCCCACCATCGAGCCCTACTTCGACGACGTGGAGCTGGAGCCGCTGTTCGTGAAGAACCTGGAAAGTGTGCAGGGCGACGAACGCGACATCATGTACTTCTCCATCACCTACGGCCCCGACCTGGCGGGTGCGGTGTCGATGAACTTCGGCCCGATGAACCGCGAAGGCGGGGAGCGTCGGCTCAACGTAGCCATCACCCGGGCACGGCACGAACTGCGCGTGTTCTCCAGCCTGAAGGGCGAGCAGATGGACCTGGCCCGCACGCAGGCCAAGGGCGTGCGCGACCTGAAGCACTTTCTGGAGTTTGCCGAACGCGGCCCACGCGCGCTGGCCGAAGCCACACGCGGCAGCGTGGGCGACTTCGAAAGCCCTTTCGAAGAAGCCGTGGCTTCGGCG
>JANMXL010000116.1:0-15538 GCA_031380885.1 Burkholderiales bacterium | reverse complement strand
CCACATGGCCGCCCCCTAAACTGCATGCTCCACAGGTCTTCAGGTCGAGTGTCACCATGATCCGCATTGCCATCGTCGACGACCATGCCATCGTGCGCACCGGGCTGCGCCAATTCCTGTCCGAAGAGATCGGCCTGACGGTCGTGGCCGAGGCATCGAACGGCCGCGAGGCGCTCGACATCGTGCGCGCCGGCGGCGTCGATGTGATGCTGGTCGACCTGTCGATGCCCGACCAGAGCGGCGTTGAGGTGCTGGCGGCCATCAAGGCGCGTGCGCCCGATTTGCCGGTGCTGATCCTCAGCGGTTTCCCCGAGCAGCACTATGCGACCACGATGCTCAAGCAAGGCGCGGCCGGGTATCTGAACAAGGACTGCGAACCCGAGGAAATCGCCAAGGCGATCCGCACGGTGTTTCGCGGCCGCAAGTACATCACCTCGGCTGTGGCCGAACTGCTGGCCGACGCGCTGGCCGATGGCAGCGACAAGCTGCCTCATGAGCTGCTGTCGGAGCGTGAATTGCAGGTGTTCCTGCGGCTGGCGAAAGGCGAGGCGATCGGCACGATGGCGGTCAGCATGTCCTTGAGCGTGAAGACGGTCAGCACCTACCGCACACGGGTGATGGAAAAGATGAAGCTCGAATCGAACAGCGACCTGACCTATTACGCGCTGAAAGCCGGGCTGATTCAGTAGCGCAGCCCGGCGGGCGCGCGCTGCGCCTCACGACAACGCGGCGAAGCCGCTGTTGCCAGACTCACCATTCGACAGGCGCGTGCAATACGCCATCAGCGCGTCGATCTCGTTGGATTTGTCGAACACCCGGTCGGCGCCAAGCTCGAGGCATTTGCGCCGCATGTCCGTCGTCGCGTAATTGCTGAGCACCACCAATTTGGTCGGTTTGTCATGTTCGCGCGCTGCCTTGAGCACGCCCAGCCCTGAGCCCTGCGCCAGGAACACATCGACGATCATCAGGTCGCAGTCGTTGGTCTGGCTGGACAGCCATTGCACGGCAGTGTGTTCATCGGCGGCGGTGCCAACCACATTCACGCTGACCAGCTCCTCCAGCGCGGCGATCAGGTTTTCGCGGATGACCGGGCTGTCTTCGACGATGTAGGTTTTCAGGTGTCCCATGCGTACGGCACTGCAATGAGGAAGCTGTGGAGGGCGGGTGTGAACAGCGTGAATTCTCGTTCGTTCGCCTGGGGTGCTGTGCCGTCTAAACCACGCAATACCCGTCAGACGATTCCTACACGCTCGGCAAGACCGCCGCCGTCGGGGCGGTCTGGCGCCATGGTCGCGAAGCCACCCGACGCACCACCACCGAGGCATCCATGCCGACATAGGCATCGGCGTCGCCATACCAACTGCCCGACACCGGCGCCGCCTGGCTCGGGTCGCGGGCGACACCGACGCGGATCAGCTGGTTGCCGCCCAAGAAGTTGTTGGTCGGGTCGAAAGGCACCCAGCCGGCGCCTGGCAGATAGGCCTGCAGCCAGGCGTGGGTGCTGCCTGCACCCTGGGTGATCTGCGGCCCGCCCAGGTCGCTGCCGACGCCTACGCTCAGGTCGGTGTCCAGCGCCGGGTCGTACAGGTAGCCCGACACGAAGCGCGCAGCCACGCCCAGCCGGCGCGCGGCTTCCATCATCAGCAGCGCGAAATCGCGGCAGGTGCCGCTGCCGTGCTTCAAGGTGTCCAGCGGCGACTGCGTGCCTTCTTCCTCGCGGCGGTTGTAGACCATGTGGTTGCGGATGTGCTCGTTCATCGCGACCAGCAGGTCGCGGGTGCGCGACGGGCCGTCGGTGCGGATGAACTGGCGCGCCCACGCCATCAGTTCGCCCTGCGGGTCGTCGTGGTGCGGACGCAAATACATTTCCAGATCGAAGCGCTCATCCGGCGTGTAGGCGAACGGAAAGAACTCACTCGCCTTCGAGACCGGCAGCTCCAGGTTGTCGCTGTGTGCATGCTCGATGGTGAACGAGCAGACGATGCGCAGCTCCAGCGCTGAGCTCAAGGGCTGCACCAGCGCCACCGAGTTGGAGTGCGGGTCCTGAATCATCCGCACGATGGCCTCGGGGCTGACCTGCAGATCGGTGGCCAGCACCCGCAGGTCGTGGCTGTCGCGCGGCCTGAACATCACGCGGTGCTCGCCGAAGCTGACAGGCTTCTTGTAGCGGTACACCGTGGTGTGCGTGATGTCGTACTGGATGGACATGGCGCGGCCGTGGTGCTGCCGGTGTCAGTGTTCGGTGAGCCGCAACCGGAGCTCAGATGTCGAGCAACTCGACCTCGAACATCAGCGTCGCGTTCGGCGGAATCACGCCACCGGCGCCGCGCGCGCCGTAGCCGAGGTCAGGCGGGATCACCAGCACCCGGGTGCCGCCAACGCGCATGCCGACCACGCCCTCGTCCCAGCCGCGGATCACCTGGCCCTGGCCGAGGTAGAACTTGAACGGGTCGCTGCGGTCTTTGCTGCTGTCGAATTTGCTGCCCTTGACGCCATTGCTGTACAGCCAGCCGGTGTAGTGCACCGTGACATGCTGGCCGGATTCCGCCAGGTCACCGGTGCCGTCGATCGTGTCTTCAAATTGCAGTCCGGAGGAAGTGGTTTGCATGGTCTGTCCTTTCGGGTTGGAATTTGGGGTGGCACGGCGTGCGCCATGCAAGGCGCCGATCGTATCGAGTTTGCAAGTCGGTCGGCTGGCGCCGCCGCTCAAGCAGCGTTCTGACGCCCGGCCAGGCCTTTCGGCCGCGAGTCGCAATACATCGCCACGGCGCATTCGGTGCATTTCGGGCTGCGTGCGGTGCACACATAGCGGCCGTGCAGGATCAGCCAGTGATGCGCATCGACGAGGTATTCGGCGGGCACGCGCGCCAGCAGCTTCAACTCGACTTGCAGCGGGTTCTTGCCCGGGGCCAGGCCGCTGCGGTTGCCGACGCGGAAGATGTGCGTGTCGACCGCCATCGTCGCCTCGCCGAAGGCCACGTTCAGCACCACGTTGGCGGTCTTGCGGCCCACGCCCGGCAGCGCTTCCAGCGCTTCGCGGGTGCGTGGCACTTCGCCGCCATGGTGCTCGACCAGCAAGCGACAGGTCTCGTACAGGTTCTTCGCCTTGTTGCGAAACAGGCCAATCGTGCGGATGTGCTCGGTCAGCGCGGGCAGGCCCAGCGCCAGGATCTTCCGCGGCGAGTCTGCCACCGCGAACAGCCGCCGCGTCGCCTTGTTGACGCCGATATCGGTCGCCTGTGCCGACAGCAGCACCGCCGCCAGCAGCTCGAACACGTTGGTGAATTCGAGCTCGGTCTGCGGCTGCGGGTTGGCGGCTTTCAGCACGTCGAAGAATGGGGCGATGTCGGCTTTCTTCACCGTGCGGATTCTGGCTGAGCCGACAGCGCACGGGCGATGCGGTCGCGCGGCACGCGTGTTTTCGGCGTGCGCGGGCCGAACCAGCTGCGCACGTCTTCGTCGAGGCCGATGCCGTGCATGTAGTTGTAGAGCGCCTTTTTCAGGGCGACGCCCAACGCATCGTGGTCGACGCCGCTCGGGTCGATGAAGCCGACGTCGTTGGTCGCAAACGTGATCGGCGGCAGCGGCTGCAGTGTGACGCCGTACTCCTCGGGGTGCTGACCGACCGGTGAATGCACGGTGCAGGCGAAGCGGTGGAAAAAGCCCGACTGGATGCAGCCCTGCTCGAACAGCTGGCGCACGTATTCGAGCGCGTCGACGGTGTCCTGCACCGTCTGCGTCGGGAAGCCGTACATCAGGTACGCATGCACCAGCACACCGGCGTCGCTGAAGGCCTTGGTCACGCGCGCGACCTGCTCGACCGACACGCCTTTCTTCATCAGGTTGAGCAGCCGGTCCGACGCGACTTCGAGCCCGCCGGAGATCGCGATGCAGCCGCTGTCGGCGAGCTGTTGGCACAGCGCGGGGGTGAACGATTTTTCGAAGCGGATGTTGCCCCACCACGAGACGGCGAGCTGCCGGCGCGTCAGCTCGGCCGCCAGTGTTTTCAAGGCTTTGGGCGGCGCGGCCTCGTCGACGAAATGGAAGCCGGTCTGCCCAGTTTCCTTGACGATGGCTTCGATGCGGTCGACCAGCGTCGCCGCCGACGCGCCTTCGTAGCGCGAGATGTAGTCGAGGCTCACATCGCAGAAGCTGCACTTCTTCCAGTAGCAGCCGTGCGCCACCGTCAGCTTGTTCCAGCGGCCGTCGGACCACAGCCGGTGCATCGGGTTGAGCATATCGAGCAGCGACAGGTAGCTGCCCAGCGGCAAGCCGTCCCAGGTCGGCGTGCCGACCTCGGCGAAGGCGATGTCGGCCTCGATCCAGTTGACGTACTGCACCGCGCCATCGGCATCGCGGCGGTAGGTGCGCACCAGCCGCTGCGCCGAGCGTTGGCCTTGCAGGTGTTCGAGCAGCGCGAGCAGCGGGCGCTCGCCAGCGTCGAGCGTGATGTGGTCGAAGTAGTCGAACACCCTGGGCTCACGCAACTGGCGCAGCTCGGTGTTGGCATAGCCACCGCCGAGCACCGTGACGATCGTCGGGTCGTGCGCCTTCACCGTCTGCGCGATGCGGAACGCCGCGTAAACCGCGCCGGGGAAGGGCACCGAGATCAGCACCACACGCGGAAGATGACGCAAAAGCATCTGCTGCGTCAACCCGACCAGCGTGCGGTCGATCAGGTTCAGCGGGGCGGCGAGTGCGGTGGCCAGCGGGTCGAAGGTGGGCTGGCTCTGCGCCAGCGATTCGGCGTAGCGCACGAACTCGAAGCGCGGGTCGATCGCATCGCGCAGCACGTCGGCGATGTCGTTGAGGTACAGCGTGGCGAGGTGGCGCGCACGGTCTTGCACGCCCAGGGCACCGAAGGCCCAGGCGAGCGGGTCGCCACCGTCGTCGTCGATGTAGACGTCGAGCGACTCGAAGCGCGGGCCCTCGGGCAGGAAAGCGCGGCTACAAATGCGGTGGCCGAGCGTTGGGTCATTGCCTTGAAGGAAGGCGAGCGTCGGCGCGATGGTCGCGTGGTAGCGGTCGAAGGCGCCGTCAAATGCGGCGACGCGTGCGGTGCGCTTGGCCGGCGGCAAGGCATCGATCTCGGCGCGCACCGTCAGCAGGCCTTCGGGCGAGAACAGCGCAAGCACCAGCGCCAGCGCCAGGTCTTCCTGCACCGCAGCGACACCGCGTGAGCGCAGGAAACCGGTCAAGTAGGCGGTCGACGGGTAGGGCGTGTTGAGCTGCGTCATCGGCGGGATGACGGAGAGCACGCGCAGCGGCGGATTCTCGGGATTCACGGTCGGCGTGCTTCGAGCCGCGCATCGCGCTCACTGCGGTCGCGTTGCAGCCGGAACTGGTGGAATGCGTAGCGCGCCTGGGCCTCGTCGGCCTGCGGCTGGCTCCACGCAGCCCAGCCGGTCCGCTCACCGGTCACATTGATCAGCGAGATGCAATCCACCGGACAGGCCGGCACGCACAGCTCGCAGCCAGTGCACAGCGCAGCCATTACGGTGTGCATCGACTTCGGCCCGCCGACGATGCAATCGACCGGGCAGGCCGGCAGGCACAGCGTGCAGCCGATGCAGGTGGCTTCGTCGATGACCGCCAGCCGTCGCGGGCCCTCGATGCCATGCGATGCATCGAGCGGCAGGATCGCCGCGCCGGTGATGGCGGCCAGCTGCGCGATGCCCTCAGCGCCGCCGGGCGGGCAGCGGTTGATCGGCGCGCTGCCCTCCGCGATGGCCTGCGCATAGCTTCGGCAATCGGGGTAGCCGCAGCGGGTGCACTGCGTCTGCGGCAGCGCGCGGTCGATGGCGTCGACGGATGCCGCAGCCGCCGGCCCCGCTGCCGAGCTGTCCGCCATCGGCTTACTTCGCCCGTTGGCGTTTCGGTGGTGCTTTCGGCGCGGGCTTGCGCGCAGCCGACACCAGCTTCAGCACGGGCTCTGGCGCCGTCTTTGCAGGCACGACTGGCTTGGCACGCACCCGCTTCGGTGCTGCTGCCCTGAGCGACTGGTGCGTGGCGATGAACGCGCGCAGCCGCGGGTAGACGTCCTCGCGCCAGCGGCGGCCGGAGAAGATGCCGTAGTGGCCGGCACCCATCGCGTCATGGTGGAAGCGATGCTTCGGGTCGATGCCGGTGCACAGGTCGTGCGCGGCGCGGGTCTGGCCGGCGCCCGAGATGTCGTCTTTCTCGCCTTCAATGGTCAAAAGCGCGGTGGTCTTGATGTCCTGCGGGCGCACCAACTCACCCTTCACTGTCCAGGTGCCGTTGACCAGCGCGAAGTCCTGGAACACCGTCTTGATGGTGTCGAGGTAGTACTCGGCCGGCATGTCGAGCACCGCGTTGTACTCGTCGTAGAAGCTGGTGTGGAATTCGGCGCTTTCGTCGTCGCCGCGCATCAGGTCCATGTAGTAGTCGTAGTGCGAACGCGCATGGTGGCTCGGGTTCATCGCGATGAAGCCGGTGTGCTGCATGAAGCCGGGATACACAAGGCGCTGGCTGCCGGGGTAATTGGTCGGCACGCGGAAAACCACGTTGTTCTCGAACCACTCCAGGCTCTTGTTCATCGCCAGGTTGTTCACTGCGGTGGGCGACAGGCGCGCATCGATCGGGCCGCCCATCATGGTCATCGTGCGCGGGGTTTTCTCGCCGCGGCTGGCCATCAGTGAGATTGCCGCGAGCACCGGCACCGTCGGCTGGCACACCGAGATCACATGCACCTCGGGGCCGATGTGGCGGATGAATTCCTGCACGTACTCGACATAGTCGTCGAGGTGGAATGGGCCCGCTTCGGCCGGCACCATGCGCGCATCGGTCCAGTCGGTGATGTAGACCTTGTGATGCTGCAAAAGCTCACGCACCGTCTCGCGCAGCAGCGTCGAGTGATGGCCCGACAGCGGCGCGACCACGAGCACGGTGGGCTGATCCTTCATCACTTTCAGCATCGGCACATCGTCGGCAAAGCGCTTGAAGCGCAGCAGGCGGCAGAACGGCTTCTCGATCGCCACCTGCTGCTGCACCGCGACCTCCACCCCATCGGTCTTTACCGTGTGGATGTTGAATTCAGGTTTTTCGTATTCCTTCGACAGCCGGTGCATCAGGTTCAACCCGGCTGACACGCGCGGTGCCTGCGGGGTGTGGGTGAACGGCGACAGCGGGTGGCTGTACAGCTTGGACGACGCGCTTGCGAATTCCGCCAGCGGGCTCAGCAGCGCGCGCTGTGTTTCGTAGAGCTGGTAAAGCATCGACATGGCGAAATCCTGGTTCAGACGGGCGCGTCGCCGGCGGCGGCGCGGTTGTAGCGAGTGCTCATTACCGAAACATCAACCCACCTTCCGAGATATCGGCGGGTCGCGTCGGAGTATGAATGCTGCACTGCACCATTGTAGGGTGATTGCCCTAAGGCGGGCGTCGAGCGAACGCTGCCTGATCCACCGCAGATGCGGTGATGAAAAAAGCCCGGCAGCGCCGGGCTTTTCAGTACGTGCCGCGGGCCGCCTCAGCCCACGTCGCCGATCGCCTTCACCACCGCGTCGATGTTCCCGTGATTCAGTGCTGCGACGCAGATGCGCCCCGAATCAACGCCATAGATGCCGAATTCATTGCGCAGCCGCTCCATCTGCGGCTTGGCCAGGCCGGTGTAGCTGAACATGCCTTTCTGGCGGGTGATGAAGCTCACGTCCTGCTTGGTGCCCGCAGCGACCAGCTTCGTTTGCAGCAACGCACGCATCTCTTTGATGCGCACGCGCATGCCGGCCAGTTCCTCTTCCCACATCGCGCGCAAAGCGGGGGTGGTCAGCACAGTCGCAACGATCTGTGCGCCGTGCGTCGGCGGGTTCGAATAATTGGTGCGGATGACGATCTTCAACTGGCTCAGCACGCGCGTCATTTCTTCCTTGCTGGCGCAGACCACGCTCAGCGCGCCGACGCGTTCGCCGTACAGCGAGAAGCTCTTTGAGAAGGAGGTGGCGACGAAGAAATCGAGCCCGGCTTCGAGAAACTGCGCGATCACCGCGCCGTCTTCGGCGATGCCGTCGCCGAAGCCCTGGTAGGCCATGTCGAGGAAGGCGACCAGCCCGCGTGCCTTGACGGCTGAAACTACCTGCGCCCACTGCGCTGGCGTGATGTCGTAGCCGGTCGGGTTGTGGCAGCAGGCGTGCAGCACGACGATGGTGCCGGCGGCTGCGGTGTTCAGCGCGGTCAGCATGCCGTCGACGTTGACGCCGCGCTTGGCGGCGTCGTAGTACGGGTACGTTTCCACCGTGAAACCGGCGTTGGTGAACAGCGCGCGGTGGTTTTCCCAGCTCGGGTCGCTGATCAGCACCTTGGCTGACGTGCCAGCGCGGGTGGCCAGATGCTGCAGGAAATCGGCGCCGATCTTCAGGCCGCCGGTGCCGCCCAGGGCCTGCACGGTGGCGACGCGTCCTTCCTTGACCGCGCTGCTGTCGGCGCCGAACACCAGGCCCTGCACCGCCTTGTCATAGGCGGCGATGCCGTCGATCGGCAGGTAGCCGTGGGGTTTCAGGGTGTCGAAAATCAGTTTCTCAGCCGCTGCCACGCATTTGAGCAATGGCAGCTTGCCCGACTCGTCGAAGTAGACGCCGACGCCCAGGTTGACCTTGGCCGGGTTCGGGTCGGCGTTGTACTGTTCGTTCAAACCGAGGATCGGGTCGCGGGGCGCCATGTCGACGGCGGCAAAGAGCGATGCCATGAAAATTCCTTGTGGTGGGGGCAGTGGATGCGACGCGCCGCATACTGCAAGTTGATCTCAAATTTTATCCGCCATGCCCGAACTCGTTGATCTGAATGCCACCACCAGCCACGCCGAGCCCGAGGCGGGGGTGTTTGTCAGCCACCCCGGCTCGCCGTATCAGCTGTTTCAGCCTTACCCGCCGGCGGGCGACCAGCCGACCGCAATCGCGCAACTGGTCGAGGGACTGAACGACGGTCTCAGCTTCCAGACGCTGCTCGGCGTCACCGGTTCGGGCAAGACCTTCACGATGGCGAACGTCATCGCGCAGATGGGCCGCCCCGCCATCGTGTTTGCGCCGAACAAAACGCTGGCCGCGCAGCTCTATGCCGAATTTCGCGAGTTCTTCCCGAAGAACGCGGTCGAGTATTTCGTCAGCTACTACGACTACTACCAGCCTGAGGCCTATGTGCCGCAGCGCGACCTGTTCATCGAGAAGGACAGCGCGATCAACGAGCACATCGAGCAGATGCGCCTCTCCGCCACCAAAAGCCTGCTGGAGCGGCGCGATGTGGTCATCGTCGCGTCGGTCAGCGCGATCTACGGCATCGGCGCGCCCGAGGACTATCTCGAGATGCGGCTGGTGATGCGCACCGGCGGCAAACAGAACCAGCGTGAGCTGATCGGGCAACTGGTTCGCATGCAATACGTGCGAAATGAAGTCGATTTTTCGCGCGGCACGTTTCGCGTGCGCGGCGACACGGTCGACATCTTCCCGGCCGAGCACTCCGAGCTCGCCATCCGCATCGAGCTGTTCGACGACGAAATCGAGTCGCTGAGCCTGTTCGACCCGCTCACGGGGCGCATCCGCCAGAAGATTCCGCGCTTCGTGGTGTACCCGTCCAGCCATTACGTGACGCCGCGCGACAAGGTGGTCAACGCGATCGGTACCATCAAGGACGAGCTGCGCGAACGCACCGCCGAGCTGGTTGGCGCGGGCAAGCTGGTCGAAGCGCAGCGGCTGGAGCAGCGCACCCGCTTCGATCTGGAAATGCTGCAAGAGATCGGCCACTGCAAGGGCATCGAGAACTACACGCGCCACTTGTCGGGCGCCGCGCCGGGCCAGCCGCCATCCACGCTTGTGGACTACTTGCCGAAGGACGCGCTGATGTTCCTCGACGAGTCGCACGTGATGATCGGCCAGCTCGGCGGCATGTACAACGGCGACCGAGCGCGCAAGACCACGCTGGTCGACTATGGCTTTCGGCTGCCGAGCGCGCTCGACAACCGGCCGCTGCGCTTCGAGGAGTTCGAGACCAAGATGCGCCAGGTGATGTTCGTGTCGGCGACGCCTGCCGCCTACGAGCAGCGCACCGCTGGCCAGGTGGTCGAGCAGGTGGTGCGGCCGACCGGTCTGATCGACCCGATGGTCGAGGTGCGGCCGGCCACGCATCAGGTGGACGATGTGCTGCAGGAGATCCGCATCCGCGTCGATCTGAGCGAGCGCGTGCTGATCACCACGCTGACCAAGCGCATGGCCGAGCAACTGACCGACTACCTGAGTGACAACGGCTGCAAGGTGCGCTACCTGCACAGCGACATCGAGACGGTCGAGCGCGTGGAAATATTGCGTGATCTTCGGCTCGGCGTGTTCGACGTGCTGGTCGGCATCAACCTGCTGCGCGAGGGGCTGGACATTCCCGAGGTGAGCCTGGTGGCGATCCTCGATGCCGACAAGGAAGGCTTCCTGCGGGCCGAGCGCAGCCTGATTCAGACCATCGGCCGCGCGGCGCGCAACGTCAACGGCCGGGCGATTCTTTACGCCGACAAGGTCACCGAATCGATGCGCAAGGCGATCGACGAAACCGAGCGCCGCCGCAACAAGCAGATCGCGCACAACCTGGCGATGGGCATCACGCCGCGCTCGATCAACAAGAAGATCAAGGAGCTGATCGACGGCGTCTATTCGGAGAAGTCAGACAAGGGCGCGGGCAAAGACGCGCTTCGATCGGCCGAGGTCGAGATGCTGTCGGAGAAGGATCTCGGCAAGCGCATCAAACAGCTGGAGAAGCAGATGCTCGAACACGCGCGCAACCTCGAATTCGAGAAGGCCGCGCGGGTGCGCGATCAGCTGGCGCTGCTGCGCGAACAGGCCTTTGGCGCGCCGGGCAACGACAACATCTCGGTGCTGGTGGCCAAGCCTTGAGGCCCCGCGTCAGGGCACGGTCAGCCAGATCTCGTTGCGCCGCAGGAACCACGGCATGAACGGCGGGTTGTAGCGCGAGAACACCGGCTCGCCGATGGTGTTCACGCCCGCAGCCTTCAGCACGGATCGCAGTCGGTCCAGGTGTTCTGCGTAGTTGGCCTCGGACCAGAAACCCGAGTACCGGATCACCGCGACACGGCTCGCGGGCACCTCACGCACCTTCACCCTGGGATCGATCGGCTCGGGCGCCGACGCCAGCGTCACGCCCTTGGGCAGCACGAACTGAATCAAGTGGCTGCCGGCGGCACCCGGCACGGCGGTCTGCGTCACCGGCGCGGTCATCTCCAGCCGCTGCGGTGCTGCCACCTGGGTGACCGGCGCGGTCATATCGAACTTCTTCTCGCCCTTGTTCTTGCCGAAGATGTAGCCGGCGAGGATCGGAAACGCCAGGTTGCCCGCTTCGTCGGCATCGGCGTCGATGCGCACCTCGGCCACCACATAGGGTGCGTACTGCCGCACCTCAACGTCGTTGATGCTGCGGATCACCTCGTAGGCAGGTTCCTCGATGGCGTTCGACAACGCTGGCGCGGTGAGAACGGCCAGGAATACAGCAACACGGAACAAAAGAGCAGTCATCGCTCAGTGTCGCTCACAGGCAATCCGGCGTCTGCACTGCTTGCAGCACGACCTGCGCATAACCCTCGCGGTCGCGGTGTCGGAACCACCACACCGCACCCTTCTTGATCGACCATTCCTGCGGCAGGTCGGCCAGCAGGTGCGCAGCGACCAGACCCAGCGTGGGCTGGTGGCCGATCACCAGAACCGGGTCGGTCGACTCGGGCCAGCGCGCGGCCTTCAGCAGCGCATCACCGCTGGCATCGGGCGCCAGTGCCTCCAGCGTTTTGAAGTTCGTGCCCAGCGCCTTCGCGGTTTGCTGGCAGCGCACCGCCGGGCTGACCAGCACCCGCGTGCCCTGCGCCAGCCGCTGGCTGAGCCAGTCGGCCATGCGTGCGGCCTGTCGTTCGCCCTTGGCGGTCAGCGCGCGATCGAGGTCGCTCTGGCCTTCCTTGATGACGTGCGCTTCCGCGTGGCGCCACAGGATCAGGTCCATCGCATCAGCTTCCCGTGCTGGTCGAGGCGGCATCGCCCGATGGGCGGTAGCGCTTGACCAGCGCCTGCTGCGCGCTGACGCCATGGCTGCCGATGCGTGAGAAGCTGCCATCGGTGTTCAGCAGCCAGGCATCGCGGCGATCGTGCAGGTAAGGCACCAGGCATTCGTCGATGACGCGCTGGCGCAGTTCGGCGTCACGCACGGGCCAGGCCACCTCGATGCGGCGCAGCATGTTGCGGCTCATCCAGTCGGCGCTGGAAAGGTAGAGCACCTCGTCGTCATCACCCGGGCCCCAGAGGAAGTACATGATCCGCGAGTGCTCGAGGAAACGCCCGACCACCGAGCGCACGCGGATGCGATCGGTCGCGCCCGGTACGCCGGGGCGCAGCACGCAGGCGCCGCGCACGATCAGGTCGATGTCGGCCCCGGCCTGGCTGGCACGCACCAGCGCATCGATCAGCATCGGATCGGTCAGCGCGTTGATCTTGACGATGATGCGCGCCGGTTGCCCGGCGCGTGCCGCGTCGGCCACACGCTCGATGGTGTGGATCAGCCGCCGCTGCATCGTGAACGGCGCCTGCAGCATCTGGCGCAGCGGCTTCATCTTGCCCAGGCTCGCCAGTTGCTGAAACACGGCGTCGACGTCGGCGGTCAGCTCGGCATCGGCCGTCAGGTAGCCGATATCGGTGTAGAGCCGCGCGGTCTTTGGGTTGTAGTTGCCGGTGGAGAGGTGCGCATAGCGGCGCAGCCGGGCGGCGGTGGTCGGGTTGGCGGTTGACGACGCCCCCGCCGCGCCGCTGGCCGACACCTCACGCCGCGTCACCAGCAGCAGCTTGGCGTGGGTTTTCAGGCCGACCACGCCGTAGACCACCTGCGCGCCCACGGCCTCCAGTCGCTCGGCCCAGTTGATGTTGGCCTCTTCGTCGAAGCGCGCCTTCAGCTCAACGACCACCATCACCTCCTTGCCGCGCCGCGCCGCCTCGATCAGCAGGTCCATCAGCGGCGACTCGCTGCCCGTTCGGTAGATGGTCTGCTTGATGGCCAGCACTGCCGGGTCGTTGACCGATTCGCGCAGGAACTGCACCACCGGATCGAACGATTCGAAGGGATGGTGCAGCAGCACGTCGCCGCGGCGCAGCCGGGCGAAGATCGACTGGTCGTGCGGCAGGCCCTTGGCCGGCCAGGCGCCTTCGTGCGGCGCAAAGCGAAGTGACTGCGGAGAAGGCAGAGAAGGCAGCACGCTGCGATCGTTGGCCTGATCGATCAGCTGGTTCAGCCGCACCAGGTTGACCGGCCCGTTCACCTGGTACAGAGCCTGCTCGGGCAGATCGAACTGTTCGAGCAGGAATTCGGACAGCTCCGGCGGGCAGCTGCTGACCACTTCGAGGCGGATCGCCTGGCCGAAGTGGCGCGAGCTGAGGCCAGACCGCAGCGCCTGGCGCAGGTTCTTGACATCGTCCTCGTCGACTTCGAGGTCGGAGTCGCGGGTGACGCGGAACTGCGAGAAGGTCTCGACGGCGCGCCCTGGAAACAGCTCACCGAGGTGCGCACGGATCACACTGGTCAGCAGCACGAAGCCCTGTTGGCCGGGCACCAGCGCGTCAGGCAGCCGGATCACCCGCGGCAGCACGCGCGGCACCTTGACGATCGCGATCGTGTTCTCGCGGCCGAACGCGTCCTTGCCGCCGAGCCGCACGATGAAGTTCAGCGCCTTGTTGGCAACGAGCGGAAACGGGTGCGACGGATCGAGCCCGATCGGCACCAGCAGCGGGCGCACCTGCTTCTGGAAGAACTGGTCGACCCATTCGCGCTGCGCTTCGTCGCGCTCGCCGTGGTTCAGGATCACGATGCCTGCGCGTTGCAGCAGCGGCATCAACTGGTCATTGAAGGCGGTGTACTGCTCGTCGATCAGCCGGTGCGCCTCGGCCGTGATCGCCTGCACATCGGCATCGGTAACGCCCGCGTTGGGCAGCCGCGACGCTTCCAAATAGTCGGCAAATCGAACCTCGAAAAACTCATCGATGTTCGACGACACGATGCAGATGTAGCGCAGCCGCTCCAGCAAAGGAACATCATGCCGCAGCGCCTGCGCCAGCACGCGGCGGTTGAATTCGAGGATCGACGTCTCGCGCCCGAGCATCAGCGCGGGATCGCCCGCCTGAGGCGTCGCGGTCGGCTCGGGTGCGGCAGCCGTGTCGGCGGGGGAACGCAGGGCGGGGTCGGTGCTCATGGCGCTAGTTTAGGGAGGTTGCTTGTGGCGCTGGCGGGCGCAGGCACAGCGCATCGAGCGGTCGGCGCGTCACGTCACCGCCATGTCGGCATCGACGTCGGCCGCACCGAATACGGGGCTGACGCCGGCCTCGCTTGAGCGCGTTACCGCAGCGCGGGCTTCGGCATCCGCCAGCCGCAGGTGCTCGCTCCAGTCGATGATTTCGAGCCGTCCGTCGGCGTGTTCGACCAGCGCGGTCAAGCTCTCGACCCAGTCGCCGTCATTGGCATAGGTGATGCCATCGATGTCGCGCAGTTCAGCGTGGTGGATGTGTCCGCAGACCACGCCGTGTGCGCCGCGACGCCTGGCTTCGCGCGCCACCGCGACCTCGAAATCGCCGATGAAGTTGACGGCGCGCTTGACCTTGAATTTCAGGTATTTCGACAGGCTCCAGTACGGCAGCCCCAGCCGCGCGCGCATCGAGTTCAGGTGGCGGTTGAGCTTGAGCGTGATTTCATACAGCGTGTCGCCCACATGGGCCAGCCACTTGGCGCACTGGATCACGCCGTCGAACAGGTCGCCGTGGATGATCCACAGCCGGCGGCCATCGGCGGTTTCATGGATCCAGTCTTCGGCCACCTCGATGCCACCAAAGTCATGGCCCAGGTAGCGGCGAGCAAACTCGTCGTGGTTGCCGGGGATGAACATGACCCGCGTGCCCTTGCGGGCCTTGCGCAGCAGCTTCTGAATCACGTCGTTGTGCGCCTGCGGCCAGTACCAGCTGCGCCGCAGCTGCCAGCCGTCGATGATGTCGCCGACCAGGAACAGGTACTCGCTGTCGAAGTGCTTCAGAAAGCCCAGCAGCGCCACCGCCTGGCAGCCGGGCGTGCCGAGGTGCAGGTCGGAGATCCAGACGCTGCGGTAATGCTGCTTCGATTCGCCCGCGGGATCGGACGCTCCCTCGCCGACGCCGTCGGTCGCTGCGCCGAGAACCTGGGAATCGGTCCACGCGCGCAGCAGGGGCAGGTCGCGTTGCATGGACCTGGAGGATGCGATGCCGGTGTGACACGGGCATGGCGGTGGCGTGACGCCACAGTGACAGGCGAGCCCTGCGACGCCGTCGCGACGCCCCGGCGATACCATGCGGCATCGCCGACCCTGGACGCTGTCGTCCCGCCCCGCACATGCCCCCGCCCCGCCCCAACCGCACCCCCGTGCTTGCCAACAAGGCCTTCCTGTTCGTGCTGATCGCGGTGTCGCTGGCGTTTGGCTGGATCCTGTGGCCCTTCTTCGGCGCGCTGTTCTGGGGGGTGGTGTTGGCCATCCTGTTCG
>JANMXL010000114.1:0-2450 GCA_031380885.1 Burkholderiales bacterium | reverse complement strand
TGGAGCCTAATGCTGTTCATCGCGATGGCGGCAGCGTCGATACGTGTCGTGTTGCGTGCGCGCTAGCGAGCGTCACCGGGCGCTGCGCCGGTTCAAGCACCCGCACTGACCAGCGCGTCGTCCAGCCGGTCGTTGCCCCAGAACATCTCGCCGCCCACGAAGAACGTCGGTGCGCCGAAGATGCCCAAAGCCTGCGCGGCCTCGGTCTGCTGCCGCAGCTTCAGCTTGTTGGCGTCGGACAGCGCCTCGCTGATGATTTGCGGCGCGGGCAGGCCGAGTTGCCCCAGCACTTCAGCGACGACATCATGCGCATCGATGTCGCGGTCTTCCGCGAAATTGAGCGACATCACGCGACGGCAATACGCGCCCATCCACGGCTGCTCGGCACCGACGAGCGCCACGCGCAGCGGCAGCAGCGCGGCACGCGGAAAAGTGCTGGGGCGCCGCCACGGCAGGCCGTATTTTCGGCACTCGCGCGCCATGTCTTTCCAGACGTAATCACCCTTCTTTTCTTGCAGCACGAACGGCGAGGTGGCCCAGCCGAAGCTGCGAAAGATCGGGCCGAGCAGGAACGGCTTCCAGCGGATCGGTAGCTGATACCGGGCCGCTGCGGCCTCGATGCGCATCACGCTCAGGTAGCTGTAGTTGCTGCCGAACTCGAACCAGAACTCGATCTCACGCATCGCGGGCTGCTCCATCAGCCCGGCAGCAACCGCAGCGCCTTCGGGATCGCGTCCTGCGATTTCCCTTTGCGCGCCCGCTTGCCGAGGTAGGGCGCCAGCGACGCGCCTTTGAGCACTTCGTCGCGCGCCTTGCCGCCGCGTCCGCTGCCTTCGATGCGCAGCGCCTGCGCGAACACCGCCACGCTGGCCAACGTATCCTCCGGCTCCAGATCGATCAGCGTCAAGCCCCGGCCGCCGTTCGGTTGCAGCTTCAGCTCGGTCAACGGGAACACCAGCAAGCGACCGAGGGCCGACAGGCAGCCGACCTGGTCGCCGGCCAACGCCATCGTCGTCAACGAAGGAGGCAGCAACGTCTCACCCGCTTCCAGTGTCGAAAACGCCTTGCCGCTGCGCTGGCGCGCGACCAAATCGCCGACGCGCGCCAGCAGGCCGTAACCGCCGCTGCCCGCGATCAGCAGCGTCTGCGCCGCATGACCCGCGAAGTAATGCGCCGGCTGGGTGCCCGATTCAAGCTCGATCAGTGTCGTGATCGGCTGACCGTCGCCACGCCCGCCGGGCAGCAGGCCGACCGCGGCCGAATAGACGCGGCCACTGCCGTTCGCCGCCGACCCGAAGACCAGCAGCACATCGACGCTGCGGCAATTGAACGTCGCGAGCAGGGCGTCGCCCGCCTTGAACTGCAGGCCCGCAGCGTCGATCTCGTGCCCTTTCAGCGCCCGCACCCAGCCCTTGGTGCTGACGACCACCGTGACCGGCTCGTCGATCAGCTTGACCTCGACCACCGCCTTCTTCTCGGCCTGGATCAGCGTGCGGCGCGGGTCTTTCTCGGGCGAGCCGAACTGCTTGATGTCGGCTTCGATCTCCTTGATCACCGTGCGATTCAGCGTGCCGGGGTTGCCGAGGATGTCTTCGAGCTTGCCCTGCTCGATGCGCAGGGCCGAAAGCTCCTGCTCGATCTTGATCGCCTCCAGCCGCGCGAGCTGGCGCAGGCGGATTTCGAGGATGTCGTCGGCCTGCCGCTCGCTGAGCTTGAAGTGCTCGATCAGCGCGGGTTTGGGCTCATCGGCGCCGCGGATGATACGGATCACCTCGTCGATGTTCAGCAGCACCAGCTGCCGGCCTTCGAGCACGTGGATGCGGTCGAGCACCTTGTCCAGCCGATGCTGCGAGCGGCGCTGCACCGTCTGCAAACGAAACGCCACCCACTCGGCCAGCATCTGGCGCAGCGTTTTCTGCGTCGGCCGGCCGTCGGCGCCGACCATCGTCAGGTTGATCGGCGCCGAACTTTCCAGGCTGGTGTGCGCCAGCAGTTGCGTGATCAGATCGCTTTGCTCGATGCGGCTGGTCTTGGGCTCGAACACCAGCCGCACCGCCGCGTCTTTGCTCGACTCGTCGCGCACCGCGTCGAGCACGCCGAGCAGCGATGCCTTCAGCTGCAGCTGGTCGGCACTCAGCGCCTTCTTGCCCGCCTTGACCTTCGGGTTGGTCAGCTCCTCGATCTCTTCGAGCACGCGCTGCGAGCTGGCACCCGGCGGCAGTTCGGTCACGACCAGTTGCCACTGGCCGCGCGCCAGCTCTTCGATCTTCCAGCGCGCGCGCACCTTCAGGCTGCCGCGGCCGGTGGCGTAGGCCGCACGGATGTCATCGGCACTGCTGATGATCTGGCCGCCGCCGGGGTAGTCGGGGCCGGGGATCAGCGCGGCCAGTTCGTCGTCGTCTAGCCGCTCATTCCTGATCAGCGCGATCGCGGCCAGCGCGACCTCGCGC
>JANMXL010000066.1:0-4139 GCA_031380885.1 Burkholderiales bacterium | reverse complement strand
CGATCGACACCGGTGGCGGCGATCTCGCGCACTTGGTCGAACTGCACGCCACCGGAGACTTCCAGCAGCGCGCGCCCGGCATTCAGCGCCACCGCCTCGCGCATGCCGGCCACGTCGAAGTTGTCGAGCAGCACGCTGGCCGCACCGGCGGCCAGCGCCTCGGCCAGCTGGGCCAGCGATTCGACCTCGATCTGGATGGCCACGCCCGCGTTCAGTGCCTGTGCGTTGCGCAGCACGGCGGTGATGCCCCCGGCCGCCGCGATGTGGTTTTCCTTGATCAGGATGCCATCCCACAGCGCCATCCGCTGGTTGTGGCCACCGCCGGTGCGCACCGCGTACTTCTGTGCTTGGCGCAGGCCGGGCAGCGTCTTGCGGGTGTCGAGGATCAGGCAGCCGCGGGCGCGGTTTCCAATGGCGGGCGAGGCACCGGCGATGGCCTCGACGTGGCGCCGCGTCAGCGTCGCGGTGCCGGACAAAAGCTGCAGAAAGTTCAGCGCAGGCCGCTCTGCCGACAGCAGCGCGCGGGCGTTCGATTCGATGTGACAGACCAGCGTGTTCGCCGCCATCAGCGTGCCTTCGGCCACATGCCAGGCGATGCGCGCCTCGGGGTCGAGCGCGAGCACGCAGGCGTCGAACCAGTCTCGCCCGCACAGCACCGCTTCCTCGCGCACCAGCACCCGGGCGGCGACGCGCTGGTCGGCCGGCAGCAGCTCGGCCGTCCAGTCGTGCTGGCCGATGTCCTCGCGCAGCGCGTCGCGCACGTTGCGCGCCCGGGCTTCGTTCAGGTCTTCGTTGGTGTCGAACATGCAGCCGGGACGCTCAGGCGGCGCCCAGGTGCGGCACCAAGCCTGGCTTTTGCGTTGCCGTCGGGTTCGCCTTGACGTAGTCCAGCATCCGGTCGATGCAGCCCAGCGCCTGGCTGCGCACCGGCTCGTCAACGGTGATCTCGCCGCGGCCGGATTCCAGGCAGTCGATGACGCCCTGCAACGCATTCATGGCCATCCACGGGCAGTGCGCGCAGCTCTTGCAGGTGGCGCTGTCGCCGGCGGTCGGCGCTTCCAGCAGCGTCTTCGTCGGGGCGAGCTGACGCATCCGGTGCATCAGGCCGTTGTCGGTCGCGACGATGAAGGTGGGCGCGTCCATCGTCGTCACCGCGTTCAGTAACTGCGAGGTCGAGCCGACCACATCGGCCAGCTTCACCACCGCCTCGGGCGATTCGGGGTGCACCAGCACCTTGGCCTCGGGGTGCTGCGCCTTCAGCAGTTCGAGCTCGAGCCCCTTGAACTCATCGTGCACGATGCACTCGCCGTTCCACATCAGCATGTCGGCGCCGGTGTGTTGCTGGATGTAGCGGCCGAGGTGCCGATCGGGCGCCCAAAGCACCTTCTGGCCCTGTGCTTTCAGGTGCTGGACGATCGCCAGCGCGCAGGAGCTGGTCACCATCCAGTCGGCACGCGCCTTTACCGCTGCGCTGGTGTTGGCGTAGACGACCACGGTGCGGTCTGGGTGGGCATCGCAAAATTCTGAAAAAGCAGCGGAGGGGCAACCGAGGTCGAGCGAGCAGGTCGCGTCGAGGTCGGGCATCAGCACCCGTTTTCCCGGGCTGAGGATCTTCGCGCTCTCACCCATGAAGCGCACCCCGGCGACGACCAGCGTCTGACTCGCGTGATCGCGGCCGAAACGAGCCATTTCCAGCGAGTCGGCGACACAGCCGCCGGTTTCCAGCGCCAGGTCCTGCAGGTCGCCATCGACGTAGTAATGGGCGACCAACACGGCGTTGTGCTGCTTAAGCAGCGCCGCCGCGCGGGCCTTCAACGCGGCGCGCTCGGGCGGCGTCAATGCCACCGGCACCTTGGCCCAGGCTTGCGCGGTGCAGCTGGCGCCGCGTGCGTCCTGGCGGGTGTAGTCGTAGAGGATTTGGGTCATGCAGCAGCGGGGGCCGTGGTGTGCGCAGCCACGAACCGCGCTGCGAGCGCAATTATCGTTCTCCGCGCCCCCGCTTCGCGCTCGCCGTCGGCCACCCGAATCGGCGCCAGCCGAGCGCGTCGATGCAGGCGACCGAAGGACTGAAACTGCTGCACATGGGGGATTTCACGGCCTGTCGACACTGCGACACGCCTGATACCGCTAAAGTGGTTTGCCTCGATCGGCGATCTGCCGACGTCAACGATGCCTGCGATGACCCCTTCCGCCTCTACCCCGACTGCCACCACCCCCGTGTCCTTGCGGCAAGACGCCCGCACGATCGGCCTGGTGGGCCTGGCGCACGGCACCTCCCACTTCTTTCACCTGCTGCTGCCGCCGCTGTTTCCGCTGTTCATCCGCGACTTCGGATTCAGCTATGCCGAGCTGGGTCTGCTGGTCACCACCTTCTTCGTGATTTCTGGCATCGGCCAGGCGCTGGCGGGGTTCGTCGTCGACCGCATCGGTGCGCGGCCGGTGCTGTTCGCCGCGCTGTCGTGCTTCGCCCTGTCCGGCATCGCGGTGTCGCTGGCCACCGGCTACGGTGGGTTGATGCTGGCGGCGGCGCTCGCCGGGCTGGGCAACTGCCCGTTCCACCCGGCTGACTTCACCATCCTGAACCGGCGCGTCTCGGCAGCGCGGCTGGGCCATGCGTTCAGCACGCACGGCCTGAGCGGCAACCTGGGCTGGGCGGCCGCGCCGCTGTTCCTGACCGGGCTGACCGCCGCCTTCGGCTCCTGGCGTGTGGCCGCGGCGTGCGCGTCGGTGCTGGTGGTGTGTGTGATGGCGATCCTGTGGTGGCAGCGCGACGCGATCGACGACCGCCAGGGCGAGTGGGCGCCGGTGCCCGCCGTCCTCGGCAAAGGCGGCCAGCCGCTGGCGCCTGAGCACCCCATGGCCTTCCTGCGCCTGCCATCGGTGTGGATGTGCTTCTCGTTCTTTTTCTGGTCGACCTGCGCGCTGAGCGCCATCCAGAGCTTCGCCAGCCCGGCCCTGCAGCAGATCACGAGCCTGCCGCTCACGCTGACCGCGCTGGTCGTCAGCGGGTACATGCTGTTCGGCGCGCTGGGCATCGTCATCGGGGGCTTTCTCGCGTCGCGCAGCGACCGGCTCGAAAAGATCATCAGCGCCTGCCTGCTCGCCTCCGCGGCGCTGCTGGTGCTGGTCGGCAGTGGGGTGCTGCCGGGGGTGATGGCGGTGGTGCTGACGGCGGTGGCCGGTTTCGGCACCGGGCTGGCCGGCCCGTCGCGCGACATGCTGATCAAGCAGGCGGCGCCACCGGGTGCCACCGGGCGCGTCTACGGCATGGTGTATTCCGGCCTGGACCTCGGCTTCGCCATGGCCGCGCCAGTGTTCGGTGCGCTGCTCGACCACGGCTCGCCGTCGGCGGTGTTCTACGGCTCGGCGCTGGCGCTGACGGTGGGCGTGGCCTCGGCGGCGGTGGTCGGCATCGGCGTCCAGCGCCAACGGGCGGCACCGGCGTCGCGCTCAGCCGCGGTGGCCTGACCGGGCCCTCAGGGCCGCACCACCTCCAGCAGCCGGTCGAGCCCGCCGCTGTCGATCGCGACCATGGCCTGTTCGCGCACTTTTGGCTTCGCGTGGTAGGCCACCGACAGGCCGGCGGCGGCCATCATCGGCAGGTCGTTGGCGCCGTCGCCCATGGCGATCGCCTGTGACGGGCTGATGCCGAGCTGCGCGCAGGTTTCCAACAGCATCTTGCGCTTCTCGTCGCCGTCGCAAATGTCGCCCCAGGGCTGATCGACCATCCGGCCGGTGAGCTGGCCGCAGTTGGGGCCAGGCTCGATCTCCAGCACGTTGGAGCGGGTGAAATCGATGCCGAGACGGTCGCGGATGCGGTCGGTGAAATAAGTGAAGCCGCCCGACACCAGGAGCACCTTCATGCCAACGGCCTTGCATGTGGCCACCAGCGCCTCGGCGCCCGGGTTGAGTTGCAGCCGTTCGACCAAGACCTGCTCCATGTGCGCCACGGTGACGCCGCGCAGCAGCGCGACCCGCCGGCGCAGGCTGTCCTTGTAGTCGGTGATCTCGCCGCGCATCGCCGCCTCGGTGATCGCCGCCACCTCGGCCTTGCGGCCGGCCGCATCAGCGATCTCGTCGACGCACTCGATGTTGATCAGCGTCGAGTCCATGTCGAACGCGATCAGCTTGAAGTCGGC
>JANMXL010000042.1:0-18743 GCA_031380885.1 Burkholderiales bacterium | reverse complement strand
AACTCGGCCGGCGGCACGTCACCGAGTTCGGGGTCGCGCCAGCGGATCAGCGCCTCGGGGCCGACGATCTCGCCGCTCTTCAGATCGACCTGCGGCTGGTTGTGCAGCCGGAAGCGGCCCGACGCCCGCGCCTGGCGCATCGCGTGGTCGAGCTTCATGCGGGTGCGAAGAGTGATCACCGTCGCACCCGCGCGCTGATGGTGCAGGCGGTAGCCCGCGCCACCCGCTGATTTCATGTCGGCCATCGCCGCATCGGCGGCTTGCAACAACGCTTCGGCCGTGCTGCCGTCACCGGGGTACAGCGCGATGCCGAGGCTGGCGGTGACCGTCAGGTTCACCCCATCGACGGCGAAAGGCGGCTTCAACGCGTCGATCACCCGCCGCGCGGCGCCTTCTGCGCGCTGCATGTCGGCCTGGTGCAGCACCATCAGGTACTCGTCGTCGCCGAGGCGGCAGACGGTGTCGACCTGGCGCGTCGTCGCGGTGAGCCGGTTGGCGACCTCGATCAGCAGGCGATCGCCGGCAGCCTGCCCGAGCGCGTCGTTGATCGGCTTGAAGCGGTCGAGGTTCAGGTGCAGCAAGGCGAATGCGATGCCCTCACGCCGCGCCAATGCCAGCGCGTAGTCGAGGCGGTCGGCCACCAGCTGGCGGCTCGGCAGGCCGGTCAGTGCGTCGTTGGTGGGCAGCGGCTGCGAACGGCGCTGCGCCTCGTGACTTTCGGTGACATCGCGAAAGGCATAGACCCGACCGATGGTCTGGCCCCGGTTGCGTTGCGGCAGCGTGCGGCGCTCGAACACCTTGCCGCTGCGCAGTGGCAACACATCGACGCCTTCCAGCGCGTTCAACTCGGCCAGCCCGTGCAGGCGCTTGCTGTAGCTCACCGGATCGGCCACGCGGCGCAGCAACCAGGCGGCAACCGCTGCGTCGTCACGCTCGGCCAGCAGCGCCTCGGGCAATTCCCAGAGTGCGGCAAACCGCGGGTTGAAGTTGACGATGCGGCCACTCAGGTCGAGCACCAGGATGCCGTCAGTCGTCGAATCAAGTGTGGCGCGCAATTCCGACAGGCTCGCTTCAAGCGCGGCCTGTGCCCGCAGTTCCGGACTGCGGTCGCGCATCACCACGAGATAGACGCCATGGTGTGACTCGGCCAGCACGCCCGCGTTGATGCGGCTCACGCGCCGCAGCACCGGCATCAGCTTGCCATCGGCACGGGCAAGCACCGTTTGCACATCGGCCGCGTCCACCGCGCCACTGCGTGCGGCTTCCCAGAACGCCACATCCTGCGGCGTCGCCGCCAGCGCCAGCGCATCGGTGCGGCACAGCGCGGGCACATCAATGCCGAGCAAGGTGGCGGCCTGCGCATTGGCCGCCAGCACGCGCAGGCTCTGCGGCTCGACCAGCCATGCGGCGTCGAGCAGGCCGTCGATCAGCGGCGACATGTCGTTCGACGGGCTGGGGCCGCCGTCGCCCGCAGCGCCGTCCGGGGGCGACGCTGCGGCGACGCGCCGCTTGATGGGCGTCGTGTCGGCCGCGCCACCGTGAATTGCATAGGGCGTGCGCTTGCCCGTCACTGCGTGGCCTTCGGGGCACAAGCGCTGACGATGCAGCCGCTCAACGGTGGCCGGAGCGTTGTCTGGGCGGTGGTTCGCGGGATCGAAGTGAATTGCATGACTGCTGCTGGCACCCCTGCCGATGCGGCCTGGCGTGATCGAAAAATCGCCACCGTGACCAGAAAGTTAAACCGCCACGCCGGGCAGCCGGATCGGACACACCTGTGTGTCGAGGCCATCACTGGCAGAAACCACAAAAACCACCCTTCAAGGCTACCAGCGTGGCGACACATTCGGAAACTACTTTTACCAATACGGCCCGGTTCAACCGGCTTCCGACAGCAACCGGAATTCATCCTTCAGCTTGCCTATCACCACGGCCACGTCGATCGGCTTGGTCCAGTAGTCGTCGAAGCCCGCCGCGATTGCCTGCTGGATCTGCTGCGGCAAGGCGTCGGCGCTGAGGGCGATGCAGCGCAGGTGCCGCGTGTGGTCCTGGGCCCGCAAGCGCTCCAGCACCTCGAAACCCGACAAACCCGGCAGGTTCAGGTCGAGCAGCACCAACGACAGCGCGTGGTTGTCAGCAATCTCCAGGCCCTCGGTGCCGTTGGTCGCGGTCAGCAACCGCCAGTTCGGCTGCGAGCGGAAAATCTGCTCCATCAGGATGGTGTTGACCTCGTCGTCCTCGACGTAAAGCACCACCTGCAGGGCACCGTTGTCCCACAGGGATGGCAACTCGGGCTTCAGTGGCCCATCACCCTGCGGCGGCCTGGCCTTGCCGGTCTTGGCCAGCGGCAGAGAGACCGCAAAGCGCGATCCCTTGCCGGGGCGTGACAGCACATCGATCTTGCCGCCCATGGCACGCACCAGCTTGCGGGTGATCGGAAGCCCGAGCCCGCTGCCGTGGGTGTCGGTGCCTTCGGCACCAAGGTGGTTGTACGGTTCAAACAGCTTGCCGAGTTGATCCTCCGACATCCCGATACCGGTGTCGTCGACGGTCAGCACCCCTTGTTCGGCGGCCTCGAAGCGCACCCGCACCCGGCCCCGCGGTCGGTTGTACTTGATGGCGTTCGACAGCAGGTTGGTCAGCACCTGCTCCAGCGCATCGGCATCGGCGCGCACCGGCGGCGCATTCGGCGGAATCTGCACCAACAGTTCGATGCCACGCTGCTGGGCCAACGGCGTCATCTCGTTCGCGCAGCGATCGACCAGCAGCCGCACGTCGATCGCCCGCTGCCGCAGGCGCAGACGTCCTTGTTCGATGCGCGACACCTCCAGGAGCTGGTCGATCAGCGCCAACAGCCGCGAGCCGGAATGGCGGAGCACCTCCAGGCGCTGCGCTTGTGCAGGCGCCAGCGGCGCCTCGTTGTCCTGCGCCATCAGCTGCGCGAAGCCCAGGATGCCGTTCAAAGGTGTGCGCAATTCGTGACTGACACGCGACATGAATTCGCTCTTGCTGCGACTGGCCTTTTCGGCATCGCGCTTGTCGCGCTTCAGGGCATCCAGCGTTTGCCGCTGGGTCACATCCATGCAGGTGCCGACCAGCCGCTGCTGGCCGTCCACCGCCTGCAGCACGAACTCCAGCGTGCGCGGGCCGTGCGGTGCGTCCGCGTCCACAACCAAAGACAGGCGCATGCGGTCTTCCGCCAGCACGGTGGGCAACCACAGCGCGCGGGCTGCGCCCCGGTCGGCCTCGACCACCAAGGCCATCCAGGCCGCCGCCTCGATCAGATGGGAGGCCGGGGGCAGACCGTGGTGCCGGCAAGCCACGGCATCAAGCAGCAAGGTGCCGCCCGCCACATCGAACTCCACCACCCCGATGTCGGCAGCGGCGGTGGCCAGCTGCCAGCGCTCCTGGCGCGTCTGCAGTTCGGCGTCGATGGCGGATGGCGACGATTGCGGCCGCAGCAGCACATTCCAGTAGACGCCGCCGCCGGGCGCCGGGTCGGCCAGTGCGCTGGCGTCGAAGCGGGTCCAAGGGCCATGACGCCGCCGCAGCCGCACGGGCTCGTGGATCGGCTGGGCCGATGCGGTGACCTGAGCCCAGTCGCGTTCGATGCGCCGCAGGTCCTCGCCATGCACACAGTCGACCAGCGCGCGGGCATCGACACGCAAGACCGACATCGAGACGCCACAAAGGCGAATGAATGCGCCGCACGCATACGGGACCACCCAATGCCCTTCGTTGGAGCGGTGCAGGCGCACCACCAGCGACGGCAACTTGTCCAGCAGGGAGTGCAGTTCCGCCACCGGATCGCGGTCGCCACGACGGCGCATCGCGCGGGGCGCACTGTCACGCCGGTCGGAAATCGCGGAGAACGGTGAATGCGGGCGGGGGTATCGAGCCGTGGGTTGCATCATCAAGTGGGGGTACGGGCGATCTTCACATCGCGCCTTTGCGCTTTTTTCAACGGCTTCGCGTCAGACCCTATTTGTAACAGTGAAGTGGTGGTCAGTGCACCCCGCATTCAGGGGTTGAAAGCCCTCTGACATGCACCGATCGTGTTCAGTTGCGCATCCGAAGCGAACGACGGGACGTAAAAGATGTCTTTTCCGCGCGTTCACGGCATGATTGGTCTGAACGCTTGTCTGGAGTCGCCATGAGTACCGTCTTGATTCACCGCCGCACCCTCATCGGCCGCTGCTTGGGCCTGGGTTTGAGCCTGGTCGGTGCGGCGGCCTTCGCCGATGACGTGCCGGCCGCCTTGGCCGTCAGGGCACGTGAAGTGGTCCAGGCGCAGCTCGACGCCTTCGCTGCCGACGATGCGCGGCGGGCGTTTTTGTTGGCGTCACCCGGTGCACGCAGAAGCCTGGGGTCGCCCGACAACTTCATCAACCTCGTGCGCAAGCGCTACGCTGTGGTGTACCGACCCGCATCGGTGACCTTCCTGAAACCCCAGTTGATCGACGGCGCAGTGGTGCTGGGCGTGCAGATGACCGATAGAAACGGCGCTGGCTGGCTGGCCACCTACACGCTGGAACGGCAGTCCGACGGCCTGTTTCTCATCGGTGGTTGCGAACTGGTCGAGAACGAAGGGCGCTACACCTGAGGCGTGCTGGCGGCGAGAACCGGGGCCTCGCAGACGATCAGAACACCGCTGGCAGCGGGGCGAGCCGACCGGCCTGCCCGATGGCGTGTCGGGCCCTGCTGAAGGAAAACATCGCCACCCTCGGCGTGCCGATTCCGCTGGGGCGTGCGGCCACCCCGCTGGTGTCGGCACGCGCCAACGCCCCCCCCCCACAGCGCGCTTGCACGTGGACGCTGTGGCAGGCCATGGCCCGCTGCAGGTGGGCACCGACATCGGCGGGCCGATCCGGCTGCCCGCGGGCTGGTTCGGTGGGTTCGGCCTCAAGCCCAGCCACGGGCGTGTGCCGATCGGGGCGCCCTATCCGGCACGGGTGGCGGGCCCGATCACCGCGGCGGCGCGTGCCTTTGCCGCCGAGCTGCGCGGCCCGACCAACGACCCGACGCGGCCGTTCGAGCACATCGCCTACACCCTGCCGTTCAACATGAGCGAGCAGCCCGCGGCCAGCATCAACGCGGCTTACACCCAACGCGGCCTGCAGATCGTCTGGCGGCGCTTCGACGATCTGGGCGTGCTGCAAATGGCGCGCGCCTGGGAGCAGACGCGGCCGGCGCAGCGCCCCTGGCCGATGTCGCCGCCTTGGTGGACGGCCAGACCAATCCGCAGGTTCGGACCTCGCACGGGCACACTGAGTGCCGTACCCGTCGAGCCACCGGCGCGCGGCGAAATCACCCTGGTTCATGTGCTTGAAATGAATCACCATTAGCCTGTGCGCAATGGGTGTGGCGACACGTCCCTGGTCAACGTGATGGGTGTCACAGGCATGGCAACTTCCTGAGCTGCCCTGCGTGCGATGCACCGCGACCGCGCGCAATCTCGCTGTCCACAGCAAGGAGTTTTCAGCCATGAGCGAACTGAACAAGACCTTGCATCAACTGACGCTCGCGCAGTACCTGCTGGCGCTGGTGTTTCTGTTGGGCTACGGCACGGCACTGGGCTCGATGTTCGGGCCTGTCGGCCGACTGCGCGCATTGCTTTTGGCGTTGCTGGCTGCGGCGGGGTTCGCTGCCCTGACGCAGCCCTGGGAGCAGGGTGTGCTGTTGGTGATGTGCGCGATCGGCGGGATCGGCCTGTTCATCGCCTTCGCCTGGGGCTTCAGCGCGATGACCGCGTCCGATCGATGGGCTGCGGCGCCGCAAATGACAACCCGCATGGGCCGCTCACCGGAATTGCGTGCCTCAGCGGCGCTGGCCGTGGCCCAGGCCGCGCGCGCCATCAAGCGCCGTCGGCGCCATCGCGTGACCTGACGCTTACATCCCGTTTCCATCGCAGGCGCATCAGGCCTGTGATCGAGCACCCGCTGACCGATATTCCGGCCTGAAGTCGAGGCAGCGGAGATGAGCATGATCTGGATCAAGACCGACGTCGGCCGCGCTGAGATCAACACCCGAGCACTGGTGCCCGAACGGGGGCGCCGCAATCTGCTGCTGCTGATCGACGGCAACCGCTCGCAAGAGGTGCTGTTGAACAGCGTCGCTGGCAGCACGCCAGGCGACATCGACCTGCTGGCACGGCTGGGACTGATCGCCCGCCTGCGCGCTGACGCCACGCCGGCTTCTGCCCTCGGCAAGTTGCCGACACAAGCCTTGGCGGCGTTCGGCTTGACATCCACCGACATGGATCTGCTGCTCGACGAGCGCCCGACGCCCAGCTACGCGCAGCTCACCACGCGGCTGACGCAGCTGATTTCGAGCGAGCTCGGGCTGCGTGGATTCCGCCTGACGTTGGCAGTGGAAAAAGCCGCCGATGTGCATCAACTGATGCCCGTGGCCGATCGTGTCGTTGCCGACATTGCGCAGCGCAAGGGCCCGGCGGCGGCTGAAAAGGCCAGGCAACTGATCTTCAGCGCCTGATCGTCGCTGCCCGCACATCCGCCCGCACCCCATGACCGCTTCCCTGCTGCGCTGCGCCGCCTCGTTCCTTCTTGTGCTTCAAGGCTGTTGCAGCACGGCGGCCGCGGCAGCAGACGATTTTCTGGCGCCTGGGCAGGCGTTTCGTTTCGAGGCGCGCGCACTCGACTCGCACCATGTCGAAGTGGTGTTCAACGTGGCCGACGGCTACTACCTGTACCGCGAGCGCTTCGCTTTCGCCGCCGACCCTGCCGCGGTGAAGCTCGGCACACCGGTGTTCCCGCCGGGCCAGGTCAAGTACGACGAGACCTTCGGCAAGAAGCTCGAAACCCACCGTGGCCGCGTCGTGATCCGTCTGCCGGTCGACTCCGCGCCGGTCGCCTTCACGCTCACCGTGACCAGCCAGGGCTGCGCTGACGCCGGGCTGTGCTACGCGCCGATGCAAAACACGGCCGAGTTGTCGCTGGGAAAAACGAGCCGCAACGGCGGCCGGTGACGCTCGCGGTCTAGGCCGACCAGCGCAGTTCGGGCAGCTCCTTGAACACCCGCCGCGTGCCCGCATTCCACTGCTCGCGGATCGCGTTGAAGTGCGCATCGCCTGTCTCGAAACGGTGCCTCAGGTTGGCACGCAGACTGTCGCGTTCGTAGCACAGCAGATCGATCGGCATGCCGACCGACAGGTTGCTGCGCAGCGTCGAATCGAACGAGATCAACAGGCATTTGACGCCATCGACCAGGGAGGTCGCTGGCGTGATGACGCGGTCGATGATGGGCTTGCCGTACTTCGCCTCGCCGGTCTGCAGGAACGGCGTGTCGATGCCCGCTTCAATGAAATTGCCTTCGGCGTAAATGCGGAACAGCTGCATCGGCCGCCCGGCAATCTGCCCACCGAGGATGAACGACGCATTGAACGGGCGGGCGTCCATGTGGGGCGTGTCGCGGCGGTCGATGTGGCGCATCGCGTCGGCCACCCGGTTGGCCACCTCGAACATCGTCGGTGCATTGAAAAGGTGCTCCGCGCCCGATTCGATGCGCTGGCGCAGCACGCTGATGACCGCCTGCGTGCCGGCCAGTCCACCCGAGCTGAGCATCACGATCACCCGATCGCCGACGCGCTCGAACACCGTCATCTTGCAGAAGGTGGCGTAGTTGTCGACGCCGGCATGGGTGCGCGAATCGGAGGCAAAGATCAGCCCGCCTTCCAGCTTGAGGGCAACGCAGTAGGTCATGCCGATTCGGCAGGCGAGCGGCTCACAGCGCCTCGTCGGTCGTCACGTCGAAGCGGGTCAGTGCGTTCGGGCCGAAGGTCATCGTGATCGGCACATCGCCCGCATCGCGCCCGTAGGCCATCACCACCCGGCCGATGCGTGGGGTGTTGTGGCGCGCGTCGAAGGTGTGCCATGCACCACCCAGATACACCTCGAACCAGGCGCTGAAATCCATCGGATAGCGCACCGGCGGGATGCCGATGTCGCCGAGGTAGCCGGTCGCATAGCGCGCCGGAATGTTCATGCAGCGGCACAGGGTGACGGCCAGGTGCGCGAAGTCGCGGCACACGCCGGTCTGCTCCTGGAAGCCTTGCAGCGCGCTGCGGTTGGAGCGCGCCTGGTTGTAGTCGAAGCGGATGCGCTGGTTCACGAAATCGCAGATCGCTTGCACGCGGCCCCAGCCCATCGGGCTGCCGCCGAACTGCGCCCAGGCAAAGCCCAGCAATTCGCTGTCGACCTCGCAGTAGCGACTGGGCAGTAAGAATTGCAGCACCTCTGTCGGCAATTCTTCTGGTGCGTGCTGGTAGGCGTCGTGGTGGACGGCGTCGGGCAGGCCGCTGTCGTAGATGAGGGCCTGGTTCGTCAGGCGCACCGCCGACACCTGCGGCGGCACCTGGATGCGCCCGCAGCGGTTGCCGAACCCGTCGAAGTATTCGGTGGCGATCAGCCCCGGCTGCAGGTACAGATTCTCCGGCCGCTGCAGATCGTGCTCGCGGCTCGGGTGCACACGCAGCAGGAAGATCAGCGCTGTCGGTGCGGTCAGCGTGAGCTCAATGTCGTAGCCGATGCGGATGAGCATGGAGATTCCGGTGGTTGCGTTGTGCAACGCAACAATCGTGCTCGGTGGGGGGAACACTGTCGCGTTTCATGCTCAGTGTGAACAAAAACTGGGGAAGCAACGCGCGTTTTGGAGTGCAAAACGTTTCTATAGGCTCACCCCATGAGCTTGTGTATTGCTACGCTAGCCAGCAAAGCAAGTGCCTGTGTGTGATTTGGAAAGCAAGGGCCAACGTGATGATGGAGATCAGATGAAGCGCTACCCAGTCGAATTCGAGATTGCCGGGCCTGCTGCGATGTTCAGCCGTCCAGACACCGGAGCGGCACCAATTTCGTACCCAGTTCCAACTTGGTCGGCATGCAAGGCCATGTTCGAGTCCGTGGCGCGCGGCTTCGTGGGGCCGAACGTAGCGTCAGCCGTTTTTTGCCCAACGTCCGTCGAAATCAGAAGGACGGTTCGTTTCGAACGACATGTGACGAACTATCGTGGTCCGTTGAGGAAGGCAGATCAAATCAAGAAGGAGGTGTCCTATCAACTTCAAACGACGATCCTGGTGGATGTCTGCTACCGGGCGCGAGGCGAGACAGTACAAATTCCCAGAGCCACTGACGGTGGCGTGAATAGCGCGCATGCGCTGCAACAGATGTTTAACCGCCGACTGGCGAAAGGTGCGTCCAAGTACTCGCCATGCCTCGGATGGAAGGAGTTTTTGCCCAGCTACTTTGGTTCTTTTCGGGAGGGTTTGGAATGGCAGGCGCTGTTCCCTCCTCCACGTTCCCGCCTCAGCCGCACTACGCGAACACGTGGTGCTCGCCTAACCTACGCTGACAGCCGCCCGACCCAATACCCCGGCATTCTGCTCTGGTGCATCAGGGCGATGACATGAACCAACGCCCCATCGACTCGATATACCAGGGTGTACGGAAACCCTTTCAGCGGCAGTGTGCGGGCGCTGTCGGAAGCGGGTGTGCCCAGACCGGGCTCACGCACCAGCATCTGGCCCGCCAGATCAAATCGACGCAACAAACGAGCGGCCACGCGACGGCCATATTTAGCCTTGCACCAATCGAATGCGTCATCAACTTCCCGCCGCGCAGCCGGGTGAACCGTCAGGGTCATCAGCCGAGCTTGGCGCGCAGCTCAGCCAACACGGTCTCCCACGGCACGCACTCGACCTCGCCGGTATCAATTTGCCGGATGCGGTGGGCGATCTCGGCGTCCCATGCTGCGTCCACTTCTTCACGGGTATGTACGCTCAGCCACAACTTGTCGGCCAGGTCGGCGCGTTCATCAGGTGACAGCTTCATGGCCTGGGCTTCGACGGTTTCTTGTGGGGTGGGCATGGTCGGCTCCGGTCACTCTGTTTCTCAAGTTTAGTGCTGCGACAGTTCACACGCCAGCCTGATGGAAGACCTCGACCCCGTCCCCCTTTCTGCCCTGCAGCACTGGGCCTACTGCCCGCGCCAGTGTGGGCTCATTCATCTGGAGCAGGCGTTCGACGACAACCTGCACACGCTGCGTGGGCAGGCAGTACACAGCGCGGTCGACAAGCCCGGCGTCGAGGTGCGCGCCGGGCTGCGGGTCGAGCGGGCGCTGCCGCTGTGGAACGATGCGCTGGGCCTGATCGGCAAGGCCGACGTGGTCGAGTTCGAGCCCGACGGCACGCCGTATCCGGTGGAATACAAGCACGGCTCGCGCAACAAGGCAGCCGCGATCGCCGTTTGCGATGGGGCTGTTCGCTGCGCGACCGTTGTTAGCCCGGAACCGTGGCTCGCTTGCGCGAACCCACGTCGCACAACGCCCTGTTCGACCCCGACGCCTGATTCTCACCAAGGTGGCCACGAATGCAACTGTACGGCTCGGCACTGCTGTTCGCGATGCCATCGTCGCGCGCCTCTCACGAGGCGCGCGTGGATTGAAGCATCAATCTGCGCAAGTCAACCGCGGCTTCTGGCGCGCCGTGAGGTCACGCAAAAAAACGAGCCCCGAAGGGCCCGATGGAACGCACGCGAGGTGCGAGGAGGAGACAACACGCAAGAAATCAATGCAGCACAAGTTAATCCACGTGTGCCGCAGCGGGCGACTTGACTGACAGAGCCCAGGCACGCACGGCGGTCGTGAGATTCAATGCAGCTGGATGCCACCTGCGGCCTTGCCCTTGCCCGCGCGCGCTGGGGGGTTGCACAGGCCGCAGACGTAGTGGCGTGAAATTTCGTGGGGATGCGTCACGAAGTGCCCACCGCACTTGGAGCATTTGGTCATCGTCAGCATGCCGTTGTCGATGAACTTGACCAGGCGCCAGGCGCGCGTCACCGACAGCAGCTCTTCCAGGCCCTGGGCCTTCGTTTGCTCCTGGTACAGCTGGTAGGCCTTGATGACGGTGTCGATCTCGTCCATCTCGGCGACCTTGTTCAGGTACTCGTGGATGTTCAGGAACAGCGACGAGTGGATGTTCGGCTGCCAGGTCATGAACCAGTCGGTGGAGAAGGGCAGCTGGCCCTTGGAAGGCGACTTGCCGGCGACTTCCTTGTACAGGCGCAGCAGGCGCTCGTAGCTCAGATCGGTTTCGCTCTCCAGCACCTGCAAGCGAGCGCCGAGGTGGATGAGCGTCACGGCACGTTCGATTTGCCGCGCTTCGGTCAGGATGCTTTTGATGCGCATGGTGTCTCTCGCTGTTTCAGTGGTTGTCGAAGTGGTCCGGGCCGGCGCCGGGCCGCTCCCAAGCAGGCCCGGAACCCCCGTGGGGGGTGGCGCGGTACCCCGCGCCGGGGGTCAACAGTTCAGGCGGCTTCTTGATGGCGGCCGGCCATCAGGATGCTGGCGTGCAGGCGGCTGGTCATGTCGTTGGCGGCGCCCTTGCCGTGGTTGGTCAGCAGGCCCCAGACCATGTCGTCGTCCATGCGGAAGCGGCACAGCAGGGTGTTGCCCGAGGCGATCTTCATCATCTGCGCCGGCGTCATCAGGTTCAGCAGGGCGGCGTTGTCTTCGCTGATGCCCAGGCGGTACAGCGCCTGTTCGCGGTCGCTGCGGATCAGGCTTTGCGCCAGCATCAGGTACGACAGGTTGGCTTCACGGATTTCGGTCAGGATCTGGTCGGCGTTCATGGCAATGTCCTTGGGTCTGGGCTTCGGTGGCGAGATGTCGGGGCGGGTGTTGGTGTCGCGCTGCCGGTTTCAAAATCGCCGCAACGTGAAACAGATTGTGAAGACCAGAGATGGGGTCTGACATCAGGCCATCTCTGTGGCTTGAGTCCTTCTTTTGCCATCCGTTGTGTCAGGCAAACACCTACACAAGTCGACCTCACCGATAAGTGCTGCAGCGGCCCTTCCCAGGCGCTGCGCGCGTCCGGATGCTGAGGCAGGGGCAGCGGAACGCGCCAGTCCTGCGTTTACTTGACGCTGGCCAGGTAGGCGACAGTCGCCGCCCTTAAGTTCCAACAAAGAGTTCGTCGCCAGACTATCCGGCATTGACTTCTGGCGGACTGCAACATCATGAACAAGACACCGTTAGGCCAACCGATCGCGTGGCTCAACAAGGTCCCGGAGATCACGCTGGCCTTCTGGATCATCAAGATCTTGTCCACCACCGTGGGCGAGACCGGCGCCGACTTTTTGGCGGTGAATGCAGGCTGGGGCCAGGGTCCGACCCGCGCGGTGATGGCCACCTTGCTGGCGGTGGCACTGGCCGCGCAACTGAGAACGCGCCGCTACACCCCTTGGGCCTATTGGCTCACCGTGGTGCTGGTGAGTGTGGTGGGCACCCAGGTCACCGACCTGCTGACCGATGGCCTGAACGTCAGCCTGTACCTGAGCACGGCGGTGTTCGCGCTGACACTGGCCGCGATCTTTGCTGTCTGGTACGGGGTGGAGCGCACCTTGTCCGTGCACGACATCGTTTCCCCCAGGAGAGAGCTGTTCTATTGGTTGGCCATCCTGTGCACTTTCGCACTCGGCACGGCGGCCGGCGATCTGGCTACAGAAGCCCTGGGCCTGGGTTTCGTGCGGGGCGCCGTCGCGTTCGGTGCGTTGATTTCCGTGGCCTACGCAACTTGGCGGGTCGGCGGCAACGCGGTGCTCACGTTCTGGCTGGCCTACATCCTGACCCGGCCTTTCGGCGCCGCCCTGGGCGACCTGCTGACCCAGGCCAAGAACTATGGCGGCCTTGGCGTGGGCGCCATGTGGACCAGCGCGCTGTTCCTCACCGTGATCGTGGTGCTGGTGGCCACCGCGCAGTTCAGCCAGAACCACCAGCCTGCGCAACGATCTGCCGATTGAACAACCACTTCATGCCCTCTGCCCGCCAAGGAAGCCCCGTGAACGCTCACACCTCGCTCACTCGATCTGCCGCGGCTGCGGTGACAGCGCTGCTGCTGGTCATCGCCGCAGGTTGCTCCAAGCCACCCGAACAAACCACTGGCGCCAGCGGCATGGCAGCAACGGGACAGCAGGCATCGGGTACAGCTGATCACACCACGCCGCGCCTGGGGGACCTCACTCCCTTTCGCACCATTGCGGCCAACGTTTCCGGCATCGTCGACAAAGGCGACCTCCCAGCGGCCAAGGCCCGCATCAAGGACCTGGAGATCGCATGGGACTCGGCCGAGGCGGGCCTGAAGCCGCGGGCCGCTGTTGACTGGCATCAGCTTGACAAGGCAATTGACCGTTCCCTTAAGGCGCTGCGCACAGACCCGCCGAATGCGGCCTACTGCAAGGCCACGATGTCAGAACTGTTGGACACGATCGACAGGCTGCAAAGCAAGCCCTGACTGAGGGGCGAGTCACACGCCAGGACGCACACCGCCCAGAATGATTGTTTACAGGCAATGAAATAGGGGCGACGAACGTCGCAGCTGGGTCGGCAAGAGTCGACTTGTCTCCCAGGAAGGCCTTGATGCAAGCCCTCTATTATCCCGGCCATGTCGACACCAATACACCATCTCTTGTTTTGCGCCGCATGGCCTCGACACTTCGGCAGCATGATCTTTTTGTCGTCGGCCTCATGATCGTTCCGCTGGCTCGCAAATCTCTGTTGCACGACTGGCGCCGCTTCCTTCCTGCGGTGGTGGCAGTGGCGTTTTCCGGTCTGCTGCTGCTGGTGCAGTCGGCGCTGGTGCTCGGCATCTTTGGCAGCGCGGCCGTCTATGTCGATGCGTCGCGGGGCGATCTCTGGGTCGGCAACCCCAAAACGCCGACCGTTGAACAGGGCCGCATCCTGCCGCTGGACACCGAGGTCTGGCTGCGCCTGGACCCGGCGGTCGACCGCGTCGAGGCCTACAACTGGATGGAGGCCGACTGGCGCTCGCGGTCCGATTTGGCGGCGATCACGCTGTTCGTGTCGGGCGTCAACACGTCGGCCGATGCGCTGCTGTTCGCGCGTGTGCTGCCCGCGGCGCTGCGGGCCCGGCTCGATCAGCCTGATTCGGTGATCGTCGACGAGGCCGATCTGGGCAAGCTGGGCGTCGTGGTCGGCGACCGGCCACGCATCAATGGGCGCACGGTGCAGGTCGTTGGCACGGTCTCGGGGCTGCGCACGCTGGGGGGCGTTCACCTGCTGACCTCGCTGGAGACCGCGGCCCGGCTGCAGCCTGCCGGGCCATCCGATGAGCGCGTGCCGTACTACGTGGTGCGGCTCGGCGACAAGTCACAGCTGTCCGCGGCACGGTCGCGGCTCGAAGCCGTCGGGGTGGCGCACGGCTTCGCGGTGTGGCCCAGCGAGGTGTTCTCCAAGCGGGCGTCTGATTACTGGCTGTTCGACACCGGCGCCGGCCTGGGCGTGCTGTTCATGGCGATCATCGTCAGCCTGGTCGGTGCGGTCATCACCAGCCAGACGCTGATGGGCGCAGTGGCTGGTTCGGCCGCGGAGTATGCGGCGCTGCAGGCGCTGGGCATCGGCGTGCCGGCGCTGCGTGGCGTGGTGCTGGAGCAGGCCACATGGATCGGCAGCGTCGGGCTGGTGGTGGGGGCCATCGGTGCCTTCGCGGCGCTGCGCCTGGCCAAGCAATACCACGTGCCGGTCGCCCTCGACGGCTGGGCAGCGCTGGCCTGTGTGGTGCTGGTGCTGGGCATTTCGATGATCTCCGGCTGGGCGGCGGTGCGCGCGCTGCGCAGCGCCGATCCGGCGTCGTTGCTGCGATGAACGCGCCTACGTTGCCCAACGCGCCAGTCGCCGCCACCACCGTAGCGCTGCGCGGCCTTCACCTCGTCAAGTCGTTTCGCAGCGGGCGGGTGGACACGCCGATCCTGCGCGGCCTGAGCCTGGATGTGTCGGTCGGCGAACTGACGCTGATCTCCGGCCCCTCGGGCTGTGGCAAGAGCACCTTGCTTGCCTTGCTGAGCGGCCTGTCGCCGCCCGATGCGGGCGAGGTGCTGGCGCTGGACGAGTCGCTGTGGTCGCTCGATGCGCGTGCGCTGGAGCGCTTTCGCCTGCGCCACACCGGCTTCGTGTTCCAGGGCTTCAACCTGTTTGGCGCGCTGGATGCGGTCGAGCAGGTGATGCTGCCGCTGGGCGCGCTGGGGCTGTCGAAGGCTGAAGCACGCGAGCGGGCGCTGGTGGCGCTCGAAGAGGTCGGCCTGGCGGCCCGCTCGGGTTTGCGCCCGGGTGAGATGTCGGGCGGCGAAAAACAGCGGGTGTCGATTGCCCGCGCGCTGGCCAAGCAGCCGCAGTTGCTGTTCGCCGACGAACCAACCAGCGCGCTCGACGCGAGCAACGGGCAGATCGTGATCGATCTGCTGCACCGGCTGGCGCGCACGCACCGCGCGGCGGTGCTGTGCGTCAGTCACGACCCGCGGGTGGTCGAGCATGCCGACCGCGTGCTGCACATGGAAGACGGGCGCCTGCTCGACGACACACGCCGCGCTGCGGCGCAAGGATTTGCCTGATGAAAACGATGACGCCTCCAACCCGATCTGCGTGCACCTCGCGGTGCCTGCTCGCTTTGTTGACCTTCCCCCTGCTGGCGTGCACGCCGCACGACGACGCCCGCAAGGCACCAACGCCCGCAGCCGCCAGCACGCCGGCCAGCACATCGACGGCCCCGGTCGCCGACACGCGTTTCGTGGCCATCGCGCGGGGCCGGGTCGATGTGCCCGGCGGATTGCTGCGCGTGGCCACGCCCCATGGTGGCATCATCGAACGCTGGGGCGTCGAGGCCGGTGCTGCGGTCAAGCAAGGGCAGGTGCTGGCACAGCTCGACACCCGCGAACCGCGCACGGCGCTCGAACTGGCCAAGGCCGAGCACGCCCGTGCGGCGGCTCAGTTGGAAGTGCTGCGCACCGAGCTGCTGGTGGCGCGGGCGCGCCGTGAACGGGCGATCGCCGCCCCGCTGCCGGGCACGGCGGGCACCCAGGCGCTGGAGGATGCGCGCTTTGCGGTGGTCTATACCGGGCAGCAACTGGCGGCGCAGGAAACGGCGGTGCTGGTTGAGCAGCAACGCGTCGCCCAGGCGACGCAGGTGCTGAGCGCGGCCACCGTGCGTGCACCGGCCAATGGCCAGGTGGTGCAACGCGTCGCGCAGATCGGCGAGTACGTCGAACCGCACGGGCTGGTGCTGCACCTGTTGCCCGACGGGCCTCGCATCGTGCGTGCCGATCTCAACGAATCACTGATCGCCCGGGTCCAGGCCGGCATGCGTGCCGAGGTGGTCTCGATCGCCGACGACAGCGTGGTGCACGGCGCCCGCGTGCTCAACGTCGGCGAGGTGTTCGGCCCGCCGCGCACGCCAGACACTGCAGGCAGCGAAGAAATTGCCGACACGCGCGTCGTCGAATGCCTGTTGCAGCTCGACGACACGGTGCTGCGCGTCGGCCAGCGGGTGCTGGTGCGCTTTCTGCCCGCCGAGGCGGCGGAAAAGGCGAAGTAGTGGGGCGGAGCGCGATCAGTCGTGGCGCGCGAAGGCCAGCACGACGTTGGTGCCGCCGAACGCAAACGAATTGCTGATGGCAGCTTGAAGCGCTGGCAACGAGGCGGCGGCTTCGCGGATCAGCGGGATGTCACAGGCCGGGTCCGGATGCAGGCAGCTCGGCGTGGGTGGCGCGTGCCGCTGTTGCAGCGCGAGCACCGTCACGGCCGCTTCCAGCGCACCGGCGGCGCCGAGCAAGTGGCCATGCATGGATTTGGTTGAACTGACCCGCAGGCCATCGATGTCGCGGCCCCAGACGCTGCGCAAGGCCTCGCACTCGACACCATCACCGACCCGCGTGGCGGTGCCGTGGGCATTGCAATAGCCGATGTCACGCGGCGTCAGACCACTGGCGCGCAGCATGTTGCGCAGTGCACGCACCTGGCCCGGCGCGTTCGGCTTGGTCATGTGCTGGGCGTCGCAGCTGATGCCGCTGCCGGCGAAGCGCACCCGCACCGGCGCCTGCCGTGCCATCGCGTGCTCACGCGATTCAAGCACCAGCATCGCCGCGCCTTCGCCCAGGGCAAAGCCGGAGCGATTGATGTCGAAGGGGCGGCAGGACTGGCTTGGGTCCGTCGGGTCGGGTGTGGCCAGGGTCTGCAGCGCCTGCCAGGCGCGCACCACACCGGGCACCAGCAGGGCCTCGGCGCCACCGGCGATCGCGATGTCGATTTCACCCGCCGCGATCGCCTTGGCGGCCTCGGCAATCGCCACCGCTGACGAGGCGCAGGCCACCGAGTAGGTATAGGCCGGACCCTGGGCGCCGACGCGGATCGCAATGTGTGCTGCTGGCGCGTTGGTCATCGCCGCGACCACCGTCAGTGGCGACACCCGGCGCCCGGCGCGGGCGGCTTCGTAGCCGTCTTCGAGCGCCGTGGCACCGCCCATGCCGCTGCCGATGTAGACGCCGATGCGTTCGGGGTCGATGTCCTCGGGCCAGCGGGCATCGGTGCGGGCCAGCTCGGCCGCAGCGACCGCCATCTGGCTGACCCGATCGACGCCGACCAGTTGCAACTTGGTGAACCAGCGTTCTGCTGAGAAGGCGACGCTGGCGACCGCCGCGGGCGGCAGGCCCTCACGGCCCCACAGCGCAATGGCCGAGCGCCCTTTGAGCATGGCGGCGAAGGCGAGGCCTGCGTCATCGCCGTGGGGCGACACCAGCCCCAGGCCGGAGATCACCACCTCGCGCATGCTCGGCGGGGCGCTCGTCATTTCTCGGCAACTGCGGCGCGCACCTCGTCGACCACCTGCGCCAGTTCGGCCAGCGTTTGCACGCCTGTGCGGGACTCGGGGTAATCAATGTGGAAGTGGTCTTCGATGTTGAACATCAACTCGGCAAGCGCTAGTGAATCGAGTCCGAACTCGGAGAGGGGCTTCAGCGGGTCGATGGTCGCCGGGTCGATGTCGTAGGCCTTTTGAATCAACCCCAGCAATTCGGTCATGGTGTTGGACATAAGAGCACTCCTGTGTAGTCGTCGGCTGCGGCCTGCGCGCTGGCCGGATGCATTGCGGGCGCGCTGGCGGCGGCGTCCATCTGGCTTGCCGCGCTTCGATCCGCCCGGCCCGCGCACCGCAGCAACTCGGCGGTGACCTGTTGACGATCATTGTCGATGGTGATCATGTGGTACGAATTGTCGAACACCACGAGGCGATTGGGGCCGCTGGGCAGAGTGTCGAAAACCCGCTTCACCAAGCCGAGGCTGCAGATCTCATCGAGGCGCGAATGCATCACGACGGTCGGCATGCGCAGCCGGGGAAACTGGCGGATCACATGGCGCATCAGCCGCTCAGACTGGTTGATGGCCCACAAGGGCAGGGTGGACGGCCCGGCTGCACTGGTGGCACGCACATGCATGTCGCGTTCGACCCATTTGCGGATCTTTTCGTTCTTGATGCCGTACGGCTCGCTTTCACGCACCGAAATCCAGCGGTCGACGCCGAGCGCGTGCGCCACCTTGCGCCAACCCCACCACCGGGTGCGCGCCCAGCCGTCGTAACCGAAGCTGGGTGACATCATCACCAGCGAGCGAACGTTGAATTCGCCGCGCGCTGCCACGGCCGCCGCCACCATGCCGCCGGAACACAGGCCGCCCAACACGAAAGGCTGGTTTGATCCGAACTGCGCCCTGATGGCATCGCATGCCGCATCGACCCATGACGACCAGCGCCTGAATTGACGGCGATCGGCCTCGGTGTAGCCTGGAATGTTCAGGATGATCAGTGGCGCTCCACGCGCCTGCAGCGGCAGCGAAATCAGACCAAACTCGCGGGGCGTGCTGAGCAGGCCGTGTATCAGAACAATCGGTAGCAGCGG
>JANMXL010000021.1:0-6187 GCA_031380885.1 Burkholderiales bacterium | reverse complement strand
GGGCACCGGAAAGGCCATGCCCTGGCCGTTCTCCCGCGCATAGATGGCCACCACATGGTCCACCGGCACGGCAATGTCGCGTGACACGCCGCCGAAGCGGGCCCTGAACTCGATGTGCTCGTTGCCCAGCTTCAGCCCGCTGGTGGCCTCGAAGCCCACATTCAGCACGATCTCATTGTTCTTGACGTACGCCATCGGCACCTGCACGGCCGGCGTGACATGCACCGCCACATAAGGCGTGAAGCCGTTGTCGGTACACCACTCATGCAAGGCCCGGATCAGGTAGGGGCGCGTGGAACTGCCTTGCTCGTCGGCGGGAGGCAACTTGGTCACGTCAATGCCCTCATCGATCTCGACTCAAACATCGCCGCGCCGCTTATTTGCGCATCACCTTCTCGGACGGCGTCAGTGCCTCAATGTAGGCCGGGCGCGAGAAGATGCGCTCGGCGTACTTCAGCAGCGGCGCGGCGTTCTTCGACAGGTCGATGCCGTAGTAGTCCAGGCGCCACAGCAGCGGCGCAATGGCCACGTCGAGCATCGAGAAATCGTCGCCCAGCATGTACTTGTTCTTCAGGAAGATCGGCGCCAGCTGGGTCAGGCGCTCGCGGATCTGCGAGCGGGCCTTCTCCAGCAGCTTGTCGCTGACCTTGGTGCCACTGCGCGCTTCAAGCAAGTTGACATGGGCGAACAGCTCTTTCTCGAAGTTGAAGAGAAACAGCCGCACCCGGGCGCGCGCCACCGGATCGCCCGGCATCAGCTGCGGATGCGGGAAGCGCTCATCGATGTACTCATTGATGATGTGCGACTCATACAGGATCAGGTCGCGCTCGACGAGGATGGGCACCTCGTTGTAGGGGTTCATCAGCGCAATGTCTTCGGGCTTGGCAAAAAGGTCGACATCGCGGATTTCGAAATCCATGCCCTTCTCGAACAGCACAAAGCGGCAGCGGTGCGAATAGGGGCAGGTGGTTCCGGAATAAAGCACCATCATGGTGGTGGGCTCCTGGTTGGACGGGCCGCCGGGCCTGAGCCGGCGTGGTTGGCGCTGGCTGGCCTGGCGTGATCACCCGGGACACAAAAACAAATGCGCGCAGCATGGCTGAATCGGCCTTGCGCTGCGCGCCCGGCCCGGCCCGGGCTTGCACCCGGTGCCTGCGGCCTGTGCAAATAGCTACTTGATGTCTTTCCAGTAGGCGGCGTTCAAGCGCCAGGCCACCAGCGTGAAGATCGACAAGAAAATCAGCACCCACACGCCCATGCGGACGCGCTGGGTCTGGCCGGGCTCGCCCATCCATTGCAGGTAGGCCACCAGATCGGCCACCGCCACGTCGTAATCGACCTTGTTCAGGCTGCCCGGCTGGGTCTGCTCGAAGCGCTTGAAGACATGCGTGGTCTTGGCCGGGTCATGCGGGTCTTTCTCCTCGGCAAACACCGCGTGCTGCTCGCCCTGCAACTCCCACAGCACATGCGGCATGCCCACATTCGGGAAGACCAGGTTGTTCCAGCCGGTGGGCGTGGTCGGGTCGCGGTAGAAGCTGCGCATATAGGTGTAGAGGTAGTCAGCGCCGCTGCCACCGTCACCCGCGCGCGAGCGGGCGATCACGCTCAAATCTGGCGGCTGCGCACCGAACCAGGCCTTGGCGTCCTTGGCGGAGATCGAGGCCGTCATCAGGTCACCGACCTTGTCGCCCGCAAACAGCAGGTTCTTCTTGATCTGGTCGTCGGTCAGCTCAATGTCGCGCAGGCGGTTGTAGCGCATATAGGCCGCCGAGTGGCAGTTCAGGCAGTAGTTGACAAACAGCTTGGCGCCGTTCTGCAAGGCCGCGATGTCGCTGATGCGGTCCTTGGGGAACCGGTCCAGGGCCGGGCCGCCTTCATTGGCAAAGGCCTGGGTGCCCAGACCGGCTACCAGCGCAAGCATGGCCAGAAGGCTGGCGATGAGTCTTTTCATTTTTGGACGCTCCTGCTTCAATGGGCCGTGAAGTTAACGCGGTCGGGCACCTGCTTGAAGGTGCCGATCGTGCTCCACCATGGCATCAGCAGGAAGAAGCCGAAATAGAACAGCGTGCCGATCTGCGCCACCAGGGTGCCGATCTCGGACGGCGGCTGGATGCCCAGGTAACCCAGCACCGCGAAGAAGACCACGAAGATGCCATACAGCACCTTGTGCCAGGTGGGCCGGAAGCGAATCGACTTGACCGGGCTGTTGTCCAGCCAGGGCAGGAAGAACAGGATGATCACCGCGCCACCCATCACCACCACGCCCCAGAACTTGGCGTCGAAGGTCTTGAGCAGGGCAATCGAGACCACCGCCGCCACCGCGATGGCGATGCGGGCCCGTCCCTTGACCGCCAGCAGCGAGACCAGGCCGGCCAAGCCGACCACCACGCACAGCACATTGACGAGCTGGTCATTGGTGGCGCGCAGCATCGAGTAGTAGGGCGTGAAGTACCAGACCGGCGCGATGTGCAGCGGGGTCTTCAGTGAGTCGGCCGGGATGAAGTTGTTGTATTCCAGGAAGTAGCCGCCCAGCTCGGGGCCGAAAAAGATGATGGCGCAGAACACCATCAGGAACATGCCCACGCCGAACAGGTCGTGCACCGTGTAGTAGGGGTGGAAGGGGATGCCGTCCAGCGGCAGCTGGGTCAACGGGTCCTTCTTGGCCTTGATCTCGACGCCGTCAGGGTTGTTGGACCCCACCTCGTGCAGCGCGATGATGTGCGCGGCCACCAGGCCCAGCAGCACCAGCGGCACCGCGATCACGTGGAAGCTGAAGAAGCGGTTCAGTGTGGCGTCGCCGACCACGTAGTCACCGCGAATGAGCAGCGCCAGATCAGGCCCGATCAGCGGCACGGCGGCGAACAGGTTGACGATCACCTGCGCGCCCCAGTAGCTCATCTGGCCCCATGGCAGCAGGTAGCCCATGAAGGCTTCGGCCATCAGGCACAGGAAGATGCCGCAACCGAACAGCCACACCAGTTCACGCGGCTTGCGGTAGCTGCCGTAAATGAGACCACGGAACATGTGCAGGTACACAACCACGAAAAACGCGCTCGCGCCGGTGGAGTGCATGTAGCGAACCAGCCAGCCCCACGGCACGTCGCGCATGATGTATTCGACCGACGCGAACGCCAGCGATGCATCGGGCTTGTAGTGCATCGTCAAGAAGATGCCGGTGACGATCTGCATCACCAGCACCAGCAGCGCCAACGCGCCGAAGAAATACCAGAAGTTGAAGTTCTTCGGTGCGTAGTACTCGGCCAGGTGCTCGTTGTAGAGCTTGCTCGCCGGGAACCGGTTGTCGACCCACGTCAGCAGCTTCTGGCCTGCGGTGGCGTTGACTGGCGCTTCCTTGAATGTTGCCATTGTGTGTGCTCGTTAAATCGGTTACTGCTTCTCAGGCCTTCTTGTCCTCGCCGATGATCAGGCGAGTGTCAGAGAGATACATGTGTGGGGGCACTTCGAGGTTGTCGGGCGCCGGCTTGTTCTTGTAAACACGGCCGGCCATGTCGAAGGTGGAGCCGTGGCACGGGCACAGAAAGCCGCCGGCCCAGTCGTCGGGCAGCGAGGGCTGGGCGCCGGGTACGAACTTGTCGGAAGGCGAACATCCCAGGTGCGAGCAGATGCCGACGGTCACCAGGATCTCGGGCTTGATCGAGCGGTGCTCGTTGCGGGCATAGGAAGGTGTCAACTCGTCGGGCTTGCGGGCCGAGGTGGGGTCGGCCAGCAGCGCATCGACCTTCGGCAGCGCGGCCAGTTGCTCGGGCGTGCGCTTGACGATCCACACCGGCTTGCCGCGCCATTCGACGGTCAGTTTCTCGCCCGGCTTCAATGCGCCGATGTCCACCTCGACCGGGGCGCCGGCGGCGCGCGCGCGCTCTGACGGCAGGAAGGTGCTCACCAACGGAATGGCGACCGCCACACCACCCACCGCGCCGGCACAGGCCGACGTGATCAACCAGGTGCGTTTGCCGCTATCGACTTGCTGCTCACTCATGAAATTCCTCGGACGTGTCGCTGCTCAGGGTCAACCCGCGATTCTAGCGGACGTGTCAAGTCGTTTTGCGCCCTGGGTGACATGCACAAGTTCACACAGCGTGCGGCCGATGCGCCACAGCCCTGCGGATCATTCGTGACCAGCGAGTTGCAGCATGTTCGGACGCATTGACTTGTGCTCCCCGGTGGCAATACTGCGGAGCTCGCCCTGCTGCGTTGCATGCCTGCGCGGGCTTTCTACAACAAACCACGAGGAGAGTTACCCATGAGTTTTGTCACCGAGTTCAAAGAGTTCGCCCTGAAAGGGAATGTGATGGACCTCGCCGTCGGTGTGATCATCGGCGGCGCGTTCGGCAAGATCGTCGACTCCATGATTGCCGACCTGATCATGCCGCTGGTGGGAATGGTCACAGGCGGACTCGACTTCTCGAACCGCTTCATTCCGTTGGCAGGGCAAACCGCCACCACCCTGGTCGAGGCCAAGAAAGCCGGTGCAGTTTTCGCCTATGGCAACTTCATCACGGTGGCGATCAACTTCGCCATCCTCGCATTCATCATCTTCCTGATGATCAAGCAGATGAACCGCCTCAAGCGTGAAGCGCCTCCCGTGGCGGCGGCCACGCCGGAAGACGTGATGTTGCTGCGCGAAATTCGCGACTCGCTGAGGAAATGACACGCCGCGCGTCGCAGCGATGCGATGCGTGTCCCGCCGAAGGCCGCACAGCGACACTGAGCGGCCTTCGTCGGTTTGGAGCGATACTTTAACCAAGGGTTCGCGTCCGCTGGCGAGCTCATTCCCTGCGAGAAAAGGTCGAGCCCCGCACCCGATGAATCCCACCGATTCACGTCTACCTGTTGCCCTGGAGGCGGCCCTGCATCAGGTCACCACCACGGCGGCGAATGCTGCCGAGCGGGTGGCTGCGGGCATGGGCACGCAGGCCCAGTCCACCACGCGGATCGCCGATCGCGACCTGCTGCTGGCCCTGCACATCGACCTGCGACGCAAGATGGGCACGCTGCAGTTGGTGTTCAGCGAAGTCCTCGGCGCCAAGGTGCGCGACGAAACCGCGCCGCGCGAAGAGGTTCGCCGCAAGCTGGCGGCCACCGACTGGCAGTCGCTCAGTCTGGTCGAAGACCACGAGATCGAAGAGCGCATGTTCTCCGAGCGCATCGGCCAGCAGATCTCTCACGCCTGCGAGCCTGAACTGCGCGAGTTGGCGGCCTACATGGGTGCGGTGATCGGCCTGGGCCGCGCGGACGAAGACCGCAACCCGCTGCGCCCCGACGTGGTGGGCATGGCCAGCTACCGTGCGGTTGAAGCCGTGACCGACGACCGCGAAGGCCGCAAGTTGCTGGCGCGCGAGTTCGGGCTGGCGATGGCGCAGGCGATGCCCGAGTGCTACAGCGCAATCGTGCGCGACCTCCAGTCGCGCGGCGTCGAACCCGTCAGCCTGACGCTGAAAACAGTCGAAGGCCCGGGCAATCTGCTGGGTGGAAACACCTCCGGCTACACCGGCCTGCGCGAAGACTTCCGCTCGACCGGGGGCCCGTCGTCCGACCTGGCCGGCGAGCCGGGTTCGGCCGCCGGCGGCCAGCGGCACTCGGGTGGACGCGCTGCCTTCACCACGCGCGGCGGCGCACCCACCGAGCCGGCCGGGCTGAACGCAGCGTCGCATCGTGGAGGCTCGGGGCGCGGCGGCTCGTCGAGCCCGCACGCGTCAAGCATCAGTAGCGACGCCGAGCTGATGAACCTGCTGCGCCGGCTGACGTTTCTGGCCAGCCGGCCCGGTGACCTGCATCCCGCTGGCGGTCCTCGTCCTAGCGGAGGCTTCGGCGGCTCAGGGCGCGGCCGCCACGACGAAACGGGCCTGCCGGCCCACACCCGCTCCGGCGTGGCCAGCGGCAGCAACACGAGAGGCGCATCGTTGAGCGGCGTCGACGGCGCACGCATCGGCTACGGCGAGGACATGACCGGCCTGATGGCGGTGAACCTGATCCGCGCGCACCGCGAAGAACTGATGCAAGCGTCGAGCGGCAAGCTCGATCACATGGTGATCGACGTCGTCGGCAGCCTGTTCGACCAGATCCTCTCCGACAGCCGCGTGCCGCCGCAAATGGCGCGCCAGATCGCGCGGCTGCAACTGCCGGTGCTGCGGGTGGCACTGGTCGACGCCAGCTTCTTCTCGTCGCG
>JANMXL010000015.1:0-26461 GCA_031380885.1 Burkholderiales bacterium | reverse complement strand
TGGCGAGGCCGGCAGCGCCCAGCCACAAGCGCTTCACTTCGGCGGTCGACCCGGAGGGCCGACTCCCCTGTGGTGCTCGCGGCCCGAGGCGGGTGCGCAAACTCGCCCTGCGGGCTCAAACATGCGCACCCGACCGCGCTGCGCGCGGCAACCTCGGGCCGCTGTGCTCCTCGGCGCCTCAGAGGCGCGCCTGCGGCTGTCTGCCGCCGGCCTCGCAGGCACCACTGTGGGTTTTTCTCGTATCGAGTACTTCGGTCTGTGCAGCCGCAGCCTCGCAAGAGATCAAGCGTGCCGATGGCTGGTCATCGGGTCGATCAGCTCGCCGCGCAGCAGGTACATCGGTGCCTTGTAGTAGAGCTTGATGTCGTGGAATGGGTCGGTCAGGATCTTCGTCATCCATGACAGTCCGGCCACCACGCCCTGCAGAAAGAACAGGTGCACCGTGCGGAAGACCAGGCCGCCTGCGCCGATGAACAGCCACATCCAGCCGATGTGGCGCATAAATTCGATGAACGACGTCGCGGGCTCGAACACACCGAACAGCGGCGGTTCGATCCACAGCAGCACAGGCGACGCGGCCCACACGGCCATCAGCACGACCTTGCGGCGCAGGTTGTAGCCGACCTTGATCTCTTCCTTGTGCTCGTGGGTGGCCAGGTTCACGTGGTCATAGGTCTTCGGCTCGAAGAAGAAGTGACCCGCCTGGCGGCTCGTCATCGACACCAACCACGCCAGCAGCGCCGCGGCGGCCGGATCGACAAACAGCAGCGCGTAGGCGCAGACGAAGCTGACGGCGCTCAGCAGGTGCAGCGACTGGTTGATGCGGCTGTGGTGGTAGTAGCGGTGGTCGTCCCACCGTTGAACCTCGAGGGTGCGAAAGAAGTCGTTCACGCGGGCTCCTGTGTCGTGGACCGGAATGCAGCGCGTGCGGGAACGGCGACGGCTGCAAGTTGGCAATGTGACGTGCTCCCGTGAAAAGCTCGTGACGGTGTGGTGAGTCACAAACGGGTGCCGCCGGATCGGCGATCTGTCATGCGGCGTCATCGAACTGTTGCATTCGATCAGCAACATGGCGGCATGACCACGAGGGGCTGCCCATGATGTCGACGGCGACGACCACCCGCGAGACCCGTCCGAACGATCATCCGCTGCGCATCGCATTCGTCACCGAGACCTACCCACCAGAAGTCAACGGCGTCTCGATGACGGTGGCCCGCGTGGTCGAGGGCATGCGCGAGCGCGGACACCGCGTGCAACTGGTGCGGCTGCGACAGAGCACTGCCGACGCACTCGCGCACACCGACGCCTACGACGAGGTGCTGATGCGTGGCCTGCCGATCCCGCGCTACCCCGACCTGAAGATGGGGTTGCCGCAAACCGGCGCGCTGTTCGATCTGTGGTCCGCCCAACGGCCCGACCTGGTGCACATCGCGACCGAAGGGCCGCTCGGCTGGTCGGCGCTGCGGGCCGCGGGGCGCCTCGGTGTGCCGGTGTCGTCGGACTTCCGCACCAACTTCCACGCCTATGCGCAGCACTACGGCATCAGCCTGCTGAAGCGACCTGTGCTGGCCTATCTGCGGCATTTCCACAGCCGCACTGCCTGCACGATGGTGCCCACCGAATCACTGCGCCGCGAGCTGGCCATGCAGGGCTTTCGCGATTTGAGTGTGGTCGCGCGCGGCGTCGATACCGTGCGATTCCATCCGGCCAAGCGCAGCACCGAGCTGCGTCGGCAGTGGGGTGCGAACGACGACGACACTGTTGCGCTTTGCGTTGGCCGGCTGGCGCCTGAGAAGAACCTGAACGCCCTGGTGTCGGCCTACCAGGCGATGCACCGCATTCAGCCGCGCACGCGGCTGGTGATCGTCGGCGACGGTCCCGCGCGGCACGCCTTGCAGGCGGCGTGTCCGCAGGCGATCCTGGCCGGCTCGCGAACCGGTGAGGACCTGCCGGTGCATTACGCCTCGGCCGACGCCTTCCTGTTCCCCAGCCTGACCGAGACCTTCGGCAACGTGACACCCGAAGCGATGGCCAGTGGCCTGCCGGTGCTGGCCTACGACTACGCGGCCGCAGCGCAGTTGATCGAGCCTGGCAACAACGGCCTGCTGGCCACCTACGGCGCGGCCCCTGACTTCATCAGCCTGGCCGAACGGCTGGTCGCCGACCCGCAGCATGCGCGGCGCATGGGTGGGGCCGCGCGGCAGACCGCGGAGCGGCTGGGCTGGGACACGGTGATCGGCCAGGTCGAAGCGCTGTTCAATGCGGTGGCGCGGGGTGGCAAGGGCGCCATTGCGCTGCCACGGTCACCGGCGGTCGCCAAAGCGTAAGCCACCGTTCACGAGCGATCAGCGGCAGTTCGCTGCGAGCTCACAGCTCGCCGATGGCCATTTGCGACAGCACGTCGGCCTGCATCAATTCATCGAGGGTCGGGTCGGGCCGCTGCACCCACAGGACGGTAGCGATGATGGCGCCGATCAGCAGCCCGGTCGTGATGCCAATCCATCGCCAGCGCCGCGCCGTCATGTGTCCACCCAGGTTCATCGCAGCGCCGGGACGGCCGAGTTGGGTCGCGCTCGTCGACTCGCCATGCAGTTCGCGCCATTGCGCGAGGACCTGATCGCCCAGCGCATCGACCGCGGCGGCTGACGGTTTCAGCGCACGCAGCTGCCGGCGCAGGGCCTGGTCATCGCCGTCGGCGCGCGGATCGGGGGCAGGGCGGTCGTTCATGGCGAGGCTCCTTGGAGGTGCGTCCGCAGCGCCTGCTTGGCGCGGTGCAGCAGTTGATGGGCGGCGTTCGGGTCGATGTCGAGGGTGCGGGCGATGTCGCTGGCCTGCTGCGCATCATGCAATTCGGCCAGCGCGTCGGGGGTCGGTGGCGTCTTCGCTGCGGCGCTGCAGTTGCCGGGCCAGGCCGTATCCATGGATTCATCGAGCGCATCACCGCGCTGAAAGCTTCTCGCGCAGCGCTGCGCGTTCTGCCGGGCTGAGCTTGCCCAGGATGTCGCGCCGCTGCTCGATCAATTGCCGACGCTCTTCGGGCGACATCGCCTTGAGGCGCTCGCGGCGCTCGTTGATCAGGCGCTGCTTTTCGTCGGGGTCAAGTTGCTGTCAACGCTCACGGGTGCACCCCGCCAGTGCCTGCCGTTGCTCGGGCGTCATGCCTTCGAGCCGCTCGCGCAGCCGGTTGCGAAAGGCAGCGCGTTCCTGCGGTGTGGCCTGTCGCAGCCGCTGCCTCAATTCAGCGCGCCGCGTCGCCTGCGCCTGCGGGCTGAGCGCAGCCCACGCCGCAGGGTCGGGTACCTCCAGCGGGGCCGCATGGGCCGACAGCAGCGCCAGCGGCCACAGGACCGCCCAGCAGATCAGCAGTCGCATTCGTTTCATCCAGATCCTGGCTTGATGCTGCTCGTCACGGGTCAGCTGGTGCACGCTGGTGACGAGCCAGATCGCTGTTCAACCCTCGGCGCAAGCGTCTCTTACGCCGACTTCACAACATCCTCACGCCCTGCTGTTGGCCTTGCTCGTTGCCATGGGCACTGGCGCGTTTGCGGAAACGCCGCTGACGCAAGCGGCCGAGCAGCGACTCGATTACCGGCAGGATCGACAGGCGCAGCGCATCAACAACGGCGTCGCGTCCGGCGCACTGACCACTGCCGAGACCGGCCGGCTCGACCGAGAGCAGGCGCGCCTGAGCCGTGCGAAAACCCGTGCCGAAGCCGATGGCAAGATCACGCGGCGGGAAGCGGCCTCGCTGGAAAAGCGACAGGACGTCGCCAGCCGACGCATCTACCGCCAGAAGCACGCCACGCAAACTCGCCAGCCTTGGCGCTTGCAGATCACAAAAAACCCGCCTGGTGGCGGGTTTTCGGGGCTGTCACCGGATGGGTAACCCAGCGATGCAATGGGCCATTCAAATCGTCAGTGACTGAGCCTGCAAAGACCGATCTTCAGCGCCTTGGCTGAGCACATCGACCGGAAAAATCTTCTGCGCCAGTTGACCCTTGGGCCCTTGGATCAACTCATAGTTGACCTTGCTGCCTTGCTTCAGGGTCCTGAAGCCATCCATCTGAATGGCCGAAAAATGCGCGAACACATCGTCTCCGCCGCCTTCAGGTTCAATGAAGCCAAATCCCTTGGCGTCGTTGAACCACTTCACCGTGCCTGTAAACATGCTGCAACTCCAGTGAAACAGAAACAAGGCTGCGATTTTGCGATGCCAGCCTTGCCAGTGTCAATTCGCCCTTTTGTAGACACGAAATTCGGTTTCTGACAGGCTCCAAAAATACTTCAGATGCACCAGTTCATGAATGAAAAAGTACCGCTGAACGGTGCAACTCTGGCCTTGTGATTCTCGGCGGAGGTCCAATATGCCTGAGGGTCTGAGCGGGTCTTTGATGTCGATAGAATGAGAAAATGGCCACTGATAAACCTACCCCGGCGACCCCTGCGGTTGTGCCCCACACAGATGACGGGCACGGCTCGGTTGTTGCCGAAAGGCAGGCGCAGAAGACGGATCCTCCGCGCATGTACCAAGTCGTCCTGCTCAATGACGACTACACGCCGATGGAGTTTGTGGTGGTGGTGCTGCAAGAGTATTTCAATCGCGACCTCGAAGCCGCGACGCAGATCATGTTGAAGATTCATCATGATGGTCGAGGCGTATGCGGCACCTATTCAAAGGATGTCGCTGCGACGAAAGTAGAGTTGGTGTTGGCCGCCGCACGTCGTGGCGGCCACCCGTTGCAATGCATTATGGAGGCCGCATGATCGCTCAAGAACTTGAAGTCAGTCTGCACATGGCGTTCGTGGAGGCGCGTCAGCAACGCCACGAATTCATCACCGTCGAGCACCTGCTGATGGCATTGCTCGACAACCCGTCGGCGGCTGAAGTGCTGCGTGCCTGTTCGGCCAATGTCGATGACCTGCGCAAGAGTCTGGCGCAGTTCATCAAGGAAAACACGCCCACCGTGGGCGGCACCGACGAGGTAGACACGCAACCCACGCTCGGCTTCCAGCGGGTGATCCAGCGCGCGATCATGCATGTGCAGTCCACAGGCAGCGGCAAGAAGGAAGTCACCGGTGCCAACGTGCTGGTTGCGATCTTCGGCGAGAAGGATTCGCACGCTGTGTACTACCTTCATCAGCAGGGCGTCACGCGGCTGGATGTGGTCAATTTCATTGCGCATGGCATCAAGAAGTCTGACCCGCCTGAGCCGGTCAAGCCCACCGAGAACAGCAGCTCCTCTGACGGCGAGAAAGACGACTCTGATGTCAAGGGCTCACCGCTCGACCAGTACACCCAGAATCTGAACCAGCTTGCACGCGAGGGCAAGATTGATCCGCTGATCGGGCGCGAGCACGAAGTCGAGCGCGTGATCCAGATTCTGTGCCGCCGTCGCAAGAACAACCCGCTGCTGGTGGGCGAGGCTGGTGTCGGCAAGACCGCGATTGCCGAAGGCTTGGCGTGGCGCATCACCGAAGGCGACGTGCCGGAAGTGCTGGCCAACGCCACGGTCTTTTCGCTCGACATGGGCGCCTTGCTGGCGGGCACCAAGTACCGCGGTGACTTCGAGCAGCGCTTGAAGGGTGTGTTGAAGGTGTTGAAGGACCAGCCCAATTCAGTGCTGTTCATCGACGAGATCCACACGCTGATCGGCGCCGGTGCGGCCTCGGGCGGCACGCTCGATGCCAGCAACCTGCTGAAGCCCGCACTCAGCTCGGGCGCGATGAAGTGCATCGGCGCGACCACCTTCACCGAATATCGCGGCATCTTCGAGAAAGACGCGGCACTGTCACGCCGCTTCCAGAAGGTCGATGTGGCCGAGCCTTCGGTCGAGCAAACGGTCGAGATCTTGAAGGGCCTCAAGTCCCGCTTCGAAGAGCACCACAGCGTCAAGTACGCACTCGGCGCGCTGCAGGCGGCGGCCGAACTGTCGGCCAAGTTCATCAACGACCGTCATCTGCCCGACAAGGCGATCGACGTGATCGACGAAGCTGGTGCCGCGCAACGCATCCTGCCCAAGAGCAAGCAGAAGAAGACCATCACCCGCAGCGAGGTCGAGGAAATCGTCGCGAAGATCGCGCGCATCCCGCCGGCCAGCGTGTCGAATGATGATCGCTCGAAGCTCAAGAGCCTGGACCGCGACCTGAACAGCGTGGTGTTTGGTCAAGAGCCGGCCATCGAGGCACTTGCCGCAGCGATCAAGATGGCGCGCTCCGGCCTGGGCAGGCCCGACAAGCCGATCGGCTCGTTCCTGTTTTCCGGCCCGACCGGCGTCGGCAAGACCGAAGTCGCTAAGCAGCTCGCCTTCATCCTCGGCATCGACCTGATCCGCTTCGACATGAGCGAGTACATGGAGCGCCACGCGGTCAGCCGGCTGATCGGTGCGCCTCCGGGCTATGTCGGGTTCGAGCAGGGTGGCCTGTTGACCGAGGCGGTCGCCAAGAAGCCGCATTGCGTGCTGTTGCTCGACGAGATCGAGAAAGCCCACCCGGACGCGTTCAACGTCTTGCTGCAGGTGATGGATCACGGCACGCTGACCGACAACAATGGGCGCAAGGCCGACTTCCGCAACGTGATCATCGTGATGACGACCAACGCGGGCGCCGAGATCATGAACAAGGCGACGATCGGCTTCACCAACCCGCGCGAGCGCGGTGACGAGATGGCCGACGTGAAGCGCATGTTCACCCCGGAGTTCCGCAACCGGCTCGACGCGGTGGTCAGCTTCCGTGCGCTGGACGAGGCGATCATCCTGCGTGTGGTCGACAAGTTCTTGCTCCAGCTGGAAGGCCAGTTGGCCGAGAAGAAGGTCGATGTCACCTTCACCGACGCGCTGCGCAAGCATCTCGCGAAGAACGGCTTCGATCCGCTGATGGGGGCACGTCCGATGCAGCGCCTGATCCAGGACACGATCCGTCGTGCACTGGCTGACGAACTGCTGTTCGGCCGCCTGGTCGATGGTGGCCGCTTGACGGTGGACGTTGACGCCGACGGCAAGACCGTGCTGGACATCCAGCCAACGAAGAAGAGCGACAAGCCGAAAGCGGAGTCAGCCACCGCCTGAGCGATCAGCCTGAGGCGCTTGCCAAGCCGGGGTGGTCGCGAGACGCCCCGGCTTTTTGCTGGGCGTTCCGTTCGCTTCACGGTCCTGAATGGCGGGCTGGGTCCTCGCGGAAATAGTCGGCGAAGAGCTGATACACCAACGGTGCGGCTCGCTGCAGTTCCCACGGCTGGACGTAGAAGGTCTCCACAGCCACTGCGAAGAATTCCTGCATCGAGTCGGCAGCGTAGGGGTCGATCGATGTCTGCTGCTGCGCATCGACCTGCGTGCATAGGTCGGTGTACGCCACTTCCATCACTTCGATCCAGTGCTGTCGCGCGGTGCGGTCGGGAAGCGGCGGAACCCCATCGGGACCCCCATGGGCCATGTCGATGACATGAGCGAATTCATGGACCGTGACGTTGTAGGCCCAGTCTGCCCGGCTCGACCCTTCGGCGGCTTCCTCGACGTCTTGCCACGACAGCATCACCGGGCCATCCTGCATCGCTTCACCGGCGAGCTCCTCGTCGTATTCGTGCAGCACGCCGTCATCATCCATGACCTCGCGTGGCGCCACCACCGCGCCGCTGTGCATCACGATGCCGACGAAGCCTTCGTACAGACCCAGATCGCCATCGAGGTTGAGGATCGGCAGCACGGCCTGCGCAGCGACCGCCACCGCCATCTCATCGGTCACCACCAGGCCGTGGGCGCCGCTGAATTCCTTGCGCGCGAGGAACAGCGTGGCCAGACGGCGCAGCCGGACCCGCTGCTCGGCCGATCGCCACCCGAGGAAGGGGTAGCGCGCCAGCGTCAGCTGCCACAGCGATTCAGGGATCGCGTGTTGGCGACAAGCCCGGTCTTCGCGCCAGCGTCGCCACGCAGCTTGCGCCCCGGACAGCACACTCAGCGTTCGGTGACTTGCGCCAGTGACAAGCGCTTCAGCCCTGCTGCCGTCCAGCGCAGCACTTCAGCGCGTGGTGAGGCGCTGGCTTGATCCAGGTCCCAATCACTGAGCACATGGCGGACGAATCCCGGCGCCAGTGCGTCACTGCCGGGCCGGTGGGTGTGCCCGTGGATCAGCAGTGGCGCGCCGGCTTCGTGCATCCAGCACGCCGCTGTGGCCACGTCGATGTCGGCATCGCGGCCGGCCAACTGTTCACGCTGGCGGCGCTCGCTCTCGTCGCGCACCTCGCGCGCCGCCCGGCGTCGCTCGGCCAGCGGGCGCGCGAGGAAATCGCGGCGCCAGGCCGGGTTGCGCACCATCGCGCGAAAGTGTTGGTAGGGCACATCGGCCAGGCACAGCGCATCACCGTGGGTGAGCATCACTCGCTCGCCAAAGGCGATCATCACCGTCGGGTCGGCCAGCGCCAGCACGCCGCAGGCTTTCAGCATGTCGGCGCCGACCAGAAAGTCCCGGTTGCCGACCATGAAGCCCAAGGCACAGCGCGTCGAGGCCTCGCACAGCACTTCGGCGCACCGGGCCTCGAAACCCTCCTGCCGGGAGTCGTCGCCAACCCACACCTCGAACAGGTCGCCGAGGATGAACACCGCATCGGCGCGGGTCTGCCGCAGATAGGACGCGAAGGCGTCGAAGGTGCGCGGTGTGTCTTCTGCGAGATGCAGATCGCTGATGAAGTCGATCGCGCGCCACTCGGCCGCCGCCTGCATCTCCCAGAAGGTGGGCAACGCAAGCGGGCCGTCGGTCGTCACGGGTTCAGACCACCACGGCCTTGACGATCACCACGTCGTCGTTCGGCACGTCGTCGTGGGAGCCATTGCGGCCGGTCTTCACGCCTTCGATCGCGTCGACCACTTCGGTGCCTGATACCACCTTGCCGAACACGGCGTAGCCCCAGCCGCTGGAGGTCTCGGCCTTGAAGTTCAGGAACTCGTTGCTGTTGGCATTGATGAAGAACTGGCCTGTGGCCGAGTGCGGATCGGAGGTGCGTGCCATTGCCAGCGTGTAGCGCTGGTTCTTCAGCCCGTTGTTGGCCTCGTTCTTGATCGGTGCATCGCTGGATTTCTGCTTCATGCCGGGCTCGAACCCGCCGCCCTGGACCATGAAGCCCTTGATCACGCGGTGAAAGATCGTGCCGTCGTAGAAGCCCTTGCGTGCGTAAGCGAGGAAGTTCGCGGTGCTGAGAGGCGCTTTCACATCGTCGAGCTCGATCAGCATCAGGCCGTGTGAGGTGTGCAGTTCAACTTGGGTTGCCATGGTGTGGGTGTCGTGGGGTTGGTAATGGGATGGCGGCGGCGCGCTCAGGGCGCGACCGTGGCCTTGATGATGGTCACGGGCTGCAGGGGCGCGTTTTGATAGGGGCCGCGGTTGCCAGTAGGCACCGCGCGGATGCGGTCGACCACGTCCATACCAGAGACGACCTTGCCGAAAACCGCGTAGCCGTTGCCATCGGGCGACTTCGCCGCGTCGAGGAAGGCGTTGTCCTGCACGTTGATGAAGAACTGCGCGGTCGCGGAATTGGGGTCGGAGGTGCGTGCCATCGCCAACGTGCCACGGCTGTTGCTCAGGCCGTTGCGCGCTTCCAGCGGGATCGGCGCGCGGGTCGGCTTCTCTTTCAGATCGGGCGAGAAGCCGCCGCCCTGGATCATGAAGTTTTCAATCACCCGGTGGAACACCGTGCCGTCGTATTGCCCGGCCTTCACGTACTGCAGGAAGTTGTCGACCGTCTTCGGCGCCTGCGCGGCGTTGAGCTCGACGACGATATCACCCAGGCTGGTGGTCACCGTCACCTTCTGGGCGTAAGCCAACGTGGCGGTTGCTGCTGCCAGCGCTGCGGCCACGAGGCCGACGAAAAATCTTGAACGCATGGGATGTCTCTCGAAAGGGTGCGTGTGCAGGATCAGGGTGTCGACGGACGAGTCGCAGGGTCGGTCAGCTTGCGGAGCAGCGACAGCCGAGGCGGGATCTCCGTGTTGGTCGGGTCGGCCTTCAACGCCCGCTGGTAGGACCGCTGGGCCAGCTGCGCATACACATCGCCGAGGTTCTGGTGCGCGGTCGCGAAACCGGGGTTGGCGCGCAGTGCGCCTTCCAGCGCCAGGCGGGCCTTGTCGAATTCGCCACGCGCCGCAAAGATCACCGCCAGGTTGTTGTACGGCTCGGGCACTTCGGGGAAGTCTTCGGTCAGTTGCTGGAACACCACCAGCGCCTCATCGGTGCGGCGCGCATCCACCAGCAAGACGCCCTTGAGCATGCGCAGATCGGGGCGATCGGATTTCGTGGCGAGCAGCGCGTCGATCTGCGTGAACGCCTCGCTCTGCTGGCCGGAGCGGAACAGTTGGGTGATGCTCGCCACGTCGTCGGCGGCGTGAACCGCGGCAGCCGACAGCAGCAGGAGCGTCGTCGCGAAGGCGAGTTGCAGGCGTCGAACGAGGGGCATGGGTGCAGAGGCAGACATCGAGAGATGGAGCGTGAAGGGTGCGGAGCATGGTGCATCGTCCCAAAGCACGCCGCCACACTGGGTTTCGATTGTAGGTGCGCTGCCTCCGGCGTGAATCGATCGGTACGGGCGCTTTCTTGATCCTGACCGATGCGACCACGCGGCACAATCGTGGCCCCTTCCCACGTAGGCATTTCGATGCGGCGCGCTGCGATGCCGCGATCCTTGCGACCCTGCCCATGACCTTGCGCATCTTCAATTCCCTGTCCCGCGAGACGGAGGTGTTCACCCCGATCGATGCCAACCGCGTGCGGATGTACGTCTGCGGCATGACGATCTACGACCTGTGCCACGTCGGTCATGCGCGCTTCATGATGGCCTTCGATGTCACCTGCCGCTGGCTGCGCGAGCTGGGTTACGACGTCACCTATGTGCGCAACATCACCGACATCGACGACAAGATCATCAAGCGCGCCGTCGAACGCAACATCCCGATGCGCCAGCTGACCGACGAGATGACCGTGGCGATGCACCAGGATGTGGCCGCCCTCGGCATCCTGCCGCCGACGCATGAGCCGCGCGCCACCGAGCACGTGCCGGCGATGCTGAAGATGATCGGCACGCTCGAAGCCAAGGGCCTGGCCTACCGATCGACCAACGGCGATGTCAATTACGCGGTGCGCAAGTTTCCGCCCTACGGGCAGCTGTCCGGCAAATCGATCGATCAGCTGCGCGCGGGTGAGCGTGTGGCGGTGCTTGACGGCAAGGAAGACCCGCTGGACTTCGTGCTCTGGAAGTCGGCCAAGGACAGCGAGCCGGCCGACGCGAAGTGGGACAGCCCGTTTGGCCTCGGCCGCCCGGGCTGGCACATCGAATGCTCGGCGATGAGCTGCGCGCTGCTCGGTGAACATTTCGACATCCACGGCGGCGGCCTCGATCTGCAGTTTCCGCACCACGAGAACGAGATCGCGCAGAGTGAGGGCGCGTCGGGCCACAAGTACGTCAACGTGTGGATGCACAACGGCTTTCTCAACGTCGACAACGAGAAGATGTCGAAGTCGCTGGGCAACTTCTTCACCATTCGTGATGTGCTCAAGCGCTACGACGGCGAGACGGTGCGCTTTTTCATGCTGCGCACCCACTATCGCAGTCCGTTCAACTTCAGCGACGCCAACCTCGACGATGCGCGGCACGCGCTGCGGCGGATGTACACCGCGCTTGCGAGCGTCGATGTGGCTGACGATGCGGGCGCTGCCGTCGACTGGACGCAGCCGCAGGCCGCGACCTTCCGCGCCGAGATGAACGAGGACTTCAACACCCCCGGCGCGGTCGCGGTGCTGTTCGACCTGGCCGGCGAGGTCAATCGCACCCGCTCGCCACAGGCCGCGCGGCTGCTGAAGTCGTTGGGCGGCGTCCTCGGCCTGTTGCAGCAATTGCCGAAGACCTTTTTGCAGGCTGGCAGCGGGCTGGACGGGTCGCGCATCGACGCCTTGATCGCCGAGCGGCAGGCGGCGAAGGCGGCGCGCGATTTCGCACGCGCGGATCAGATCCGGCAGGAACTCGCGGCGCAGTCCATCGTGCTGCAGGATTCCCCGCAAGGCACCACCTGGGTCAAGGCATGACCGTGCCTGCCGCGGCCACGCCACCGGCCTATTGGGACGACGCGTGCAAGCACCTGGCCAAGCGCGACCGGGTGATGCGCAAGCTGATCCCCAAGTGCGGCAGCAGCCACCTGAAGGGCCGCGGCGACGCCTTCACCACGCTGGCGCGATCCATCGTCGGCCAGCAGATCTCGGTCAGGGCGGCGCAGACGGTGTGGGACCGCCTGGTGGCGGTGGTGCCCGGCGGTGCTGCGCCTCTGCAACCGGCCTGCGTGCTGAAGCTGAACGCGCCCGAGCTGCGCGCGGCCGGCCTGTCGGCGCGCAAGGTCGAGTACTTGAACGACTTGGCGCAGCATTTCGCCACCGGTTCAGTGCGCGAGGGGCAGTGGGCCGAGATGGACGATGAGGCCATCATCGACGAGTTGGTCGCGATCCGCGGCATCGGCCGCTGGACGGCCGAGATGTTTCTGATGTTCCACCTGGCCCGCCCGAACGTGCTGCCGCTGGACGATGCTGGCCTGATCAAGGGCATCAGCGTCAACTACTTCAGCGGCGAGCCGGTGTCGCGCGCCGAGGCCCGCGAAGTGGGTGACGCCTGGGCGCCGTTCCGCTCGGTCGCCACCTGGTACATCTGGCGCAGCCTTGAACCAGTGCCGGTAGACTATTGAGCCGTTCGATACCTGATGCCGACGGATACTGCGAGTAGCCCCACGGATGAGCAAAAGACACTTTCTTGAATTCGAGCAGCCGGTGGCCGATCTCGAAACGAAGATCGACGAACTGCGCTATGTGCAAAACGAGTCGGCGGTCGACATCTCCGAAGAGATCGACCGCCTCAGCAAGAAGAGCCTGCAGCTCACCAAGGACATCTATGCCAGCCTGACCCCCTGGCAGGTGACACAGATCGCCCGTCACCCGCAGCGGCCGTACACGCTGGACTACGTCAACGAAATCTTCACCGACTTCCACGAACTGCACGGCGATCGGCACTTCGCCGACGACCAGTCCATCGTCGGCGGGCTGGCGCGCTTCAATGGCCAGGCCTGCATGGTGATCGGCCATCAGAAAGGCCGTGACACCCGTGAGCGCGGCGTGCGCAATTTCGGCATGTCGCGCCCCGAGGGCTACCGCAAGTCCCTGCGCCTGATGAAGCTGGCCGAGAAGTTCGGCCTGCCGATCTTCACCTTCGTCGACACGCCTGGCGCCTACCCTGGCATCGGTGCCGAAGAGCGCGGTCAGTCGGAAGCGATCGGCCGCAACATCTTCGAGATGGCGCAACTCGAGGTGCCGATCATCGTCACCATCATCGGTGAGGGCGGCTCGGGCGGCGCGCTGGCGCTCAGCGTGGGCGACCAGCTGCTGATGCTGCAGTATTCGATCTATTCGGTGATTTCGCCGGAAGGTTGCGCTTCCATCCTGTGGAAGACATCGGCGCGAGCCGCTGATGCCGCCGAACAGCTCGGCATCACCGCGCACCGCCTGAAGGCGCTGGGGCTGGTCGACAAGATCGTCAACGAGCCGGTCGGTGGTGGCCACCGCGACGTCAAGGCGATGGCCGCGCAGCTCAAGCGCGCCTTGAACGATGCGCTGCGCCAGGTCAGCGACCTGAAGCTGAAGGAACTGCTGCAACGCCGCTACGAGCGCCTGCAGACCTACGGCCGCTTCAGCGACACGACCGACCGGTGAGCTCCCGAGGCGGCGGCGCGTGACGTCTACGCCCGCACTGTCGTCAGCATGCCCGCGTGTCGCCGTCGCCTACAGCGGCGGTCGCGACTCCACCGCACTGCTGCATGCCACGCTGATCGCAGCGCGTGACGCCGCCGTTGCCGTGGTCGCGCTGCACGTCAACCACCGCCTCAGTGCGCACGCCGCTGCGTGGGAGCGCCACTGCCGCGATCAATGCGCGCGTTGGGCCGCCGATGGCCTGCCGCTGTCGTTTGCCGCGGCTCGGCTGCGCAGCCGGCCGCAGCCTGGCGACAGCATCGAAGCGTGGGCGCGCCGTGAGCGCTATGCCGCGCTGAAGCGTCTGGCCCAGAGGCACGGCGCCGAGCTGGTGCTGCTCGCGCACCACCGCCGCGACCAGGCTGAAACCTTGATCCTGCAGGCGCTGCGCTCGGCCGGTGTGGCAGGGCTGTCGGGCATGCCGCGCAGCGCCCTGCGCGACGGCCTGCGCTGGGTGCGGCCGTGGCTGGACACGCCGCGCGACGCGATCGAGGCTTACGTGCAATCGCAGGCCCTCGCCTACATCGATGACGACAGCAACACGGACGAGCGCTACGCACGCAACCGGCTGCGGCACCGCGTCTGGCCTGTGCTCGAACAGGCATTTCCTGACGCCGAGCCCGCCTTGGCCGCCGCGGCGACCTGGGCGCAGCAGGCGACCGCCTGTCTCGATGAACTGGCCGATGAAGACCTGTTGAAGATCTCTGGTGATGACGGTTTGGCGCTGTCTGGACTGCAGGCGTTGTCGATCGCGCGCCAGGTCAATGCCCTGCGCGCCTGGCTGCGCCGCCAGACCGGCGCCGCGCCCCCCGCCACGCTGATCACGCGCCTGAACGACGAGCTGTTCGGCGAGGGTGCGGCCGCGTGGCCACTGGCCGGTGGGCTGCTGCGGCGCTACCGCGGGCATCTGACGTGGCGGGCTGCGGCGCTTGTTGCTGAATTGGCGGCGATTCCCGAATCGACGCTGCGCATCCGCCGTGCTGGCGCCTATTGCCTGCCCGGTTGGGGTGGCAGTTTGCGGGTCACGCGGGTGAAAGAGGGCGGTGTGCCACTGGCCTGGCTGGCGCAGGTCGAGTTGCGCGAACGATCGGGTGGCGAGCGTTTCCAGGCGGGCATCGGGCGGCCTGCGCGCAGCCTGAAGAAGCAGTTTCAGGCGGTTGAATTGCCCGCCTGGCAGCGCGCAGGCCCGCTGCTGTACAGCGGCGGGCAGCTGGTCTTTGTGCCCGGCCTGGGCATCGACGCACGGGTGATCGGCCTGCCCGGTCAGGCGCAAATAATGCTGCACTGGGAGCCCGCCGAGCCCGCGTGACGGGTTGCCTCCCGGCGCTGCGTTGGCGCTTGTAAAATGGAAAGCTTTCCCGATCTCACCCGCGGTGCCTCGCACCGCTGCGGTGCACTGAATCCCATGGCCCTGACAGTACACAAATACGGCGGCACCTCGATGGGCTCTACCGAGCGCATCCGCAACGTGGCCAAACGCGTCGCCAAATGGGCGCGCGCCGGTCACCAGATGGTCGTGGTGCCATCGGCGATGAGCGGCGAGACGAATCGCCTGCTCGGTCTGGCGAAAGAGCTGTCGCCTGAGCGCAGTTCCCCTGAGTTGATGCGCGAGCTCGATCTGATCGCCGCCACTGGTGAGCAGGTGTCGGTCGGCCTGCTGGCCATTGCCTTGCAAGCCGAGGGCGTGCCTTCTGTCAGCTACGCGGGTTGGCAGGTGCCGATCCAAACCGATTCGGCCCACACCAAGGCGCGCATCCAGAGCATCGACGACCAGCGCGTGCGCGCTGACTTGGCGGCCGGCAAGGTGGTCGTGATCACCGGGTTCCAGGGTGTCGATGATCTCGGCAACATCACCACACTGGGCCGCGGCGGCTCGGACACCTCGGCGGTGGCCGTGGCGGCCGCGCTGAAGGCCGACGAGTGCCTGATCTACACCGACGTCGACGGCGTCTACACCACCGACCCGCGCATCGTGCCCGAGGCTCGCCGGCTGCAGACCATCAGCTTCGAGGAAATGCTGGAGATGGCGAGCCTGGGCTCCAAGGTGCTGCAGATTCGGTCGGTTGAATTTGCTGGCAAGTACCGCGTGCCGCTGCGCGTGCTGTCGAGCTTCACGCCGTGGGACATCGACATCGCCGAGGAGGCAAAGTCGGGCACGCTGATCACTTTCGAAGAGGACGAAAAAATGGAACAAGCCATTGTGGCGGGCATCGCCTTCAACCGCGACGAGGCCAAGATCAGCCTGATCGGCGTGCCCGACAAGCCGGGCATCGCCTTCCAGATCCTCGGCCCGGTGGCCGACGCGAACATCGACGTCGATGTGATCATCCAGAACGTGTCGCACGACGGCAAGACAGATTTCTCGTTCACCGTGCACCGCAACGACTACGCCCGCACGATGGACCTGCTGAAGTCGGCGGTGCTGCCGAAGACCGGCGCGGCCACGCTGTCGGGTGACACCAAGATCTGCAAGGTCAGCATCGTGGGCATCGGCATGCGCTCGCACGTGGGCGTGGCCAGCAAGATGTTCAGCACCCTCAGCGACGAGGGCATCAACATCCAGATGATCACCACCAGCGAGATCAAGACCAGCGTCGTCATCGACGAAAAATACATGGAGCTGGCGGTGCGCGCGCTGCACAAGGCGTTCGATCTGGAACAGGCGCCAGCTTGAGCGTGAAGCGGATGGCGAGCAGCTAGAATCGACAGCTGATGTCTGCGGAGCTGTGACCGAGTGGCCGAAGGTGCTCCCCTGCTAAGGGAGTATGTGGGCAAAACCTGCATCGAGGGTTCGAATCCCTCCGGCTCCGCCAGCAAGTTTGAGCCCTCCCTCGTGGAGGGCTTTTTCTTGCCCGAGCCCCGCACCGTGCGGGCCTCCGGGCGGCTGATTACGAAGCTGAGACCGATTCAGACGGACGGTTCCACACGAATCGTCGACGGGCCAATGTGGCTCAACGCACAGACTGTCTGTACCTGGCGCCCGTAGCCTGTTTGTCCAGTGGCCGGCACCGGGCTGCGGCTGATCAAGCTTGACGACAACAAGCCTTTCACTTGATTGACATCATTTCCCAGGAGACCGTCATGGCTCAACAAAATGTTTACTTTTCCCATCACAAAGAAGCGGCGATGCATCATGAATATGCAGCGAAGCATCACCAGGAAGCCAATTCGCTGCATGAGGCGGGTAAGCATGACGCCGCGAGCCATCATGCGCTGATCGCCCACGGCCATACGCTGCATGCCCTTCATCACAGTGAAGAGGCTGCCAAGCAGCACGCGAATTCCCATGCGCCGATAACGAAGGGTTGATGCCGGAAGGCTGCGGCATTTGCGGTTTGGTTGAAGGCGCCGTCGACACCCCGCCCTACGCCGCCGTGAGCGACCCCGCCGCCTGTTGCAACACCTGCGCCGAGTGCCTCAGCGCGGCGGCCTCGTCCTCGTCCATCTGCGGCAGCAGCACCTGCGTACCGCCTTGCGCCGACACCACGGTCGGCAGCGACAGCGCCACGCCCTGCAGGCCCAGCGCCTGTGCCGCGGCGCCGATCTGCAGGCGCGACACGGTCAGCACGCGCCGCTCGCCGCGCAGCAAGCAGCGCAGCAGGTTGGCCGTCACGAGGCCGATGGCGTGGTTGGTGGCGCCCTTGCGCCGGATGACTTCATAGGCAGCTTCGCGCACCTCGCGCGCCAGCCGCGCTTCCGTCGCCTGCGACCAGCCTGCCCACTGCCGCACCGGCAGGCCGCCCACCTGAGCGCTCGACCACAGCACCACCTCGCTGTCGCCGTGTTCGCCCACCACCTGAGCGTGAATCGAGTTGGCCGCCGGGCCCAGTTCGCGCCCCAGCATCTGTCGCAAGCGCGCCGTGTCGAGCATGGTGCCGGTGCCCAGCACGCGCTCGGCCGGCAGGCCGCTGCTCTGTTGCGTCACGAGCGTCAGCACGTCCACCGGATTGGTCACGATCACCACCGTGCCTGTGAAGCCGGCCAGACCGCGGCCGATGTCGGCCACCACGCGGGCGTTGTCTCGCAGCAGATCCAGGCGCGTCTCGCCAGGGCGGCTGTTGCGGCCGGCGGCGACCACCACCACATCGCACTGGTGCATCTCGTCCAGCGCGGCCGTGCGCAGTTCGCAGTCGGGGTAGTAGGCCGCGCCGTGCGCCAGGTCCATGGCCTCGCCCTCGGCGCGCGCCATATTCAGATCGTGCAACCAGAGTGCACTGGCCGCACCCGACAACAGGGTAGAGACCGCCACACTGGTGCCCACCGAACCGGTGCCGATGATGCCGACGTGTCTGTTCATGGCGCCCCGCTGTCAACGTGAATTGACCACGATAAAGCAAGCCCCCTTGTATTGCAGGCATCCCCGGAATACCGGATTTGGATACCGGCCACAGCGGCCGCTGGGTCACCCAAACTCGGCGGCGGCGCCCAGTCTTGAGCGGCCCGATTCAGGTCGCACGGTGCGCTCTAGACTCACTGCACCAACAGACCCCCACTGAACACGGGCCTTCGCGGCTCGACCCTCAAAACCTGTGGTCATCGATGTACCCAACTCCGCTTGAACATCAAGCCTTGATCCGGCCATGAAATCGGGTTCTATTCAGTTGCACCGACGCCAGCTGTTGACGGGTCTGGCGGGCTGGGCCTGTGCGCCTGCCTGGAGCGGCGACTCGCCAGCGGCAACGCTTCTTGCCGCCTGGCAGCAGGGCACCGAACATCGCATTGGCCTGCTGCGCGCCGGAGGCGATCGTCTGGCGCTGCTGTCTGAGCTGCGGGTGCCTTCCCGAGCGCACGGGCTGATGGCCGAGGGTGAGGACAGTGTGCTGGTCGTCGCGCGACGCCCTGGAGATTGGTTGCTGCGCTGGCACCCTCGCACCGGTCAAGCGGATTGGCGCTGGGTGAACGACGACCGTGGACTCAACGGTCACGCTGAAGTGCTGCCTGACTCTGCAATGTTGCTGACCACCGAGACCGACAGCGGAACCGGCCAGGGGCTGTTGGGTGTGAGAGACCGTGCCACGCTGGAAAAACTCGACGAATGGCCCACGCATGGCAGCGATCCGCACCAGTTGCTGGCTCTGCCGGAGTCCGTGGGCCCGTGGCCCGCGGGCACCGTGATCGTGGCCAACGGCGGGATCAACACGCGCCCCGAGACGGGCCGGAGCAAGCGCCTCGCGGAGCCAATGAGTGCATCTCTGGTTGCACTCGACCCCAAGCGTGGCACGCTGCTGGGTCAATGGCGTCTGGACGACCCTTGCTTGAGCATTCGCCACTTGGCATGGAACCCGGCCGCCAGGCGGCTGGGCATTGCGCTGCAGGCAGAACACCTGGACCTCGACAGGCGCAAGGCCGCGCCGGTGCTGGCGATCTGGGACGGTGAGTCGCTCAGCCCCGCTCAGAAGCAACCACCGCTGGAAGGCTACGGAGGCGACATCGTGGCGCACCCCCAGGGCGGCTTTGCGGTGAGCTGCCCACGCGCCAACACGCTGGCCTTGTTTTCCGCCGATGGGGAATTTCTGCGTGCGATCGATCAACCGCTGTCGTATGCGTTGGCCGAACACGGCGGCCAGTGGTGGAACAGCGGCAAGAGCGCCGTGTTGGTGGGCCAGGGGCCGCAGACGCGGCGAATCGGGAATCCCGAACCCAACGGACCGACCGCCGACACGGCGTGGCAGCTCGACAACCATTGGAAGCGCTACGTCGGCTGAATTCGTCGCCGGGTTCATCTGCGCCATGTGCGTGCCGCCCGCGCCCACACGGACGCGGGAAGGCCAGACAGCCAGCTTGCTAGCCCCGCAAGCCGATCTCGCTCCAGTTGGCCGTCAGCGACGCGCTCGCGCTGGGGCGACCATTGATCCGCTCCAGCCAGGCGTGGAGGTTCGTCAGGTCAGGGGAGACCTTGAAACCCGCGGACGCGCAGAAGTCCACGCAGCAATACAGCACCAGATCGCCGATCGTGAGGCGGTTGCCGCACAGGAAGGAATGGCCCTTCAGCAGCGTATCGGCCAGTTGCAGGCCATCGGCCCCCTTGGCTTGCATGCCTTCAGCGGCGTCCGGCAGGCAGCGCACCCGGTCTTTGAACATCGCCAGGCCCGCGCCGAAGCGAAAGCCGTTGTACAGGTACTCGGTGGCGTTGAGCTCAATGCGCCGCAGGGCCATGCGCGCCTCGGCCCGCTCCAGCGCGTTGGTGCCGATCAGCGCGGGCGTGGGGTGCAGTTCCTCCAGGTATTCGCAGATGACGACGGTCTCGGCAATGACGCGTCCATCATCAAGTTGGAGGCCGGGCGTTTGACCGACGGGGTTCTTCCCGAGGTAAGGGTTCTGGCGGCTTTCGCCCGCGATGATGTCAACGTTCTCAAAGGGCAACTCGATGTTTTTCTCGAGCATGAACATGCGCACCATGCGCGGATTCGGGCCGAAGGAATTGAGCAGTTTCATGGGGGTCTCCTGTGGGGTGGTGGTGTGACGATCAAGAACATACCAGGACGCGCGAGGCCGGTGCAAATGCCGGCCTCATCGCGCCCGTGCTTGCATGCGCGCTGTCGCCGCAGCGCGTCAGAACAACTCCTTGTAGGGGCGCAGATCGATTTCCTGGGCCCATGCCGTGCTTGGCTGCTGGTGCAGATGCCAGTAGGTCTCGGCAATCGCGTCGACATCGAGCAGGCCGTCTTCGCCGCGCTGCTCGACCATGCCGGGGAGCGCCTGGCGCAGCCGGTCGCCGTTGACGCCGCCATCGATCAACACGTGCGCCACGTGCAGGCCCTGCGGGCCGAACTCGCGCGCCATGCTCTGCGAGATCATCCGAAGACCAGCCTTCGCGGCCGCGAAATGCGCGAATCCCGGCTTGCCCCGCAGGCTGCCGGAGGCGCCGGTGAAGATCACCGTGCCGCGCCCCAGCGGCACCATGCGCCGCGCGGCCTCGCGCCCGACGAGGAAGCCACCGAAACAGCCAACGCGCCAGAACCTTTCGAACTGATCGGCCGACAGCGATCGGAAGTCGATGACCTGGTTGTTGCCGGCATTGAAGACGACTGCGTCGACCGGCAAACGCCCCTCACCGGGCGCCATCGCCAGGTCGAACAGCTTCAGAACATCGGCCTCTGAGGTCGTGTCAACCACGACGCCTTGCGCGCTGCCACCCTCCGCGCGGATGCGGCTGGCCACCCGCTCGATCTTCGATTCAGTGTGGCCGGCAACGAGCACGTGATACCCAGCGGCCACGAAGCGTCGGCACACCGCCGCGCCAATGCCTTGTTCCGCCCCCACGCCCACCACCACCGCCGTCGGAATGCCCATGTTGTGTTCCATTCACGCTGCCCGAGGAGCGAGGCTGTGCCGGCCATCGCGCGCAACTGATCGAATGCTGTCTGCGTCTGCCAGTGCCTGCCAGTCGCCGAAAGCATACTCGTACGCAGCGGTCGGCCCACCCCGATCTGCACCTTCACATCACGGCTCCATGAGGTCCGCGACATGGGTCGACGCGTGCGGCGGTTGGGTGGTGTGCGGCTGGGCTAGAAACCGGTTTCGCGCACCAGCAGTGCGGCCACGCTGCGCAACGCCCGGCCGAACCAGGCTTGCCGGTCGGCGGGCTGTGTGTGCGCTGGCGACGCGACGAAAAGGTGGATAAGTGGAATCAGGCGACTCCTGATCAACTCATCTCCGTGTGGCGGCGCTCGGGCCTCAGCGCGCCGGTCTGGCGGAACCCGCCAGCGCCGGCACCCGGCGCGCCAGCGCTTCGATGTCGACAGCGGGCAGCACGATGGCATCGGCCGGGCAGCGCGCCGGCGCGTCGTCGCCCGCGCTCCAGCCGCCCGCTTCGTCGTTCAGGCTGGCCGGTCGGGCAAAGCCCAGCCGTGCAGTGAGTTGGCTCATGCTGGCGTGCGTGCGTGCGAATGCCAGTGCGCGGTCGTATTCGGCATTGGCATAGGCGCGGCGCGCGGTGTAGAGCTCATTCTCGGCATTCAGCAAATCGAGCAGGCTGCGCTGGCCGATGTCGAACTGCTGGCGGTAGGCATCTCGTGCCTTCTCGATGGCCAGCGTGTTGCGGTCCAGCAGCACCAGTTGCTCGGTCAGTTTGCGGGTGTCGTTGTAGGCGATCGCCGCGGTCTGGCGCACGTCTTGGCAGGCCTTGTCGCGCAGGTCTTGGGTCTGGCTGAGCAGGTTGGCCTGCTGGCGCACCCGGGCCTGGTCTGAGCCGCCGTTGAAGAGGTTCCAGTTCAGCACCAGTTCAGCTGCGCTGTCTCGCTTCTGATCGCGCACACCATCGAAGTTGTGGCCGACCCCACTGCGCACCCGCGCCTCGATGCGCGGCTGGAAGGCCGAGTCGCGCACCTGGCCCGAGAGGCGCGCAGCACGCACCGCCTCGATGCTGGCGCTGACGGCTGGGCTTTGGACGACTGCACGGTTGAGCACCTCGGTGCTGCTGGGCGGCAGTTCGGCGCTGAGCACGGTCAAGGGCGGTGTGACGTCGGTGCGCTGCGGCGGCGCATCGCCCACGACCCGCACATAGCGCGTCATCACATCGTGCAGGTTGGCGGTCTCGGTGGTCAGGTTCGATTCGGCCAGCGCCAGCCGGGCGTTCGCCTGCTCCAGGTCCACCCCGCGTCCGACGCCAGCCTGAAAGCGCGACTGGATCTGCTGCGAGGCGTAGCGGTGCTGCACGTAGTTGTCTTCCGCCAACGCCACCAGCCGCTGGAAACGCTGTACGTCGTACAGCGCACGGGCGGCTTCCAGCGTGGTCTGCTCTGTTGCTTCCAGCAGGTCGAAGTAGCGGGCCAGTCGGTCGTGGCCGAAGCGATCGATCTCGCGCTGCGTGCCCAGCCCGTCCCACAGCAGCTGGGTCAGCGTCAGGGCGACGCCGCGGCGATTCATCGACTCGTTTTGCGGCAGGCGCGAGGTGATCTTGTCCCTGTCGATACCGACATTGGCGTTCAGATCCAATCGAGGCAGCAGCCCACCCCGTGCCGCGTCGACTGCATCGCCCGCGGCGCGGTAGGCGTTGAAGCGCGAAGTCACCTCCGGATTCGTGGCCAGCGCCTTCTCGACCGCGTGGCGCAAAGGATCGGCAGCGACGCTCGCCGTCTGCGCACGCAAGGGTTGTCCGTGACAAAGCAAGGCGACGGCGGCGGCAAGCAGCGTGATGGAATGGCGCATGGGTGGTGGTCGTGGCGAGAGGCCGATGTGGCTGTCGATCGGCCATTCAGCAGTGGAAACGCGGCGTACCGGCGAGTCTATGTCCGCGTGGCAGTGACGCCACCGCTGAAAGTTACTAATTGCAACAAGAGCGTACCGGCACCGATCCCAGCCCGCCGCAGCCGCACTGGCTCAAGTTGACCGGGAACCGGACGACAACGAGGGGTCACACCTGCGCTCTCGTTCCCTGCGAAGGCCACCGAACTCACACCCTGTCGCCCGTGCCCCACGAGCGCACCCACGCCCGTGCATCGACGTGATCCCATGACCGCACACACCCGCCGGTGGCCGCGCTGGATCGCGCACGGTGTGCTGGTGGCCGGCTTGCAGGCGGCGGTCTGGGCAGATCAGCCATGGGATGCCGAGCGCATGGCCTTGGCCGCGCAGGCGCAAGGCCCGAAAGCGGTGGCAGGCTGGCAGGCGCTGCGCCCGGTGCTGGCGGCTGCGCTGGGGCAGGGCGACATCGTCCGGCTGCAAGCCATCAACGACTTCTTCAACCGCCGCATCGAATTTCGCGATGACCTGCAGGTCTGGGGGCAGATCGACTACTGGGCCAGCCCTTTCGAGATGATGGGCAAGGGCGAGGGTGATTGCGAGGACTTCGCGCTGGCGAAGTACTTCAGCCTCCGCGCAGTTGGGGTCGCGGCGAACAAGCTGCGGCTGGTCTACGTGCGTGCCCAACTCGGCGGGCCTGGCGGGCCGGTTCAGGCGCACATGGTGCTGGCCTACTACGCACTGCCCGATGCCGAGCCGCTGATTCTCGACAACCTGATTTCCGAGCTGCGGCCTGCCTCCCGTCGACCCGACCTGACACCGGTGTTCAGCTTCAACGCCGAAGGCCTGTGGCAGGGCACCGGTGCGCAGTCGGCCGGCGACCCGCTGGCGCGGTTGTCGCGCTGGCGCGACGCACTGGCCAAGGCCCGCGCCGAAGGTTTTTCGCCATGACGCTGCATTGCCAATTCATCGATTACAAGGAGCGATCATGTCGCTGATCCGTCAAGTCTGGCTGCTGCTGCTGGCCACTGTGTTGCTGGCCTTCCTCGGCAGCATCGGCGTGGCCACCACCTCGGCGCGCGACCTGCTGCAAACGCAGTTGCGGCTAAAGAACAGCGACAACGCCGCATCGCTGGCGCTGGCGCTGTCGCAGCAGAAAGGAAATGCTGAGCTGATGTCGCTGCTGATGGCCGCGCAATTCGACACTGGTTACTACCGGCGAGTTCAGCTGCGCTCGGCCGACGGCAAGATGGTGTTCAACCGGGAGGCCCCAGTGCCGTCGGGGGCTGCGCCCGTGTGGTTCGTGGCGCTGGTGCCGATCGCCTCGCAGTCGGGCACCGCTCAGGTCTCCGATGGCTGGCGGGCACTCGGCCAGGTGCTGGTGGAAAGCCAGGTGTCGTATGCCCACGATGCGCTGTGGTCGAACACGCTGCGCACCGCGCTGGCGATGGCGTTGGTCGGGCTGCTGGCCGCGGGCCTGGGCTGGGTGGTGGTGCGGCGAATCAGCCGCCCGCTGGACGTGGCGGTGGCGCAGGCGCATTCGCTGGAGCAGGGTGAGTTCGTCACCGCATCCGAGCCCCGCGTGCCCGAGCTGCAACGGCTGGCACGCGCGATGAATTCACTGGTCGAGCGGCTGCGTGTGACGTCGCGGGCGCAGGCTGGGCAGCTCGACACGCTGCACCGCCAGCTCAACGGCGATGCGCTGACCGGGCTGTCCAACCGCAGCCACTTCCTGTTCCAGCTGGCGGCCTCCTTGCAACGCGAAGACGGCCCGGCAGAAGGCGGCCTGGTGCTGCTGCGGGTGATGGAGCTGGCCGCGCTGAACCGCCAGTTCGGCCATGCGGCGACCGACCGCATGCTGGTGACGATTGCGCAGTCGCTGCAGCCGTATGCCGACGAGGTCAAGGGCTGCTTCCTCGGCCGATTGAACGGCTCTGATTTCGCGTTGTGCCTGCCGGCGTCCGGCGTGGTTCACGAAACCGCACAGACACTCGCGCAGGCCCTGCAGCTGGTGCTGCCGACGCTCGGCAGCGGCGCGGCGGTGTGCATCGGCTCGGTCGAGGTGCACCGCGGCATGCAGGCGGGGCAGGTGATGAGCGCTGCCGACGCGGCGCTGGCGCGTGCCGAGAACTGCGGCCCGTTCGCGGTGGAGTTCGGCCCGCATCCGCCAGGCGTGCTGGCCGTGCTGGGTGAAGGCGCGTGGCGGCAGCGCATCCAACTGGCGCTGGGTCAGGCCGAACGGGTGCGGTTGATGGAGTTCCCGGTGCTCAATGCGCAGCGGCAGCTGCTGCATCTGGAATGTCCGCTGCGCCTTCAACTGGAGACCGGTGGCGCCTTCGAACCTGCGGCGCGCTGGTTGCCGCTGGCGGTGCGCAGCCGCCTCACTGGCGCCATCGACGAGCGCGCACTCGCGCTGGCGCTCCACGCCGCCGATCACGATGGCCGCCCACGCTGCGTCAATGTGTCGCCCGCTTCCTTGCTCGACAGCGGCTTTGCGGCCCGCGTGCGGGCCCTGCTGTGGGCGATGCCGCAGGCGGCACGGTTGATCTGGTTGGAGGTGACCGAGTCCGCAGCGGTCGAGCATTTCGAGCTGCTGCGTGAACTGGGCCGGCAGCTGCGGCCCACCGGCGCGCGCTTCGGCATCGAGCATGCGGGCGAGCGGCTGGGGCAGATCCCGCGGCTGTTCGAGGCCGGCCTCGACTACCTGAAGCTCGACGCCTCGGTGGTTGCCGGTGTGGGCCGCGACGAGCACCGCGCGCTGTTCGTGCGCAGCACCGTCGGCCTGCTGCACGGCCTGGGGATCCAGGTCTATGCAGAAGGTGTGTCCGACGCCATCGACGCCGCGCGCCTCTGGGACTGCGGCATCGACGGCGCCACCGGGCCCTGGATCAGCACGCTGGACGTCGAGCCTTGATCCGGCACCGTGCTCAGTCTGTGATCAGCTTGCCGTTTTTCAGCAGGTCGTTGATGACCTGCTGGTCGTTGCTGAAACTGCCGACCAGGTTCAGACCGGTCAGCGTGATCACCTGATCGACCGCCGCCGGGGTGTAGCTGCTTGAGAAGCCGCCGGTCGAGCTGATCTCGACGACGGTGTTGCCGCCGACCGCCGAGAAGTGCAGGTAGTTGGCGAGGTTGCCTTCGTGTGGCGTGATCGTCAGCGCGTTGTTCAGCCCGATCGAAGCAGGAAGCGCCACCGTGTTGGCCGCGTGAGATTCGCCGACCACCAGGTCGCGCAGGTCCAGCACATCGCCGCCGTGCGGGGTGTTGTCGAAGTCGCTGATGACGTCGCGCGCTGGTGTGCCGGCCGTTCCCGCGTCGCCCAGCGACCAACGGAACACGTCGTGGCCTGCGCCGCCGGTCAACTGGTCATTGCCAGCGCCACCACGGATCAGGTCGTCGCCGGCCCCACCGTTCAGCGTGTCCTTGCCGAGCCCGCCGATCAGGATATCGCGGCCGGCGCTGCCGTTCAGCGTGTCGTCGCCATTGCCACCGTCAAGCAGTGAGCCGGTGCGCACCA
>JANMXL010000014.1:0-2442 GCA_031380885.1 Burkholderiales bacterium | reverse complement strand
TGGCGAGGCCGGCAGCGCCCAGCCACAAGCGCTTCACTTCGGCGGTCGACCCGGAGGGCCGACTCCCCTGTGGTGCTCGCGGCCCGAGGCGGGTGCGCAAACTCGCCCTGCGGGCTCAAACATGCGCACCCGACCGCGCTGTGCGCGGCAACCTCGGGCCGCTGTGCTCCTCGGCGCCTCAGAGGCGCGCCTGCGGCTGGGCACTACCGGCCTCACGATCACCACTGAGACAGTCCATGAATTCGAGCGCCTCTGTCTGCGCGGCGAGGCTGCGGGCGGTGGGCTGTCGGGGCGCATCTGCGACGCCGAGCAGCGCAGCAGGCCGAGGTTGCCGCGCGCAGCGCGGTCGGGCGCGCATGTCTGAGTCCGCGGAGCGGGCGAGTTTGCGCGCCCGCCTCGGGCTGCGAGCAGCGCAGGGGACTCGGCCCGCAGGGCCGAGCGGAGCAGCTAAGCCCCGACGGCCCAACGCCCGCAGCCTTGCGACAACGAGCCGATCAGAATTTGGTGGCCAGCATCTCTTTCAGGATGCCGCGCTTGATCGCCTTGTTGGTCAGGCCGGCCGGTGCCCACCACCAGCCGTCGGTCTGCATCGTCTGGCAGGCCGAGACGAAGCGTTGCAGCACGGCGTCGAAATCGGCTTCGGTGTAGTTCAGGCTGAAGATGAATCTGCCGGTGCCGACCCAGCTCAGTGCCAGGCCCGCTTCGCGCAGGTAGTACTGCAGCATCCAGTTGTAGCGCGATGGGGCGGTGTAGGAGACGCTCCATATCGACGACAGGTTCGCCACCTGCACCGGCAAACCCAGCTCGGTCAGACGCTGGTTCATCCGCGCCGCGCGGCGGTTCCAGGTGGCGTCGAGGTCGGCGTAAATGGCCTCGGCCACGGGCGTCTGAATGCGCTCCAGAAACACTTGCATCGCGCCCATCACGTACGGGTGCGAGTTGAAGGTGCCGCGGGCGAAGCACACATCGGCGGGCTTGTCGTCGCGGTAACGCTTCATCAGGTCGCGGCGACCACAGACCACACCGACCGGGAAGCCACCGCCGAGTGTCTTGCCGTAGGTGACCATGTCGGCCTTGACGCCGAAGTATTCCTGCGCGCCACCGGGCGCCAAGCGGAAGCCGACGAACACCTCGTCGAAGATCAGCACGATGCCGCGCTCGGTGCAAACCTCGCGCAGTTGCTTCAACCATTGCGTGTACGCCGCGCGATCGAAATGCGCGCTGCGGCCGCTGTCGAGCAGCGACGAATCGCCCGGCGCGCCTTTGTTCGGGTGCAGCGCCTGCAAGGGGTTGACCAGCACGCAGGCAATGTCGCAGCGCGTGCGCAGTACCTTCAGCGAGCGCTCGGCCATGTCGGTCAGCGTGTAGGTACGGTTCGGTGGCGACGGGTTGCCGATGCCGGGCTGCACGTCCTCCCACCAGCCGTGGTAAGCGCCGCAGAAGCGCACCAGATGCGAGCGACCGGTGTGGTAACGGGCGAGCCGCACCGCCTGCATCACCGCCTCGGTGCCCGACATATGGAACGAGACCTCATCGAGCCCCGAGATCTCGCGCAAGCGTTTCACGTTCCATGCCACACACGGGTGATAGGCGCCAAGCACCAGCCCCAGGTCCTGCACGCGGGCGCTGCCTTCGGCCATGCACTGCTTGTAGAAATCGACGCCGAACACATTGACGCCGTAGGAGCCCGTCAGGTCGTAATACACGTTGCCATCGAGGTCGGTCACGGTGACGCCCTCGGCCGACTGCACGAAGCTGCCGGTCTTCACATGCTCGCGCAGCAGGCCTGCGTACTGGTAGGGCACGCGGTAGGCACTGGTGAACTGCATGTCAGAGACGCCGACCTGCGTCTCGATGGTCAGCGCAATCGATTTGGGCGCGCGTTCGCGCAAGGTCTGCCCCAGCCGCTGCAAGGCCGCGCGACGTCGGTCGGCGATCTCGGCTGGTGCGTCGTCGGAGCTGAAAAAGCGGTCGTCGCCGTAGGCATAGAACGGAATCAGCTTCGCCACCCGCTTGGCCATGCGCGAATGGCCGGCCAGCGAGCGGTGCTTGGCGCGCGACAACTCCAACCGACGCTTCGCCGTCGGCAGCCACGGCGTCAGCAGCACCGCAGCCAACGCAACCATCCACAGGGTGTCGTCCATGGTCACTCAGAAGTTGCAACCCCCGAGAGATAACCCAATCGCATGACACGCCCATGAAAACCAATGCCCTCAAGCCCGCAAGCCTGCGCGACCGTCTGTTGCAGCAGGAAGACCTGAACTTTCTGCTGACCAACCGCGTGCCGCGCATCGCGCTGACGCACTTCATCGGCTGGTTCAGCAAGATCGAGATTCCGTGGATCACACGCGCCTCGATCGCGATCTGGAAAGCGTTCTCCGACCTCGACCTGAGCGAAGCGGGCAAGTCCACATTCACCAGCCTGCACGACTGCTTCATCCG
>JANMXL010000009.1:0-2254 GCA_031380885.1 Burkholderiales bacterium | reverse complement strand
GTCGGCGTCCAGGCCGGTGTCGTAGGACTGCGTCAGGCCTTCGTCGAGTTCGAGGTTGAAGACCTCGAAGCGCAACGCCTGCGCGGCCTGCACGTCGGTGGCTTTCGTCGCCACGCGCAGCGCGTAGACCGGCGTGCCATGGGTTGGAGCGGATGGCGAAGAGGCAAGGGCAGACAGCAGGTTCATCGTCGGGTCGATCGTCAGAGCCTTACGGCGAGCGAGATGTGTGCCGGTGGCTCACAGCAACCGTTCAACACACACCGTACACATTGCCGGGTCGTGCGAGCGCGCCGCTTGCTTACAGTGGCGTCGGTAAGAATTACTCCGCCATGGCGACTGAAATGGGTGCCCGCTGCGCCATCGTCGGCCACTCGCCCTCACGGAGACCCGGGGATGCCACGCAGTACAGCGCCCACCGCGGCACAACAACATGCAGACGGTGATCCGCCGACCGGCGGCCCCGTGATCGTGCCGCGGGCCTGGTCGCAGAGCCGCAGTCGGCTGTGGAGTGCGCTCAGCGTCATCGTCGGCACCCTCGGCCTGGCGCCCACTGACCCGCGCGCTGCCGATGCGAGCATCGACGCGCTGCGCCACCACATCATCGTCGGCGCGCCACTGAACACCACGCTCAGCTACCTGCAAGCCGGCAATCCCACGGCGCCACGCCTGATCCTGGTGCACGGTACGCCGGGCTCGGCTTCCGGCTGGTCCGACTACCTGACCAACCCGCCGCCGGGCGCCGACGTGGTGGCGCTGGACCGGCCGGGCTTTGGCGACAGCGGCCCGGAAGGCGCGGTGACCAGCCTCGAAGCGCAGGCGGCAGCGGTCTATGCGCTGTTCCCGACCGATGGGCGGCGCGTTGTGCTGCTCGGCCATTCGCTGGGTGGCCCGATCGTCGCTCGCGTCGCGGCGGAGCATCCGGACCGCGTCGCCGCGGTGGTGCTGCTGGCGGCGTCGCTCGACCCGGCGCTCGAGACGATCAACCCGATGCAGTGGGTGGGCACCTGGACGGCAGTGCGCTGGGCCTTGCCGCGCGCGATCCGCAACGCCAATGCTGAACTGATTGCGTTGAAGCCCGAGCTGGAATCATTGGCCCGCCTGCTGCCGAAGATCACCGCCCCGGTGCTGATCGTGCACGGCACCAAGGACGATCTGGTTCCGGTGGCCAATGTGCCGTACATGCAAGCCGGGCTCAGCGGCGCGCGCTGCGTGAAAACGGAACTGCTCGAAGGACAGAACCACTTCCTGCCGTGGAATTCGACCAAGGTCGTGCGACAGGCGGTCGCCTGGGCGCTGGGAGCTGCATGTTGAGCGAGGCAACGCCCAGCGCGCCGATCGCCGACTGGCAGCCCGTCATTGCCTGGTTCCACGCGGCGCTCGCGGGCATGGCCGACCCGTGGGTCATCGCGATCACGCTGGTGTTGACGACGCTGCTGCTCGAAGACGTGGCGATCGCCGCCGGGGTCGCACTGGCCACGCAGGGCACGATTTCCTGGGGCCTGTCGCTGGCCGCAGTGGGCGGGGGCATTGTTGGTGGCGATCTGGGTCTCTACGCGCTAGGCATAGCCGCAACCCGTGTGCCCTGGCTGCAGCGGCGCTACGTCGGCGAGCGCAGCGCCTGGGCGCGCGAGCAACTGACCCGCAGGCTGCCCAGCGCCGTGCTGCTGGCGCGCGTCATCCCGGGCTTGCGGTTGGTCACCTACACCGCCTGCGGCTTCCTGCGGGTGCCGTTCGCGCCGTTCTGCCTGTGGGTGCTGCTGGCCGTGGCGCTGTGGACTGGCGCGTTGTACGGACTGAGCCTGGCCATCGGTGCGGCCTTGGCCAAACACCTCGGTCTGCCACTGCCGGTGGCCGTGGCGCTGCCCATCCTGGTGCTCGCGGTGGCCGTGCCGCTGTGGCGGATGATTCGTCAACGCGGGCGACCGCCAGCCTCTACTGCCCCATGACCTCCGTGCTGCCCCTGTCCACGCCCGCTGTTCGTCCGCACCAGGGCATGCCGCCGTTCGACCAGGGCGGCCCGCCGACCAGCTACTTCGAGTTCTGGCCGATGTGGGCCTTCTACCCACCGATCGCGCTGTACGCCGCGTGGCAGATGCTGCGCTACCGCGGCATCCTGCTGCCGACGGTGGCCAACCCCTCGTTCCCGGGCGGCGGTTTCTTCGGTGAATCAAAGGCCGACATTCTGGCGCTGGCGATGCAGCATGTGCCCGAGTGGGTCGCGCCGTTCGTGCGGATCGAGCGGCCCGCCGTGCCG
>JANMXL010000124.1:0-1632 GCA_031380885.1 Burkholderiales bacterium | reverse complement strand
TGCCGAACCCGACCGATGCGCATCTGGCGCGTTGGCTGCGCGAGCGGCTCGACCTGCCCAGCGGGGTCGAGCTCGGTGTGCAGAGCACCGCGCAACGAGGCGCCCAGCTCGATGAAGCGGGTCGCGTGACGCTGTGGCGGCGCTATGCGTTCCAGTCGGCACATTGGTTGCCAAACGTGCCCCTGGGCCACAAGTGCGGCACGCTGCACGGGCATGGGTTCGAGGCGGTGCTGCATGTGGTCGCGGGGCAGGCGCATGGCGGTTCAGCCATCAGCCACGACGACCTCGATGCCATGTGGGCGCCGCTGCACTGCCAGCTGAACTACGGCTGCCTGAATGACCTGCCGGGCCTCGCCAACCCGACCAGCGAATGGCTCGCCAGCTGGCTGTGGGAGCGCCTGGCGCCGCAGTTGCCGGGCCTCGTGACCGTCACGGTGTACGAGACCGGCAGTTGCGGTGCGGTGTTCGACGGCGTGCTCCACCGCATCTGGAAGCAGATGACGCTGGACGCTGCAGTGCAACTCAGGAATGCGCCCGATGGCAGCGGGCTGCGCCGCCTGCACGGCCACACCTACACGCTGCGTCTGCATCTGGCGGCACCGCTCGACGAGATGCTGGGCTGGGCCGTTGATTTCGGTGATGTGAAATCAGCGTTCAACCCGATCTTTCAGCAGCTCGATCACCAGCCGGTCCATCAGATCGCCGACCTCGCCGATGGCGACACGGCCAGCATCGCCGACTGGATCATGGAGCGGGCGCGGCTTCAGCTGCCGCAGCTCGACCGGGTCGACCTGTTCGAGACGCCGGGCTGTGGCGCGACCGTGTCGGTGGGCGACGCAGCACTCACCGGCCCGATGTGAACATGACCCACGTCGCAGTGAGCCGCCGCGCCGGGCCGCCCCAAGCAAGGCTCATCCCCTTGGGGGATCGGCCGATGTACCCGTCGGACGAGGGGCGCCAGTGACCTATGCCGTCAAGGAGGTCTACTACACGCTGCAAGGCGAGGGTGGCCAGAGTGGGCGCGCGGCGGTGTTCTGCCGCTTTGCCGGCTGCAACCTGTGGTCGGGCCGCGAGGCCGATCGCGCCGACGCGGTGTGCAACTTCTGCGACACCGATTTCGTCGGCACCGACGGCCCGGGTGGCGGCAAGTTCGACACGCCGGTCGCGCTGGCCGAACACATCGCGCGGCAGTGGCCGGCGGGGCTGCCGGGCAAGCCGCTGGCCGTGTGCACCGGCGGCGAGCCGCTGCTGCAACTCGACGAGCCGCTGATCGATGCGCTGCACGCGCTGGGCTTCGAAGTCGCGGCCGAGACCAATGGCACGCAGCCTGCGCCAGCGGGGCTGGACTGGATCTGCGTCAGTCCGAAGGCCGATGCCCCGCTGGTGCTGACGCACGGCCACGAGCTGAAGCTGGTCTACCCCCAGCCCGCCGCCATGCCGGAGCGCTTTGCGGCGCTGGACTTCCAACTGTTTTTTCTGCAGCCGATGGACGGCCTGGAACAGCGCCGCCACACGCGGCTTGCGATCGACTACTGCCTCGCCCACCCACAGTGGCGGCTCAGCGTGCAGACGCACAAGACCGTCGGCATCCCCTGACTTTTCTGACACAAGAACCCACACGAAAACTCCCGC
>JANMXL010000120.1:0-2246 GCA_031380885.1 Burkholderiales bacterium | reverse complement strand
TGCGCCTGCGGCAGCGCGCGTGCGGCCTGCACCGCGAGCGACAGACCGACCGGCCCGGCGCCGACAACGGCCAGCCGCAGCGGACGGTCTATGGCCGATGCAGCAGGGGAGGGGACAGGTTCCAGGGTCGTCACGTCGCGTTCACTGGCAAGTTCACAGGCAAGTCAAGCAGCACGCGCATCGTAGTGCGGGCGAAAGTCCCTTCGGGTCACCCGCGGCTCAGCCGCGCATCCACGCCTCGATCTCGTCGGGGTCCACCGGCACGCCGCGGGTGATCAGTTCGCAGCCGCGGTCGGTGACGATCGCATCGTCTTCCACGCGGATGCCGATGTTCCAGTAGCGCTCGGGCACGCCCGGCGTGGGCCGCACGTACAGGCCGGGCTCCAGCGTCACCACCATGCCCGGGCACAGCAGCCGCGACGGCCGTTTCACCACCGTGCCGCCGAGGCCATCGGGCTGCTCGACCGGGGCTTCGCCCAGCGACAGGTACTCGCCGACGTCGTGCACATCGCGCCCCAGCCAGTGCCCGGTGCCGTGCATGTAGTAGGCCCGGTAGGCGGCGCTCGCGATCACGTCATCGACCTCGCCATGCACATCGCGCGACAGCAGGCCGAGGTCGAGCAGGCCCTGCGCCAGCACGCGCACGGCCGCATGGTGCGCATCGCGCTGGCGCTGGCCGGGCCGCGTCACATCGATGGCTGCCTGCTGCGCGGCCAGCACCAGCTCGTACAGCGCGCGCTGCGGCCCGCTGAAGCAGCCGTTGGCCGGGAAGGTGCGGGTGATGTCGCTCGCATAGCCATCGAGTTCGCAGCCCGCATCGACCAGGCACAGCTCGTCGGGCAGCAAGCGCGCGTGGCCCGCTGGATGGTGCAGCACGCAGGCGTTGGCGCCCGCTGCGACGATGCTCGGGTAGGCCGGACCTTGCGCGCCGTGGCGGCGGAATTCGTGCAGCAGTTCGGCCTCGATCTCGTACTCGTGCACCGCCGACGCACCCTGCCGGAAGCGCTGCGCGCAGTAGCGCATCGCACGCCGGTGTGCACCGGCTGAAATCGCGGCCGCGCGGCGCATCGTTGCCAGCTCGCCAGCGTCCTTGACCAGCCGCATCTCGGCGATCAGCGGGTGCAGGTCGCGGCACTGCGTCGGGCATTCGATGCCGCGGCGTTCCTGAGCCCGCAGCGCTGCCAGCCAGCCCTCGATCTGCCCGGGCAACTCGGGATGGCGTCCGAACGGGAACCACACTGACCCCTGGCCCGCCAGCAACCCAGGCATCGCATCGTTCAAGCTGTCGACCGGCAGCGCTGCATCGACGCCCAGCACCTCCGGCGCGGCCTCGGTGCCGAGCCGGTGTCCGTGCCACACCGCGTGCTCCGGGTCGGCGGGGCGGCAGAACAGTGTGCTGTGCCCATCGCTGCGCAACACCAACCAGGCCTGCGGCTCGTCGAAACCGGTCAGGTGGTGGAAGTGGCTGTCGTGGCGGTACGGGTGGTCGCTGTCGGCATTGCGCGGGCGCTCGGGTGCGGTGGGCAGCAGCGCCACGCCGCCACCCGCGGCACGCAGCCGTTCGGCCAGCTGAGCGCGCCGGGCGGCGTAGGGCTTGGAACTCATGGAAGCACTATAGCCAGGGGCTGCAGGATGCCGCGCCCCTGTCCGTGGCGCTGTTTCCTCGCAGGGGACTCGCTGAATCTGCCCGGTCGTTTACCCTTCGCAGGTGTTCAAGCGTCTTTGACGCCTTGTGCCCACCTCCATTCGACCGATTCACGCCGATGAACACCCACACCCACGACCTCAGCCCCTGGCAGCACAGCCATGTGTTCGACAGCGGCAACCGCCGTGGTGAAGCCCGCACCCGCATCGTGCTGGGGGTGACGCTGGTCACGATGGCGGCCGAGATCATCGGCGGCTGGCTGACCGGTTCGATGTCGCTGTTGGCCGATGGCTGGCACATGGGCACGCACGCGCTGGCGCTCGGTGTGGCGACGGTGGCCTATGCGCTGGCGCGGCGTCATGCGCGCGACAGCCGCTACGCTTTCGGCACCTGGAAGATCGAGGTGCTGGGCGGCTTTGCCAGCGCGCTGGTGCTGGCGATGGTGGCGGTGGGCATCGGCTTCGAATCAGCCTTGCGGCTGTGGCACGGCACCCCGATCGATGCGGCCACCGCGCTGTGGGTGGCGGGCATCGGCCTGGCGGTCAATCTGGTCTCGGCGTGGCTGCTGCATGGTGCCGATGACGCACCCCACGGACATGAC
>JANMXL010000279.1:0-10519 GCA_031380885.1 Burkholderiales bacterium | reverse complement strand
AGCGACCGTGGCCACCCCGCTGGAGCGCGCGCTGAGCACGATCGCCGGACTCAACGAGATCACCTCGCGCTCGTCGCTGGGCTCGACCAACATCACGCTGCAGTTCGACCTGGACCGCGACATCAATGGCGCCGCCCGTGATGTGCAGGCGGCCATCAATGCCGCGCGCACGCTGCTGCCGAGCGGCATGCCCAGCAACCCGACCTACCGCAAGGTGAACCCGGCCGCAGCGCCGATCATGATCATCGCGCTCACCTCTGACACGCTGACGCGCGGCCAGATGTACGACGCGGCCTCCACCGTGCTGGCGCAGCGCCTGTCGCAGGTGCGGGGGGTCGGGCAGGTCAATGTGGGTGGCGGTGCCTTGCCGGCGGTGCGTGTCGAGCTCGATCCCGACAAGCTGGCAGCCAAGGGCATTTCGCTCGACCAGGTGCGGCTGGCGATCACCGCCACCAACGCCAATCGACCCAAGGGCTCGGTGGAGGACGGCGACCACAGCTGGCAGATCGGCGCGAACGACCAGGCGCTGACCGCGGCTGAATATGGGCCGGTGTTGTTGAGCTACCGCGATGGCGCAGCGGTGAGACTGCGTGATGTGGCCCAGGTCGTCGATTCGGTGCAGGACGTGCGCAACTACGGCCTGGCCAATGGCAAGCCGGCGGTGGTGCTGTTCGTGCTGAAAGAGCCGGGCGCCAACATCATCGAGACGGTGCAGCGGGTGCGCGACATCCTGCCGCGCATGCAGGCGTCGATCCCCGGCGCCATCGACGTGCAGGTGATCAGTGACCGCACGCCCACCATCCGCGCCTCGCTGCAAGAGGTGGAGCGGGCGATGGCGATCTCGATCGGGCTGGTGATTCTGGTCGTGCTGCTGTTCCTGCGCAGCTGGCGCGCCTCCCTGATCCCGGCGGTGGCCGTGCCGGTGTCGCTGCTGGGCACCTTCGGCGTGATGTACCTGTGTGGCTACAGCCTGGACAACCTGTCGGCCATGGCCCTGACGGTGGCCACCGGCTTCGTCGTCGACGATGCCATCGTGGTGCTGGAGAACATCACGCGCCACATCGAGCGCGGCATGGCGCCCCGTGAGGCGGCGCTGAAAGGCGCGCGCGAGATCGGCTTCACCGTGGTGTCGATCTCGCTCAGCCTGATCGCGGTCTTCATCCCGCTGCTGCTGATGGGCGGCATCGTGGGTCGGCTGTTCCGCGAGTTCGCCGTCGTGCTGTCGGCATCCATCCTGGTGTCGATGGGGGTGTCGCTGACGACCACGCCGATGATGGCCGCGATGCTGCTCAAGCCTCGTGCCGAGAAGCGCGCGCCAGGTCGCATTGGACGGCTGCTGGCGCGCATCACGCAGGCCATGGTGCGCGGTTACCGGCACTCGCTGATCTGGGCGCTGCGCCACCAGCCGGTGGCCCTGCTGGCCCTGCTGGGCGTGGTCGTGCTCAACGTCTACCTCTACACAACGATCCCCAAGACCTTCTTTCCGCAGCAGGACACCGGCTCGCTGGTCGGTGGCGTGCAGGCCGACCAGGGCAGCTCGTTCCAGACCATGCAGGCCCGGGTCGACAAGTTCATGGCCATCGTGCAAGCCGACCCGGCAGTGGCGAACGTCAGCGGCTCGACCGGCGGCGGCCAGAGCAACTCGGCCAACTTCTACATCACCCTCAAGCCGCTTGCCGAGCGCAAGCTGTCGGCCGATGCCGTGGTGGCGCGCCTGCGCGACAAGCTCAGCCACGAGCCTGGCGCCAACCTGTATTTCGCGCCGGTGCAGGACATCCGCATCGGCGGCCGCCCCTCGAACGCGCAGTACCAGTACACGCTGCAGGCCGACGACGTGGACACCTTGCGCACCTGGGAGCCTCGGGTGCGCAACGCGCTGTCGCAGCGGCCCGAGTTGACCGACGTCAATACCGATCAGCAGGACAAGGGCATGCAGACCTCGCTGGTGATCGACCGCGATGCCGCAGCACGGCTCGGGGTCACGGTCAGCAACCTGGACACTGCCTTGAACAACGCCTTCGGCCAGCGCCAGGTGGGGGTGATCTACAACGCGCTGAACCAGTACCGCGTGGTCATGGAGCTGGCGCCGCACTACCTGCAGGGACCGCAGACGCTGAACCATTTCTACCTCACGAGCAGCTCGGGTGCGCAGGTGCCGCTGTCGACCATTGCCCGCGTGGAAAGCACCAACACCCCGCTGTCCGTCAATCACCAGAGCGGTTCACCCGCCTCGACGATCAGCTTCAACCTGCCGCCTGGCGTGTCCTTGTCAGATGCCACCGTGGCCATCGGCAGCGCGATGGCCGAGCTGGGCGTGCCGGTGTCGCTGCGCGGCAGCTTCCAGGGCACGGCCAATGCATTCCAACAATCGCTGGCATCGCAGCCCTTGCTGATCGCGGCGGCCATCGTCGCCATCTACCTGGTGCTGGGCATGCTGTACGAGAGCCTGATCCACCCGGTGACGATCTTGTCCACGCTGCCGTCGGCCGGCGTCGGAGCGCTGCTCGCGCTGATGCTGTTCAAGACGGACTTCTCGATCATCTCGTTGATCGCGGTGATCCTGCTGATCGGCATCGTCAAGAAGAACGCAATTCTGATGATCGACTTCGCCATCGGCAGGCAGCGTGAGGGCCAGGTCAGCGCGGGCGCGGCGATCTTCCGCGCCGCCAACCTGCGGCTGCGGCCGATCCTGATGACGACCTTCGCCGCGATCTTCGGCGCCGTGCCGCTGGCTCTGGGAACTGGCGACGGCGCCGAATTGCGCCAGCCGCTGGGCATCGCGATCGTCGGCGGGCTGATCCTCAGCCAATTGCTGACGCTGTACACCACGCCGGTGGTGTTCGTGCTGATGGACCGGCTGAGCGCCAAGCGCTGGCGAGCGCGGCGGGCCACGCGCGCCGCCGCCCCCATTCAAGTGGCATCTGCCTAGAGCCGCATGACCTACCGAATCCCTATGTCGTTTCTGCCGCTGGCCGCGGCTGTGCTGCTCGCGGCCTGTGCGGTCACTCACGGCGACCCGCCGCCGCCGGTGGCACCTGCGGCCCGGTACAAGGAGTCCGCCGACTGGAAGCATGCCGCCTCCGCCGCCCCGGTGCCCGATGACTGGTGGACGCTGTTCAACGATCCGCTGCTCGACGATCTGCAACGCAGGCTCGTGATCGGCAATGAGAACCTGAAGTCCTCGCTGTCCGCCGTGGCCAGTGCGCGGGCCCTGTACGAAGCGAGCCGCAGCGCGCTGCTGCCCACGCTCTCGGTCGGTGCCGGGGCGACGCGCAGCGACACGCCGAGATCGAACAGTTCCGATCGATCGTCCAAGCCTGTCAACAGCCTAAACGTGACGGCCACCGCCAGCTGGGAGATCGACCTGTGGGGGCGGTTGTCTGAAGCCAGAACCGGCGCCCAGGCGTCGTTCCAGGCCAGTGCCGATGACCTCGCTGCCGTGCGCCTGTCGGCCCAGGCGCTGCTGGTGCAGACCTACCTGTCGTTGCGCACCGCCGACGCGCAGTTGTCGGTGCTGGCCCGCAGCGTCGCGGCCTACCAGCAGTCGCTGGCGTTGACGCAAGTGCGCTACGACGGTGGCGTCGCCGCGCGCACCGACGTGCTGCAGGCGCAGACCCAGCTCAAGTCGGCGCAGGCGCAGTCGGCCGACCTGACGGCGCAACGGGCGCAGCTGGAGCATGCGATCGCCGTGCTGCTCGGTGCGCCGCCGGCATCGCTGGCGCTGGAGCAAAACGCCACCCTGCCGCCGGTGCCCGAGGTGCCGCCGATGCTGCCGGCGTCGCTGCTTCAGCGTCGCCCCGACATCGCTGCCGCGCAGCACCGGGTGGCCGCAGCCTATGCCCAGATTGGCGTGGCCGACGCCGCTTTTTTCCCCGATCTGACGCTGTCGGCCAGCGCGGGATTTCGCGGTGCCTCACTGTCGAATCTGTTCAGTGCGCCCAACCTGCTCTGGTCGCTGGGCCCGTCGCTGACCCAGGCCATCTTCGATGGTGGCCAGCGCCGGCTCGCCAGCGTGCAGGCCACGGCCGCGGCCGATCAAGCCACGTCGGTCTATCGCCAGGCCGTGCTTACCGCGTTGCAGGAAGTCGAGGACAACCTGGCGCTTGCGCAGCAGCTGCAGCAGGAGGCGCAATGGCAGAGCGAGGCCCTGCAAGCGGCGCAAAGCAACCTCGACATCACGCTGGCGCAGTACCGCGCTGGCACGGTCAGCTACCTCAACGTGGTGGTGGCCCAGACGGCGGCGCTCAGCAGCGAGACCACCTTGCTGTCGGTGCGCAACCGCCAGCTCGCCGCGGTGAACCAGCTGCTGAAGAACATCGCCGGGCGCTGGCAGCCCGTGTGAGCCGCGCGCTCGGCAAAATCCAGCGCTGTCGCCGCACATGTTGGTGCGGTGTGTTTGCCAGGCTGACGTGAGAACCTCACCGCCATGACGTCAACCGCTTCCTCGACTCCTGTTTTTCCTGCCCCGCAGCCGCCATGGTTGGTGGCCGACATCGGCGGCACGCATGCCCGCTTCGGGCTCGTCGAAGGCGCGGGACTTGCTGTCACGCAGGTCCAGCGTCTGCGCACCGAGGCTCACCCGCAGCTGATCGACGCGGTGCGCGCTTACCTGGCCATGTTGCCGCCTTCGGTGAGCAGGCCTGCACAGGCCTGTCTGGCCGTGGCCGCGCCGTTGGGCGGCGACGAGGTGCGTTTCATCAACCACGCATGGCGGTTCTCGCGCGACGCCTTGCAGCGCGAGCTGGGGCTGGAGCGGCTGCTGCTGCTGAACGACTTCGAGGCACTGGCGCTGGCGCTGCCGCATCTCACCGCCCACGGGCTGCGCGCCCATAAGCCAGGGCCCGAACCCGCGCCCTCCGCAGAGCAGCACAGGACGCTGGCCGTCGTAGGGCCAGGCACCGGGCTGGGCGTCGCCGGCCTGATCCTGACGCCCGCGGGCTGGCAGGCCATTGCGGGCGAGGGCGGCCATGTGACGCTGGCGGCCTGCGACGATTTCGAGGTGGCCGTGCTGGCGGCGGCCCGCCGCGAACTGGCGCATGTGTCGGCCGAGCGGCTGCTCTCGGGCATCGGGCTGCCACTGCTGCACCGCGCGGTGGTGGCGGCGTCCGGCCGTTCGATCGACGTGGCGATGCGCACTGACACCATATTGCAGAGCGGCGTCGATCACGAACGCGGCAGCGGCGGCGATGCCGATTGCGCGCGGACCCTGGCGGTGTTCTGCGCGATGCTGGGCACGGTCGCCGGCAATGTCGCGCTGACGCTGGGTGCGCGCGGCGGCATGTACATCGGCGGCGGCATCGTGCCGCGGATGGCCGATCTATTCTTCGCCTCGGCATTTCGCGAACGCTTCGAGGCGAAGGGGCGCTATCGCGACTACCTGCGGGCGATCCCGACCGCGTTGATCACCGACCCGCAGGCGGCACTGACCGGCGCTGCGGTCGCCCTGGCGCAGGCGGTGGGGCGCACCGCCAGACCCTGACGTTCCGCAGCGCACGCAGGTGTCAGTTTCGTGACCGCTTCAGCGCAGATCGCCCCCGTACAATCTACGGGTTTTGCCCAAGGCGATTTCCGCCGCCCAACAGAGGAATTCACGTGTTCATTTCTGAAGCTTTCGCCCAGGCTGCACCGGCTGCCACCGGGAGCCCCGACATGTTCGGCAGCCTCGGCTCCATGCTGCCGCTGGTGCTGATGTTCGTGGTGCTGTACTTCGTGATGATTCGTCCGCAGATGAAGCGTCAGAAGGAGCAGAAGGCGATGATCGATGCGCTGGCCAAGGGCGATGAGGTGGTCATCGGTGGTGGCGTGCTCGGCAAGGTCGCCAAGCTGGGTGAAACCTACCTGTCGGTCGAGATCGCCAACGGCGTCGAGATCCAGGTGCAGCGCGCGTCGGTGCTGCAGGTGCTGCCCAAGGGCACATTCAAGTAAAGGCCTGGCGCAAGCCGCCAGCCGATCGATCGCCAGAAAGGCGTCATGAACCGCTATCCCCCTTGGAAATACGCGATCCTGCTGATCGCTTTGCTGGTCGGCCTGATCTACACCTTGCCGAACCTGTTCGGCGAAGCCCCCGCGGTGCAGGTCAGCAGCGGTCGCGCCACCTTGAAGATCGACAGCAGCCTGGCCGCCCGTGTCGAAGCCGTGCTGACGCAGGCTGGGCTGAAGGTCGACTTCGTGCAGTTCGAGGGCAACTCGGTGAAGGCCCGCTTTGCTGACACCGATGCGCAGATCAAGGCCAAGGACGCGATCGGCAAGGCCCTGAACCCGGACCCCGCCGACCCGAGCTACATCGTCGCGTTGAACCTGTTGTCGCGCTCACCGCACTGGCTGAGCACGGTGCATGCGCTGCCGATGTCGCTGGGGCTGGACCTGCGCGGCGGTGTGCACTTCCTGATGCAGGTCGACATGAAGTCGGCGTTGACCAAGAAGGCTGAATCGCTGACCGGCGACGTGCGCCAGCTGCTGCGCGACAAGAACCTGCGCCACGCCGGCATCGTGCGCGACGGCGATTCGGTGGTGGTGCGTTTTCGCGACCGCCAGACGTTGACCGCCGCGCGCAACCTGCTCGAAGACCAGTTGCGCGATCTGCAGTGGACGGAAACCCCCGACGGCACCGACATCAAGCTGACCGGCGTGCTGAAGCCGGCCGCGTCGCGGTTGGTGCAGGAGTCGGCTGTCAAGCAGAACATCACCACGCTGCACAACCGGGTCAATGAGCTCGGCGTATCGGAGCCGGTGATCCAGCAGCAGGGCGCCGACCGCGTGGTGGTGCAGCTGCCCGGCGTGCAGGACACGGCAAAAGCAAAGGACATCATCGGCCGCACCGCGACGCTGGAAGTGCGCATGGTCGACGAGAGCACCGAAGCCGCCGCGGCCGCTGGGGGCACCGGGCCGGTGCCGTTCGGCACTGAGCGCTACACCGAGCGCAACGGCGTTGCGTTGATCGTCAAGCGCCAGGTGGTGTTGACCGGCGAGAACCTGACCGACGCGCAGGCTGGCTTTGACGGGCAGACGCAGGAACCCAGCGTCAACCTGACGCTCGACGCGAAAGGCTCGCGCATCTTCAAGGACGTGACGCGCGAGAACATCGGCAAGCGCATGGCGATCCTGCTGTTCGAGAAGGGCAAGGGCGAGGTGGTGACCGCGCCGGTGATCCGTGCCGAGATCGGCGGCGGGCGGGTGCAGATCTCGGGTCGCATGACCACCGCCGAAGCGGCCGACACCTCGCTGCTGCTGCGCTCGGGCTCGCTGGCCGCACCGATGGAGATCATCGAGGAGCGCACGATCGGCCCGAGCCTGGGCGCCGACAACATCTCGAAGGGGTTCAACAGCGTGCTGTACGGCTTCGCGGCCATCGCCGTGTTCATGTGTCTGTACTACAGGCTGTTCGGCACCATCTCCACGCTGGCGCTGGCGTTCAACCTGCTGCTGCTGGTGTCGGTGCTGTCGATGCTGCAGGCCAGCCTGACGCTGCCGGGCATGGCGGCGATCGCGTTGACGCTGGGCATGGCGATCGATGCCAATGTGCTGATCAACGAGCGGGTGCGCGAGGAGCTGCGCAACGGCGCGTCGCCGCAGGCGGCGATCCACAACGGCTACGAGCGCGCCTTCGCGACGATCCTCGACTCCAACGTCACCACGCTGATTGCGGGGCTCGCGCTGCTGACCTTCGGCTCCGGGCCAGTGCGTGGTTTCGCGGTGGTGCACTGCCTGGGCATTCTGACCTCCATGTTCTCGGCGGTGGTGTTCTCGCGCGGCGTGGTCAATCTTTGGTACGGGCGGCAGAAGAAGCTCAAGGACGTGTCCATCGGGCAGGTCTGGAAACCCGCCGGTGACGTCAGCGCCAAGCGCTGAACTAGGAGTTCAGGATGGAATTTTTCAGGATACGGCGCGACATCCCGTTCATGCGCCACGCGCTGGTGCTCAACGTCATCTCGGTGCTGACCTTCGCTGCGGCGGTGTTCTTCATCGCCACGCGTGGGCTGCATTTCTCGATTGAGTTCACCGGCGGCACGGTGGTCGAGGTGGCTTATGCGCAGGCCGCCGACATCAACAAGGTGCGCAGCACCGTCGAATCGCTGCAGTTCGGCGAAGTGCAGGTGCAGAACTTCGGCACCTCACGCGATGTGCTGATCCGCCTGCCGGTGCGTGGCGATGTCAAGCAAGCCGAGGTGGTGTCGCGTGTGTTCGGTGCGCTGTGCCAAGCCGAAGGCGGCACGGTTAGCACGCAGCAGATCACCTCCGACAAAGGCACCCAGACCACCGCGCCGGTGTGCGGCGAGGTCGGCGCCGAGAAGGTCAGGCTGCAGCGCAGCGAATTCGTCGGGCCGTCGGTCGGCTCCGAGCTGGCGCGCGATGGCGCGCTGGCCCTGGCAGTGACGATTGCCGGCATCATGCTGTATCTGGCAGTGCGCTTCGAGTGGAAGTTCTCGGTCGCCGGCATCATCGCCAACCTGCACGACGTGATCATCATCGTCGGCTTCTTCGCGTTCTTTCAGTGGGAGTTTTCGCTGGCGGTGCTGGCGGCCGTGCTGGCGGTGCTGGGCTATTCGGTCAACGAGTCGGTGGTCATTTTCGACCGCGTCCGGGAGTCGTTCCGCAAGTACCGCAAGCTGACCACACCCCAGGTCATCGACAACGCCATCACCAGCACCATCAGCCGCACCATCATCACCCACGGCAGCACGCTGATGATGGTGGTGTCGATGCTGATCTTCGGTGGCCCCACGCTGCACTACTTCGCCGTCGCACTGACCATCGGCATCCTGTTCGGCATCTACTCGTCGGTGTTCGTCGCCGCCGCCATCGCGATGTGGCTGGGCGTCAAGCGCGAGGACCTGGTGAAGGCGTCGGGCAAAGAGCTCGACCCGGATGATCCGAACGCCGGGGCGGTGGTGTAGAGTCGTTTTCCAACCCGCTGCATAACCCACACGAACCCATGGCGTCCACGGCCCATTCGATGGCCCAGGCCACCCAGGCCCGCCGTGCGTACGTCGACGGGCTGCTGGGCGGCATGCCGGGCGTGGTGCAGGCGGTCGATCAGGGCGCGCGGCTGCTGCTCGGCCAAGTCGCTGATCCGGCCACGCTGATGCGCCGCCGTGATGCGGTCGAAGACTTGAAGAACACCGCCGGTTTCTGGCTGCAAGGCACGCTCACGATGCTGCGCGGTGCGCTCAGCAGCGGCATCGTCTCGGCGACGCGACCGAACGATCTGCCGATGCCCGGCGACCGCCAGAACTTCAGCCTGGTCGACAACGAAACCATCGAAGGCGAGATCCTCAGCTCGCGGCTCGCGCTGGCGGTGATGGACCGTGCCTCGTGGGAGTTCACCGACCTGCGCTCGCGCATGACGCTGCTCGAAGGCCGCGATGAACTCGATGCCAACGACATCCTGCGCCCGCATGTGCTGGCGCGCATTGCGATCACATCGTGGCGCACGGCCGGCCTGAGCCACGACACCTGGCGAACCTTGCAAGGCGTGCTGCACGAGGAATTCGCGCACTTCAACGAAGAGGCGTACCACGAGGCGAACCGGATGCTGATCCAGCAGCGTGTGCTGCCCGAGATCGATCTGCGGCCCTTCATTCGCCGCTCGCGCAATTCGGCTTTCGTGAGCACGCATTCCGGGTCGCTGGCGGGGGCGGGTTCAGGCGGTGCCGCGGGGCGCGATGCCGGCGGTGCACCGACGGTGCGAGGCCCCCTGGCTGAGCCGCGGGCGAGCCGTTACAACCCGCTGCCCGACGGGTCGGCCCAGGAAACCCGCCTGATGAGCCGCGTCGGAACGCTGGTTCGTGGCGGCTCCGACCATGCCGATGCGGTGTTGGGCCGGCTGAACCGGCTGATCGGCCGCCAGCTCCCCGATTTCGCCCGCACTGCCCATGGGGTGGCGTCGCCGGCGCTGAACGCGGCCATCACCAGCGCCCAGCAAGGCATCGCGCTGCGGTTGACCCCTGACGCCGGCGGGCGCTATGCCGCAGGCCAGGTCAGCACGCCGGCGATGCTGGAAGAACTGCACCAGCGCAAGCAGGCCTTGAAGGCGGCTGCCGCTTCACCCGGCGAGCGCGCGACGATCGAGGTGGTGGCCTTGCTGTTCCAGAGCATCCTGACCGAGGAGCGCATTCCAGCATCGGTGCGTGTGTGGTTTGCGCGGCTGCAGATGCCGGTGCTGCGGGTGGCGATCGCCGAGCCCGAGTTCTTCGGATCCCTGTCGCATCCGGCGCGGCAGCTGATCGACCGCATGGGGTCCTGCGTGATGGGCTTCGATGCCAGCAGCATCGGCGGCAGCGCCCTGGAAACCGAGATCAAGCGGGTGGTGCAGGTCATCGAGCAGTATCCGGAAACCGGCCGCCGGGTGTTCCAGCTGGTGTACGACGAATTCCAGAAGTTCCTGTCCCGCTTCCTGACGGAAAAAGCGCCGACCCAGCGGCTTGTGAGCGTGGCGCAGCAGGTCGAGCAGAAGGAAACGATGGCCATTCAGTACACCATCGAGATGCGCCGGATGCTCAACGACATGCCGGTGCGCGAC
>JANMXL010000277.1:0-3365 GCA_031380885.1 Burkholderiales bacterium | reverse complement strand
GCCGAAGGTCACCGTCAGCGCTTCTTTCGCCGGCGCGCCGGGCGCCTCCAGCGACGGCCTGCGCCGCAGCACCGCATGGATGCGCGCCAACAATTCGCGCGGGTTGAACGGTTTGGGCAGGTAGTCGTCGGCGCCCACCTCAAGGCCGACGATGCGGTCGACATCCTCGACCTTGGCCGTCAGCATGATGATTGGCGTCAGGTCGTTGGCCGCGCGCAGCCGGCGGCAGATCGATAGGCCGTCTTCGCCGGGCAGCATCAGGTCGAGCACGATCAGGTCGATGGTCTCGCGCGTCAGCACGCGGTTCAGCGCCTTGGCGTCTTCGGCCAGCAGCACTTCGAAGCCTTCTTGCGTCAGGTAGCGGCGCAGCAGGTCGCGGATGCGGGCATCGTCATCGACGACAACGATGCGATTGGCGCGCACCGGGGTGGCAGCATTCATGGCACTCTCCAATTTGTAACAAGTGAGATTCTGCGGGCCTGCGCGGCCGGTTCGGCGCCACTTTGACCGCCTGTTACAAATATCCGGACTGCCGCTGTGAGCTGTGGCACGAACCGGCGTCATCGTGGGCGATCCGGGTCGCGTTAGGCTGCGTGGGCGCAGTTTGCGCCAGCCACTCCTGCTCACCATGAACCCCATCTGCAATCGTTCGTCGGCGTCAAATCGCTGGTCCCGTCACCTGCGTGCGGTTGTCGCAGGCAGCGTCGTGGCACTGTCGGCAACGGCCGCGCTGGCCGCCGACCCAGTGGCACCCACCGGCGTGGTCGCGTTGACTGCCACCGCCAGCGTCGAAGTGACGCGTGACCTGATGGCCGTCACGCTCTCGGCCACCCGCGAAGGCACCGACGGCTCTGCGGTTCAGGCGGCGTTGAAGCAGGCGCTGGACGCGGCCTTGCTCGAAGCCCGCGGCGTGGCGCGTGCCGGCCAGATCGATGTGCGCACCGGCAATTTCTCGATGAACCCGCGCTATTCGACCAAGGGCATGCTGAACGGCTGGCAGGGCACGGCCGAGCTGGTGATCGAAGGCCGTGACCTGCCGGGCATCAGCCGGCTGGCCGGCCGCATCCAGTCGATGACGATCGCCCGCGTGTCGCAAGGCCTGTCGCGCGAGCAGCGCGAGAAGGCCGAAGCCGGCGTGACCGCGCAGGCCATCAGCCGCTACCGTGTGCAGGCAGGCGAAGTCACCAAGCAATTCGGCTACGCCAGCTATGCGGTGCGCGAGGTCAGCGTCAACAGCAACGAGCAGGGTGGCGGGCCCGAGCCGATGATGATGCGGTCGAAGGTGTTCTCAGCGGCGGCCGATGCCCCGCTGCCGGTCGAGGCCGGCCAGACCAGCGTGTCGGTGACGGTCAGCGGCACGGTGCAGATGCTGAAGTGACGACCTGAACCGAGGATCGATCGTCGCGCATCCGATGAAGGGCATTGATACGATGCCCTGATGAACACACCGCGCCTGCACCATGTGTCCTGCCTGAACTCGAACGGGCTGCACCGCGTGGCCTATTGGGAATGGGGCGACCCGGCCAACCCGCGCGTGCTGGTGTGCGTGCACGGCCTGACCCGGCAGGGCCGCGACTTCGATGTGCTGGCGGCCGCGATGAGCGACCGCTACCGCGTGGTGTGCCCCGACATCGTCGGCCGTGGCGAATCCGATCGCCTGTCCAACCCGGCGGATTATGTGGTGCCTCGCTATGCGGCCGACATGATCACGGTGCTGGCGCGCGTCAACGCCGAGACGGTGCACTGGGTCGGCACCTCGATGGGCGGGCTGATCGGCATGGTGGTGGCCTCGCTGACGCCCAAGGCGCTGGTGTCGAAGCTGGTGATGAACGACGTGGGCCCGGTGTTGCCGCCACAGGCGATTGCGCGCATCGGCGCCTACCTCGGCCTGCCGCTGCGCTGGGACAGCGTCGAGCAGGCGGCCGATTACCTGTGGTCGATCTCGAAGAGCTTTGGCCCGCACACGCCCGAGCAGTGGCTGGCGCTGACCCGCCCGATGCTGCGGCCGACCAATGAGGGCGGCTGGCGCCTGCACTACGACCCCGCGATCGCGATCCCGTTCCAGACCTCGACGCCCGAATCGGCCACCGCCTTCGAGGCCTCGCTGTGGGCCGCCTACGACGCGGTGAGGTGCCCGACCTTGCTGCTGCGCGGCGCTGATTCCGACCTGCTCTCAGCGGGGCGCGCACAGGAGATGACCCAGCGCGGCCCTCGCGCCCGCCTGCACACCTTCGCCGGTGTCGGCCACGCGCCGACACTGGTCGCCGATGACCAGGTGCAGCAGGTGCGGGAGTTCCTGCTCGCGGCATGAAAACCGGCGTTTCGTCTGTGCGTGCGAACGCGGCGACCATCGTCGCGCTGACCGATTTGGACCCGGCCGATCGGTTGGCGGAGGCCGCTGCGACCAGCGACAACGCCGCGCAGGTGCAGCGCGCCCGCGCATTCGCCGAGCCCTTGCTGGCGGGCCAGCCACTGGACACGGGCGAAGACGCGCTCGAACACGCGGACGGTGTTGCCGACATCCTCGAAGGCATCGGTGCCGCCCCATCGATGCGGGCCGCGGCTTATCTGGTCTATGCCGGTGACTACCTGCAAAAGCCCGAGGAGGTTGTGACGAAGGCGTTCGGCGCGTCGCACGCCAGCCTGGTGATGCACACCCGCAAGCTGGTGCAAATTCAGCGCGCGGCGCGCGAAGCGCAGTTCGACGGTGAACAGCGCGGCATCGAGCAACGTGCCCAGCAGACCGAGCGGGTGCGCAAGATGCTGCTGGCCTTCTCGCGTGACCTGCGGGTGGTGCTGCTGCGGCTGGCCTCGCGCCTGCAGACACTGCGCTATTTCGCGGCCCACAAGCAGCCGTGCCCAGAGGCGCTGGCGCGCGAGTCGATGCAGGTGTTTGCGCCGCTCGCCAACCGGTTGGGCATCTGGCAGATCAAGTGGGAAATCGAAGACCTGGCCTTCCGTTTTTTGCAGCCCGCGCAGTACCAGACCGTGGCGCGGCTGCTGCATGAAAAACGCATCGAGCGCGAACAGCAGGTGGACGCTTTCCGCCTGCGGTTGGCCGAGCAGCTGCGCGCCCATGGCATCGACGCCGAGGTGCAGGGCCGACCGAAGCACCTGTACAGCATCTGGAAGAAGATGCAGGGCAAGAACCTCGGCTTCGACCGCGTGCTCGATGTGCGCGCGCTGCGCGTCATCGTGGCCGACATACCGGCCTGTTATGCCGCGCTTGGCCTGGTGCACGAGCTGCTGCCGCCGGTGGCCGACGAGTTCGATGACTACATCGCGCGACCGAAGCCGAATGGCTACCAGTCGCTGCACACCGTGGTGCAGGACGATGCCGCGCGGCCGGTCGAGGTGCAGATCCG
>JANMXL010000192.1:0-14560 GCA_031380885.1 Burkholderiales bacterium | reverse complement strand
CCGACTGCGCCGTGACATTGGCCGATTACCGCGGTGTCCGCGGTGAGGCGATGAGCGTTGGCGAGCGCACGCCGCTGGCCGTCATCGATGCGCCAGCCTCGGGCCGCATGGCGGTCGGCGAGGCGCTGACCAACCTGCTGGCCGCCCCGTTTGCGCTGGAGCGCGTCAAGCTCAGCTGCAACTGGATGGCTGCGTGTGGTGAGCCCGGCGAAGACGCCGCGCTGTACGACACCGTGCGCGCGGTCGGCATGGCGTTGTGCCCAGCACTGGGCATCAGCGTGCCGGTCGGCAAGGACAGCCTGTCGATGCGCACGCGCTGGAGCGATGCGGGCGAAGCGAAGCAGGTCACCGCGCCGGTTTCGCTGATCGTCGCGGCCTTCGTCACGCTGGACGATGTGCGCGGCACGCTGACGCCGCAATTGCGGCCCGGCGACACCACGCTGATCCTGATCGACCTGGGCCAGGGCAAAAATCGCATGGCGGGCTCGATGCTGGCGCAGGTGCTGAACCAGACCGGCAATGCCAGCGACGGCGTGCCCGACCTCGACGATCCGGCGCAGCTGAAGTCGCTGATCGCCGCCATCAACCAGCTGCGGGGCGAAGGTCGACTCTTGGCGTACCACGACCGCAGCGACGGCGGCCTCTGGACCACGGTGTGCGAAATGGCGTTCGCCGGCCACCTGGGCGTCAGCCTGAACGTCGACATGCTGCTGCTCGAAGGCGACGGCATCAGCGACAGCCGCATGGACTGGGGCGACTCGAAGAACTGGGCTGGTCAGGTCGGCGCGCGGCGCCAGGAGCTGACGCTCAAAGCACTGTTCAACGAGGAACTGGGCGTCGTGATCCAGGTGCCGACCGCGGTGCGCAACGAGGTGATGCAGACGCTGCGCGCGCATGGCCTGTCCAAGCACAGCCACTTCATCGGCAAGCCCAACGACCGCGGCGTGGTCGAGGTCTGGCGCGACACCAAGAACGTGTTCAGCGCGCCGTTGCGCGAGCTGCAGCAGGTGTGGGACGAGGTCAGCTGGCGCATCGCACGTTTGCGCGACAACCCGGCCTCTGCCGATGCAGAGCACGAGGCCGCGGGCCGGGTCGATGACGCTGGCCTGCACATGCACCTGAGCTTTGATCCGGCTGAAGACGTCGCCGCGCCGTTCATCCACACGGCGCGCCCGAAGCTCGCGATCCTGCGCGAGCAAGGTGTCAACAGCCAGGTCGAGATGAGCTACGCGATGGCGCTGGCCGGCTTCGACACCTACGACGTGCACATGAGCGACCTGCAAAGCGGTCGTGCCCGGCTCGACCCCTTCATCGGCTTCGTCGCCTGCGGCGGCTTCAGCTACGGCGACACACTGGGCGCGGGCGAAGGCTGGGCGCGGTCGATCCTGTTCAACCCGCAACTCGCCGAACAGTTCGCCGCCTTCTTCAACCGCCCCGACACCTTCGCGCTCGGCGTGTGCAACGGCTGCCAGATGATGGCGGCCTTGGCGCCGATCATCCCCGGCGCGCAGGCGTGGCCGAAGTTCACCCGCAACCGCAGCGAGCAGTTCGAGGCGCGGCTCAGTCTGGTCGAGGTGCTGGACAGCCCGTCGATCCTGTTCACCGGCATGGCCGGCAGCCGGCTGCCGGTGGCGGTGTCGCATGGTGAAGGCTTCGCTGACTTTTCTCAGCGTGGCGATGTCAAGGCCGTGCACCGTGCGATGCGCTTCGTCGATCACGCGGGCCAGGCCACCGAGGCTTACCCGTTCAACCCGAACGGCAGCCCGGGCGGCTTGACCTCGGTGACCACCCCGGACGGGCGCTACACCGTGCTGATGCCTCACCCGGAGCGCGTGTTCCGCAATCTGCAGATGAGTTGGACGTCGGGCATGCCGAGCGATCCGAGCCCGTGGATGCGGATGTTTCGCAACGCGCGGCGTTGGGTGGGCTAGCGCGGGCCATTAGCATCTGAGACAACCTGCCACTTCAATACGTCGATCCGATCCACCCGATCCACCTCCGAGATGTCGATGAACAGATTCCTGCAGACGCTGCTGTGGCTGGTGATGGTGGGCGTGGCGGCTGGGTGTTCGCAGCTGCCGCTGCGCGATCCGCTGCGCATCAGCCTGGTCGGCATCGAACCGCTGCCGGGGCAGGGCCTGGAGTTGCGCATGGCGATGAAGCTGCGGGTGCAGAACCCGAACGACACGCCGGTCGACTTCGACGGCGTGGCGCTCGAGGTCGATCTGCGCGGCCTGAGCTTTGCCAGCGGCGTCAGTGATCAGGTGGGCTCGGTGCCGCGCTACAGCGAGTCGGTGATCTCGGTGCCGGTGTCGGTGTCGGCCATCTCGGTGCTGCGCCAGGGGCTCAGTTTCGCCAATGGCGACCGCTCGAGCATCACCTACGCGATCCGCGGCAAGATCGGCGGATCGATGCTCAGAGGGTCGACCTTCAAGGCCAACGGCCAGATCGAGCTGCCGACTGCGCTGCTCGGCGCCACCGCGCCTTGAGTCGGGTGCGAGCGGCGTGATGGCGCCGTCGGGCGGCAAGGCCGGTGGCGTCGATCGCTACGAGCGGCTCGATGCACTGCGCGGCGTGGCCATCGTCTGGATGGCCGCCTTCCATTTCTGCTTCGACCTGAATTACTACGGCTTCATCTGGCAGGACTTCCACACCGATCCGCTGTGGACGGTGCAGCGCAGCGCGATCGTCACGCTGTTCCTGTTCTGCGTCGGCCTCGGGCAGGCGGTGGCGTTGGAACAGGGCCAGACGATGCGGCGCTTCTGGCGGCGCTGGGCGCAGATTGCCGGCTGTGCGGTGGGGGTCAGCTTTGGCTCGGCGTTGATGTTCCCGCAGACCTACATCAGTTTCGGTGTGCTGCACGGCATCGCGGTGATCTTGCTGTTGCTGCGGCTGGTGGCGCCGGCGGGCCGCTGGCTGTGGCCGTTGGGTTTGGTGGCGCTGCTGATGCCGCTGATCGTCCAACACCCGTTCTTCGACACCCGCACCACCAACTGGGTCGGCCTGGTCACCCACAAGCCGATCACCGAAGACTATGTGCCGGTGCTGCCGTGGCTGGGTGTGGCCTTGTGGGGGATGGCGGCTGGGCAGTGGGCCGTGCGTCATCGCCCAGTGTGGCTGAGCGGCGCGTTGCCGGCGGTATGGCGGCTGCCAGGCCGACCGCTGGCCGCGCTCGGCCGTTGGAGCCTCAGTTTTTACATGCTGCACCAGCCGGTGCTGATCGGTGCGGTGATGGCAGCGGCGTGGCTGCTCCATCCGCAGCAATGACCGCGCAGGGCTGAGCCGACCCCAGCCGCTACCATCGGCCGATGAGCAACAAGATCCTGTTCGGCTTCCACGCCGTCACCGTCCGGCTGAAGACCACGCCGAAATCCGTCGTCGAGATCCACCTCGACACCTCCCGCCGCGACCAGCGCATGCGCCAGTTCGTCGAGCGCTGCACGGCGGCCGGTTCGAAGCTGATCGACAGCGACGACACCCGGCTGCAGAAGCTGTGTGGCACGCACCGTCACCAGGGCGTGGTCGCACGCGTCGAGCCGGTGGCGCTGAGCCGGTCGATCGACGACACGCTGGACGAGCTCGATGCCGCTGACGGCAATCCGCTGCTGCTGGTGCTCGACGGCATCACCGACCCGCACAACCTCGGCGCCTGCCTGCGTGTGGCCGACGGTGCCGGCGCGCACGCGGTGATCGCGCCTAAGGACCACGCGGTCGGTGTCAACGCGACGGTGGCCAAGGTGTCGAGTGGCGCGTCGGACACGGTGCCCTACTTCATGGTCACCAACCTGGCGCGCACGCTCAACGAATTGAAGGACCGCAACATTCGCATCATCGGCACGTCGGACACCGCGACGCAATCGCTGTACGACATCGACCTGAGCGGCCCGGTGGCGCTGGTGCTCGGTGCAGAAGGCGCGGGCATGCGCCAGTTGACCACCAAGACCTGTGACGAGCTGGTCAGCCTGCCGATGCGCGGCGCTGTCGAGAGCCTGAACGTGTCGGTCGCCAGTGGCGTGTGTCTGTACGAGGCGCTGCGCCAGCGGCGTGCGAAAGACGGATCGCTCGGATGACCTTCAGCACAGCGTGGTGCGCACGATGGCCTTGAGTTGCAACGCACCTTTGGTCTTCATGATCAGCCAGCCCTCGCCGAAGCCGCTGATGTAGCGACCGAGCATCCAGCCCGGCGACAGTGAGGCCCGCATCGAGCCGCCAAAGGGCAGCTTGTCCCGCAGCGGCTTCGCGCTGGACTTGACCTTTCCAGCGTTCAGGCCTGCGCCCAGAACACCGCGAACCAGCCCTGCGCGTCGACCCAGCAGCGGCTGTGCGAAAAGCCTGCCGATTGCAGCAAGCCGGCGAAACGCTCGACGCTGTACTTGCAGGAGTTTTCGGTGTGCAGCCGCTCGCCGACCGCGAAGCGCCGCTCGCCTTCTGGCCAACGCACCACCAGCGCACGGCGTGCTTCGAGGTGCATCTCGATGCGCGAAGCGTCGCGGTTGAAGAACGCCACGTGGCGCCAGTCCCGTGGGTCGAAATCACTGCCGATCAGCCGGTTCAGGTGGCGCAGCAGGTTCAGGTTGAAGGCGGCGGTGACCCCCAGCGCGTCGTCGTAGGCCGGCTCCAGCCATTCGACGCCCTTGATGAGATCGACCCCGATCAGCAGCCCGCCGCCGGTCGCCTGGCGTTGCACGCTGGCCAGAAAAATCTCGGCCTGCGCGGGTGTGAAGTTGCCGATGCTCGATCCGGGGTAGAAAAACACCGGGCGGCCTTGCACCACGTCCGTCGGCAGCGCCAGCGTGCTGGAAAAGTCCAGCCCGACACCGGCCACCTCGAGCGCCGGGTGCTGGCGCTGCACGTCGTTCAGCGCTTGTTCCAGAAAGCCCACCGAGATGTCGACCGCCACGTAGCGCGCTGGGCGCAGCGACGGGATCAACCGCAGCGCCTTCGCGCAGCTGCCCGCCCCCAGATCGATCAGTGTGTCGACGGGGCCGATCGCCTGCGCCATCGCCACGGCGTTGGCCGACAGGATCGCCGCCTCGGTGCGTGTCGGGTAGTACTCGGGCAGTTCGGTGATGGCCTCGAACAGGCGCGACCCCAGGGCGTCGTACAGGTACTTCGGCGAGGTCGTCGCCTGCGCCGCGCTCAAGCCATCGATCAGCTCGCGGCGGGTTTGCTGTGGGTTCTCGCGATGGACCTGCACCAGGCGATGCGCCGCATCGGCGGCAGGGTGCGCTGTGGGTGCTGAAGCGGACGACGCGGTGGGTTTCAAGGCGGGATACTCCAGGGTCGGTGGCTGGCGGTGCTGCGCTGGCCTTGCAACGCATTGTGTTGCGAGGCCGCCGCCAGCGCATTGGATGGACACAATCGGTCACCTGCCGCCCTGCTGATGCCCACACTGATCATTCGCGACGTATTCGACCGCCCCCCATGCAAATCGGCTTGTCCAACAACGAATTCCTGTTTGGCGTGATGGTGGCCGCAGGCGCCTGCCGCTGGACCTGGCGACGCAAGCTGCGCCAGATGGCCGAGCCGCCATTGCGCCGGCCGTTGTGGGCGAGCCTGGGGACCGAGTTGTTCGTCGTCGTGGCGCTGATCTTCACCTGCCGTGTCGCGGTGGCCGACTGGCCGAGCGTGCCATCGGGGTCGATGGAGCCGACGCTGCGCGTCGGGGACTACCTGCTGATCAACCACCTGGCTTACGGGCCACGGCTGCCGTTCACCAACACCGCGATCGAGTTCGGGCAGCCGCAGCGCGGCGACGTGGTCGTCTTCCGCTACCCGCACGATGTGTCGCAGTTCTACGTCAAGCGGCTGGTCGGCATGCCGGGCGATGTGGTGTCGTTTGCTGGCGGCGTCGTGGCCATCAACGGCGAGCCGGCCAAGGCGGAGATGCTGGAGGACGATGAACTGGCCCGGCAGCGGGTGCGCCGCACCGACGAAGACCGCGGCCAGTGGATGGTCCTCGAATCGGCCGCTGCGCCAGCGCGGGTGCTGAAGATCAATCCGTTCGTCCTCGGCCGCACGCCGCTGAACCTCGACGATGCCGGCCTGGGCGCACACTGCCAGTCGCCGCGCGTTGGCGAATGGCAATGCACCGTGCCGGCAGGCCATTACCTCATGTTGGGCGACAACCGCGATGCCTCCGCCGACTCGCGCGAGTGGGGCTTCCTGCCGCACGAGCAGGTCTATGGGAAGGCGGTGCGCGTGCTGGTCAACTTCAACCATGCCGAACGGGCGTGGAAGCCGCTTTGAAAGTTCTCCCTTGAATGCCTGACGTACCGACGATGACCGACGTTTCCGCCCCGATCCCACCGCCGACCGGTGACCTGCACGGCAAGCACATCGTGCTCGGCCTGTCGGGTGGCATTGCCTGCTACAAAGCGGCCGAGTTGGCGCGCGCACTGGTGAAGGCCGGGGCCGCGGTGCAGGTCGTGATGACCGAAGCGGCCGAACAGTTCATCACCGCGGTGACGATGCAGGCGCTGTCGGGCCGCCCGGTGTTCACCAGCGCCTGGGACACGCGCGATGTCGATGGCAACGCCAACAACATGGCGCACATCAACCTGACGCGGCAGGCCGACGCGGTGCTGGTGGCGCCGGCCAGCGCCGATTTCATGGCCAAGCTGCTGCATGGCCGCGCCGACGACCTGCTGAGCCTGCTGTGCCTGGCGCGCCCGATCGAGACCTGCCCGCTCCTGATCGCCCCCGCGATGAACCGCGAGATGTGGGCGCATCCGGCGACGCAGCGCAATGCCGCCCAGCTGCGCGCCGACGGCACCCACCTGCTGGGCCCCGACAGCGGCGAGCAGGCCTGCGGCGAAGTGGGTGACGGCCGCATGCTCGAACCCGAGCAACTGCTGGAGGAGTTGATCGGCTTCTTTCGCCCGAAGCCGCTGCTAGGCAAACGGGTGCTGATCACCGCCGGGCCCACCTTCGAGCCGATCGACCCGGTGCGTGGCATCACCAATTTGTCCAGCGGCAAGATGGGCTTTGCGATCGCGCGGGCGGCGGCCGAAGCGGGTGCCGAGGTCACGTTGGTGGCCGGGCCAGTGCACCTGAACACGCCGCGCGGTGTGCGGCGCGTCGATGTGCGCACCGCCTTGCAGATGGCCGACGCGGTCATCCCACTGGCACCGACGCAGGAGGTGTTCATCGCCACCGCCGCGGTCGCTGATTGGCGGCCCGCCAGCCTTGCCGAGCAGAAGATCAAGAAGAACGGCAGCAAGGTCGCACCCACCTTCGCGCTGACCGAGAACCCCGACATCCTGGCGGCGGTCGCGCTGCAGGCGCTGGCAGCCGGCCACCCGTTTTGCGTCGGTTTCGCGGCCGAGAGCCACGACCTGCTGAAGCATGCGCGCGAGAAACTCGAACGCAAGCAGGTGCCGCTGATCGTTGGCAACCTGGGCCCGGCCACCTTCGGGCGCGATGACAACGCGCTGGTGCTGGTCGATGCGCAGGGTCACCGCGACCTGCCACCGGCCGACAAACTGACGCTGGCCCGGTGGCTGATCGCGGACATCGCGCAGCGGCTGACCTCCACGGGGACCCCGAAATGACAACGATCGATGTGAAGCTGCTCGATGCGCGGATGGCCAACGCGTTGCCGGCCTATGCCACCCCGGGCAGTGCGGGGCTGGATCTGCGCGCTTGCCTGGATGAGCCTTTGCTGATCGAGCCCGGCCAGACGAGGTTGATTCCGACCGGTCTGGCGATCCACATCGCCGATCCGGGTCTCGCCGCGATGATCCTGCCGCGCTCGGGGCTCGGGCACAAGCATGGCATCGTGCTCGGCAACCTGGTCGGGCTGATCGACTCCGACTACCAGGGCCCGCTGATGGTCAGCTGCTGGAACCGCGGCCAGGTGGCTTACACCGTGGAGCCAATGGAGCGCATTGCGCAGCTCGTCATCGTGCCGGTGGTGCAGGCGAGCTTTCGCCGTGTCGAGGCGTTCGACGAATCAGACCGCGGCGCAGGCGGTTTCGGGTCGACCGGGGCACGCTGAAGCCACGCCGACCGGTCGGTGCAGATCAGTGCAGGTCAGTGCAAATGAGGGCCGGGCGGCAGCGCGTTGAGCACGCTGAAGGCCGGTTGCCCGACGCTGCCCGCCTGGATCTCATCGGCCGTGGCCGTGCGCACCGCTTGCACCTTCAGGTGGAGGCGCAGCGCCAGACCGGCCAGCGGATGGTTGCCGTCGAGCACGACATGCGTCGGGTACACCTCGGTGACGGTGTAGAGCACGTCGGCGGGCATGTCGGGCGTCACCGCGCCTGCGGGCACGCCCTCGAACTGCATGCCGACCTCGATGCCGCCGGGAAACACCGAGCGTTCCTCGAAGAACACCAGGCCCGCCTCGTAGTCACCGAAGGCCTGTTCGGGTTCGAGGTGCAGCGAGGCTTCGAAGCCGACGGCCTGGTCCAGCAGCGCGGCTTCGACCTGTTCGAGCAGATCGACACCGCCATAGAAAAATTCCACGGGTTGCGCCAGTTCGTCGATCAACTGGCCTTGGGCGTCTTCGAGTCGCCAGGTGAGGGCGACGACGCAGGGGGACTGGATGTGCATCGGGAAATGATCGCACATGGACAATCCTGCGCATGACCATCAACATCGCCACACCGCTGCTGGGCGGGCTCAGCCCGCAGGCCTTCATGCGCCGCCATTGGCAGAAGAAACCCTTGCTGATCCGCCAGGCGCTGCCGGGTGGCGAACCGGCGCTCGACCGCGCCGCGTTGTTCGCGCTGGCGGCCACCGAAGGGGTCGAGTCGCGGCTGATCGAGCAACGGGGTGCGAACTGGTCTTTGCGCCATGGGCCGTTCACCCGGCGCCAGTTGCCGCCGCTCGCCCGGCCGGGCTGGACGCTGCTGGTGCAGGGCGTCGATCTGCATCTGCAGGCCGCGCATCGCTTGCTGTCGCGCTTCCGGTTCGCGTCCGATGTGCGGCTCGATGACGTGATGATTTCCTATGCGACCGATGGCGGCGGCGTCGGTCCGCACATCGATTCCTACGATGTGTTCCTGCTGCAGTTGGCAGGCCGCCGCCGCTGGCGCATCGGTCGCACGAAGCAGCCCGTGCTCGTGCCCGACATGCCGGTGAAGATCCTGGCGAACTTCGAGCCTGAACAGGCATGGACGCTGGAGGCGGGCGACATGCTGTACCTGCCGCCGGGCTGGGCGCACGACGGCGTGGCCGACGGTGAGTGCCTCACCGCGTCGATCGGCTTTCGGGCGCCGACGCGCAACGAAGTGGGCCAGCAGGTGCTGCAGCGCATGCTCGACGGAGCCGATGACGACGATGGCAGCGGGCGTCGCTATCGCGATGCATCACAGGCCGCCACCGATCAACCCGCGCGCATTCCCGCGCGCTTGGCCGAGTTCGCCACCGATGCGGTCAGGCGCCTGGTCGACGATCCGTCGTCACTGCACTGTGCGCTGGGCGAATGGCTCAGCGAGCCGAAGGCGCAGACCTGGTTCGAGCCGGTCGAGGCTTTGCCGGGCCGCTGTGCCGTGGCACTCGATCGGCGCACCCGCATGCTGTACGACGGCAGCCATGTGTTCATCAACGGTGAATCCTTCGTGGCTTCGGGGCGTGACGCCCGCTTGATACAGCGCTTGGCTGACCATCGCGCTCTCGATGGGAAGGCGGTGACGCAGCTCAGCGCGCCCGCCTGGGAGCTGCTGCAATCCTGGGTTTTCCAGGGATGGTTGTGTGCCGTTGCGAGCGAGGCTTGAAGTTGAGAAACTGCGCGTGACGCCATCCCAGCGAGGAGGTTGAACCGTGGATCTTCCAGCCCAGGGTCTGATCGAAACCCGAGCCCAGTTTCAGTCGGCCGTGCGCTCAGCGTTTGCGCACATCGCAGCACAGGGAGCGCGCGAGATCTGGCTGTGCGACGAAGACTTTGCCGATTGGCCGCTCAACGATCCGCAGGTTGTCCTGCACCTGTCGCAGTGGGCCGGTGCGCACCGCCGTTGCAACGTGCTGGCCGCCAGCTACGACAGCCTTCAGAGGCAGCATCCACGGTGGGTGCAATGGCGGCGACAACGCTCGCATGTGGTGCATTGCCGAACGCCCGACGAGTCGCTCGCGTATCCCTTGCCCTGCCTGCTGCTGGTGCCCGGCTGCGTGACGCTGAGGCTGGTCGATCGCGAGCGCTGGCGTGGATCGCTGTCCACGGATCTGGCTGACGCGGTTCGCGCCCGGGAGCAGCTTGACGTGCTGATGCAACGATCCGTCGACGCCTTCCCGTCGAGCACGCTCGGTTTGTGATTCATTTTCCGGCCGCGCCATATACTAGGCGGCTGTAGCCTAAGGGTTTGTTGGCCTTTAGCTCCTGAGTTTTGGGTTTGTCGTTCAGGCGGCAACTCTGGACCCTTTCCTTTTATCGACCTTTTTTACTGAGGATGAACATGAACAAGTCGCTCGTGCTGGCCACCCTGTTTGCTGCTGTTGCTCTCGCCGCTTGTGGCAAGAAGGACGAAATGGCCGCTCCGGCCATGGAAGCAGCTTCTGCCGCCGCTGCTCCAGCCGTGGCTGCTGTTGAAGCCGCTGCTGCATCCGCTGTTGACACCGCTGCTTCGGCCGCTGCCGATGCGACGATGAGCGCCGCCAGTGGTGCTGGCATGGCTGCTGACGCTGCCAAGGATGCCGCCAATATGGCTGCTGACGCCGCCAAGGACGCAGCTGCCAAGGCCGCCGATGCCGCCAAGGACATGATGAAGAAGTGATCGGCTCCCACCGATGTGAAAAAGCCGCCTTGGGGCGGCTTTTTTGTGGGCGGTTGCAAATGACTACTTCAGGTCGTCTACCAGCAGCTTGGCCAGCCGTGTGGCGACTTCGTTGTTGGGCGCGCCACCTTCCGAGTTCTGCACGGTGACCTTGCTGCGCTGCCCATCGCCCTTCACCTGCACTCGGTAGCGAACCGCTTGCTTCGGGTCCTTCTTGTCGTTGCCGAAGCCGCCGAAATTCAACAGCTTGCTGATCACGCCTGGCTCCTGTTTCGTTGGAGCCTCGTTCTGATCGGTGTAGCTCACATAGTAGAAGCCCTGCACGCGGTCGCGGTCTTCCACCCCAAAACCGCTGCGGTCGAGCGCCAAGCCAACACGCCGCCAGGCGCGATCGAAATCGTCGTCCACCTCGATGATGCCCGCTGGGCCGCCTGAGACCAGTCGCGCACGTGCGGGCGCAAGCGCTCCTGGGGCGACCAGCGCGGTGGCCTTCTCTTCCGGCGCGCCGAGCTTGAGCAGCAGCCGACGCAGCATTTCTGCTTCGAGTTCGGGTTCGGGCGCGCGGGGCTGCCAAGTGCTGCTGTCCTTGTTCGAGCCGGTCAACACCTCGACCGCGCCGCGGTGGCTGATGTAGATCTCGCTGCCCTTGTCGCTGCGCTCGACGCGAGTGCGGTAGCGGTCACGCTCACCGCTGTCCCAGACGGAATCCAGCACCAATCCGATCGTCGAGCGGATGAAGTCCTGAGGGATCTTCGAGCGGTTCTCGTTCCACTCGGTTTCCATCACGCCGACGTCGGCCTGCTCGACCGCGAGGGTGAAGCCACGCTCGCCCCAGAACTGCTTGAGCTTGGACCACACCTGCTCGGGGGGCAGCGTGGTGACGATCCAGCGGTCGTTGCCACTGCGCTCGATGGTCACGTTCGGATCGGTGTTGGGCGCCACACCCGGTGTGTTCGCGGCGCCGCCGGTGCCGCCGCCAAACGACGGCGCCTGGTAGGTTGCCGCGCTGACGACGCCGGAGCCATCTTGCTTGTAGCGGGAGTCGCGCGCCAGCTGCGTCAGATCCGGCGGCACTTCCAGGCCTTGCGTCTGGGCCGATTGGGCGCGGTAGTCGACCTTGTCACCCTTGAACAATCCGCCCACCGAGGTGCAACCCGCGAGGCTGATCACCACCACCGAGCTGGCGAGGCGCCGGGCGCGCAAGCCACGGTGCGATGGGGAGCCGAAGCGGTCTTGTTTCGTATCTGTCACGTTGTTCATCTCCGTGGGGGTGGCGGCGGCGCAAGTGCCGCGCAGCCCATTGGTCGCCGGTGGCGAAAAAAAGGACATCTCAGGAAAGGAACGCGGCGGATGGCCGCTCACAGCAAGCCTGCATCACGCATGGCCGCGCCGACGGTGGCGACACCTGCCGGCGTCAGCGGCACCAGTGGCAGGCGCAGCGTGTTCTTGCAACGGCCCAGCTGGGCCAGCGCCCATTTGGTCGGTGCCGGGCTGGGCTCGGCGAACAGGTGCTTGTGCAGCGGCAGCAAGCGCATGTGGATGGCGGTGGCTTCACGCACCTGGCCGGCCATCGCGGCGACGCAGAGTTCGTGCATCGCACGCGGCGCCACGTTGGCCGTGACGCTGACATTGCCGTGCCCGCCCAGCAGCATCAGCGCGATGGCGGTCGGATCGTCGCCGGAATAGATCGAGAAGCCAGGCGGCGCGTGCTTGATCAGCCAGGCCGCGCGTTCGATGTTGCCGGTGGCTTCCTTGACGGCGACGATGCCGGGCAACTGCGCCAGACGCAGCGTGGTTTCCGGCTGCATATCGGCCACCGTGCGGCCGGGCACGTTGTACAGAACGATGGGCGTATCGACCGCTTCGGCGATCGCCTTGAAGTGCTGGTAGATGCCTTCTTGCGAAGGCTTGTTGTAGTAGGGCACGACCGACAGCACACAGTCGGCGCCGACGTCCTTCGCATAGCGCGTCAGCTCGATCGCCTCGCGCGTCGAATTGCCACCGGCACCCGCCATGATCGGGATGCGCCCGCGTGCATGCTCGACCGCCATGCGGATGATGTCGCAGTGTTCTTCGACCGACACCGTGGGGGACTCGCCGGTGGTGCCGACCACGCCGATGCAATCGGTGCCTTCGGCGATGTGCCAGTCCATCAGGCTGCGCAGCGTGTCGTAGTCGACGCTGCCGTCCTCGTGCATCGGCGTGACCAGCGCAACGATGCTGCCAGTGATCGGTTTCATGGGAATTCCTTGCAAGCCTTCCATTTTAGCTGGCGCGGCGAGGGTTCACGGGGGATCCAACAGATGGCGCTGCGCATCGGCAGCTTCGGCCGAGGGACGTACCGCGACGAGGCGCTGCAGGCACCGATCGGGGTGGCCTGCAAAACCATCTTCGTAGGCCACCACCCGCAGCCCGTGGGCGGCTGCAAATTGAAGCAATTCACCCGTGCGCAGCAGGAAGTCGGGGTTGGAGGGCTTGCCGACAAGGGCGTTCCCTTCGACGAAGGTTTCGTAAATCACCACACCCGAGTTGCCGACGCTGCGGGCGATGTCGGGCAGCAGCGCGCGCCACAAGTAGTTCGTCACGACCACGGCAGCGAATGTTTCACCGGGCAAGGGCCACGGCTGGCCTTCGAGGTCGGCGACCACGGTGCGCGCCACACCCTGCAGGCCTTGAAGCGCTGCGACATCACGGTCCACCGCCGTGACCACGCAACCGCGACCCTGGAACCAGTGGGTGTGGCGGCCGCTGCCGCAGGCCACGTCGAGCACGGTGCTGTCGGCCGCCACCAGGTGTGACCAGCGCCGCACCCAGGCCGAGGCCGCGAGGCCGGTGTGGCTGGAGGGCAGGCACCCGTCGGGCGTCGAAGGATCGGTCATGTCGATGGGCGGGGGCGCGTGCGGAAATGTATGCCAGCGCATGGAAGGAACCGCCCGGCGGGTGCTGTCGGCCGCGTGAACCCGCTCCCTACAATCCGCCGCCATGGTCACCCGCCTCCCTGCACGTTCCTCATCCGCCCCCACTTCCGCCAGCCCCGCCAGCTACGGCGAATCATCGATCCGCGTGCTCAAGGGGTTGGAGCCCGTCAAGCAACGGCCGGGCATGTACACCCGCACCGACAGCCCGCTGCACATCGTGCAGGAGGTGATCGACAACGCCGCCGACGAGGCCCTGGCAGGGCACGGCAAGCGCATCGATGTGACGCTGCACGCAGACCAATCGGTCAGCGTGCATGACGACGGTCGAGGCATCCCGTTCGGCATGCATCCTGAAGAGTTGCGGCCGGTGGTCGAAATCGTTTTCACTCAGTTGCATGCAGGTGGCAAGTTCGACAAGGGCGCGGGCGGCGCCTACAGTTTTTCGGGTGGCTTGCATGGCGTGGGCGTCAGCGTCACCAATGCGTTGTCGAAGCGGCTGGAGGTCACGGTGTTCCGTGAGGGCCAGGTGGCGCAGCTCGCGTTCGCCGGTGGCGACGTGGTCGAGCCGCTGGTGCTGCGCAAAACGGTGCTGTCGGCTGCGTCGGGCGATCGCAAGAGCGGCACCACGGTGCGCGCCTGGCCCGACGCGAAATACTTCGACAGCATCGAGCTGCCGAAGGCCGACCTGATGCATCTGCTGCGCAGCAAGGCCGTGCTGATGCCGGGTGCCACGGTGTCGCTGACGATCGAGAAAACCGGCCGCGCCGAACACGAGGTGCAGACCTGGCTGTACCAGGGCGGCCTGCGCGACTACCTGATGCAGACGCTGAACGCCGACCCGCTGATCCCGCTGTTCGAGGGTGCGTTCCACGCCGATGGGTCCGAGTCCGAAAACTTCGCGGCAGGCGAGGGCGCGAGCTGGTGCGT